>CBJLOV010000085.1:0-17548 GCA_966424745.1 uncultured bacterium
AGCCTGGACGTCTCCTGGGAAATCGATATCTCCGGCCGCCTGCGCGCCGGCGCGTCGGCCTCGGCCGCCGACACGAAAGCCAGCGAAGATACGGCGCGCGGAGTGCGCCTGCTCGTGCTGACCGACGTGGCGAGCAACTATTTCATGCTGGTCGGTGCGCTGCGCCAGCTCGAGACCGTCCACGCCATCTCGGCAGCGCAAGACGAGACGCTGCGTCTGATCACGGCGCGCCAACGCGCCGGGCTTGCGACCGCGTTCGATGTCGAGCGCGCTCAGACAGACGCGGCAAAGACGCGCGCGGCAATACCGCCGCTCGAAACACTGGCGGCCGTGTCGCGTCATCGGATCGCGGTACTCATCGGCGATCAGGCGGGCAACGCCGCCAATATCGTACCGACGAGCGGCGCGATTGCCGTTCCGCCGACGCGAGCCGGCCAGCCGGCGACGATCTTGCAGCGCCGCCCCGATCTGCTCGCGGCAGCGGCGCAACTCGACGCGGCCAACGCACGCCGCCAGCAGGCGGCGGCGGAATGGTTCCCGCGGCTCTTTTTGGGCGCGTCGTTCGGCCGCGAGAAGATCGAGCCCAACGGGCTGGATCTCGGCGCCGCGCGCTTCAGCAACGTGGCCGCGTTGATCGCCATGCCGATCTTCAACGCAGGGCGCACGCAGGCGATCAACGACAGCGCCGAAGCGGCCCAATCCGAAGCGGTGCTGCGTTACGAAGACGCCATCGTGCGCGCGCTCGAAGACGTAGAGAACGCGCTGACCTCGCTCACCGACGAACGCCAGCGCGCGACGCTCCTCGACAGCGCCTCCGCTTCCGCGGATGCGGCGTTGGGCCACGCCCGGTCTTTGTACGACCGCGGCCAGATCGATTTGCTGCCGCTACTCGATGCGCAGCGCGCGCGACTGGCTGCGCGTGTCGACTCGAACGCCAGCAACACGCAGCTGCTGCTCGACAGCGTCCAGCTTTACAAAGCCCTCGGCGGCGGCTGGCAAGTTTTCGAACCCAACCAGGAATCCCATTCATGACTACGTTGCTTCGTCCCATCCTTCTCGCCGCGACGGTCGCGGCACTGCTCGCCGCGTGCGGGCAAAACAAGCCGAGCGCCGAGGCGCCGCGAGCCGTCCGCACGGCCGAGTTGCGCTACGACACGGCCGGCGAAACCAATCGCTACTTCGGCGCCGTGCACGCGCGCTACGAAGTGGACCAGGCGTTCCGCGTCGCGGGCAAGGTCGTGCAACGCCGCGTCGAAGTGGGGCAATCAGTGCATGAAGGCGACGTGCTTGCCGTGCTCGACGACGCCGATTACCGGCTCGCCGAGGAAGCGGCGCGGCAGCAGCTCATCGCTGCGACGACGCAGGCCAGGCAGGCCGAATCGGACCGCCAACGTCTCAACGCGCTGCATCGTGACGGCTCGGTCAGCACATCCGACGACGAGCACGCGCAGAGCGGCGAGCACAAGGCGAAGGCCGCGGCAGAGGCGGAAGCGAGGACCCTCGAGCTGGCGCGCAATCGCCTGAAATACACCACGTTGCGCGCGTCGCAGAGCGGCGTCGTTACCTCGGTGCATTTCGAGGTAGGACAAGTCGTGGCGGAGGGTCAGCCGGTCGTTTCGATCGCCGATCCGGGCGAACCGGAAATCGTGGTCGACGTGCCGGAAGATCAGCTCAACGCGTTTGAAAAGGCGCACTTCAGCGCGGCGCTCACGGCGATGCCGCAAGATTCGTTTGCGCTTACCTTGCGCGAACTCGCGCCGCAAGCGGCGGCTCAAACGCGAACCTATCGCGCCAAGTTGCGGCCCGCGAGTGCGCGCGGCCTGCCGCTGGGCGCGAGCGCCACCGTGTCTGCCCAGGGCACGGCCGGCGACACGCCGATTGCGGTGATTCCGGCGAGCGCCATCACCCAAGCGAACGGGCAGCCGGCCGTCTGGGCTGTGCGCGCGGCAGGCGCGGAGTCCGCCGGCGAAGCCACCGGTACCGTCGCGCTGATCCCGATCACGGTGCATGGATATCGCAGCGATGAGGTGCTCGTCTCGGGTCCCCCCGCCGGCGAGCGCATCGTCACCGCGGGTGTGCAGAAAATGTCACCCGGTTTGCGTGTCGCGCTGCCCGATGCGGCGCCGCGCATCGGGCCTGAACAGGCCGGAACCAACAAGCAGGCCGCGCTATGAAGTCCTTCAATCTCACCGAGTGGGCGCTGAACCACCGCTCGATCGTGCTGTTCCTGATCCTCGTCATCGGCTTCGGCGGCATGTTCAGCTTCACCAAGCTGGGGCAGCTCGAGGATCCGAATTTCTCGGTGCCATCGATGACCATCATGGTGATCTGGCCGGGTGCTTCGGCGCAGCAGATGCAAGACGAAGTGCTCAATCGCATGGAGAAGAAGTTCGAGCAGCTCGATCACTTCGACAAGGTCAAGACGTTCGCGCGCCAGGGCTTCGGCGGCATGACGCTGAGCGTGTATGACGGGACGTCCAAAAAGGATCAGCGCGAGGCCTGGTATCAGGCGCGCAAGAAATTCAGCGACATCCGCAACGAGCTTCCCGAAGGTGTCGTGGGCCCGATCTTCAATGACGAGTACGGCGACGTGTCCGGCCTGATGTACGCGCTCAAAGGCGATGGCGTCGGACAGGCGGAACTATCCGACATGGCCGAAGTGATCAAGCGCAGCCTGTTGAAGGTGCCGATGGTCAAGAAAGTGGACATCTACGGCAAGCAGGAGAAGAAGGTCTACATCGAGTTCTCGCACCAGCGTCTCGCCGCGCTCGGCATCACGCCGGCGGTGATCGCTGAAAGTCTGCACAGCCAGAACAACGTGCTGCCCGCAGGTTCGATCGACACGCAGAACGACCGCGTGCTGGTGCGCGTTGGCGGGCAATTCGCAACCCTGGAAGACATCCGCAACGTCCCGATCATGGCCGGCGGCCGTCAGCTCAAGCTCGGCGACATCGCTACGGTGACGCGTGGTTTCGAAGACCCGCCGACTTACACCGTGCGCCAGAACGGCCGGCAGGTGCTGATGCTCGGTATCGTGATGACCGACGATGGGAACATCGTCGATCTCGGCCGTGCGATCGAAAAGGAAGCGGGCAAGATCCAGGCGGGACTTGCGTACGGCGTCGAACTGGAGCGCGTGGCCGACCAGCCGACGACGGTCAGCGATTCGATCTGGGAGTTCGAGCGCTCGCTGCTCGAGGCGCTCACGATCGTTCTGGCCGTGTGCCTGTTCAGTCTTGGTTGGCGCACGGGCATGATCGTCGTCGCCTCGGTGCCATTGGTGCTGGGTGCTGTCGCGGTGATGATGCTCGCGATGGGCTGGAACCTCGAGCGCATCTCGCTCGGTTCACTGATCATCGCGCTCGGTCTGCTCGTCGACGACGGCATCATCGCGGTCGAGATGATGGTCGTGAAGATGGAACAGGGCTGGGATCGGATCAAGTCGGCCGGCTATTCCTATACGTCGACCGCGATGCCGCGCCTGACCGGTGCGCTGATCACGGTGGCCGCGTTCATGCCGATCGGTTTTGCGAAGTCTTCGACCGGCGAATACGCCGGCGGCATCTTCTGGATCGTGGGTACGGCGGTGCTCTTCTCCTGGATCGTGTCAGGACTGTTCACGCCGTACCTCGCGGTGAAGATGCTGCCGAGGGACTTCGGCAAGCACCAGCACAGCGCCGATCCGTACGCGACGCCGTTCTACGCCAAACTGCGCCGCCTGATCGAGCTTGCCCTCAAACGGCGCTGGTGGGTGATCGGCGCTACCGCAGCGGCGCTCGCGCTGTCGATTCCTGCGATGAAACTCGTACCGCAGCAGTTCTTCCCTTCAAGCACGCGTCCCGAGTTGGTCGTCGACCTGCGCTTGAAAGAAGGCGCTTCGTTCGCCGCAACCACCGAACAGGTCAAGAAGATGGAAGCGGTGTTGGCGAAAGACGAGGACGTCAAGTTCTTCACTGCGTACACGGGCGCCGGCGCGCCGCGCTTCTACCTGTCGCTCAATCCGGAATTGCCGAACCCGGGCTACGCCGAATTCATCGTCATGACCAAGGATATGCAAGCGCGCGAACGCGTGCGCACGCGCCTGATGGCCAACGCCAACCAGCAGTTCCCGGACGTCTGGGTGCGCGTGTCGCGCCTGGAGCTGGGACCGCCGGTCGGTTACCCCGTGCAGTTCCGCGTCGTCGGTCCGGATACGCAAAAGGTGCGCGCGATCGCACGCGAAGTCGAGCACGTGGTGGCGTCGAGCCCGAAAGTGCGCGATGTGCAGCTGGATTGGAATGATCCGGTACGTACGTTGAAAGTCGATCTCAATCAGGACAAAGCGCGTGCGCTCGGCCTCACGCCGTCCGATGTTGCGCTGGTCACGCAAACGGTAATGAACGGCGCAACCCTGTCGCAGCTGCGCGAGCACGAGGACATGGTCGACATCGTTGCGCGCGCGATACCCGCGGAACGTCGCGATCTCGACACGTTGAAGGACGTGAATCTGTATACGCGCCAAGGAACGGTCGTGCCGTTATCGCAGGTCGCGCACGTGGATGCCGAGCTCGAAGAGCCGGTGCTGTGGCGACGCAATCGCGATATGGCGATCACGGTACGCGCCGACGTGGCGGATGGTGAGCAAGGCGTTTCCGTCACCGAATCGCTGCTTCCACTGCTCAAGGATATCGAGGCCAAGTTGCCGGCCGGCTATCGAATCGACGTCGGCGGCGCGGTCGAAGAAAGCGCGAAGGCCAACGCGGCGTTGATTGCGGTCGCGCCGGTGATGATCGTGACGATTCTGCTGATCCTGATGTTGCAGCTGCAGAACTTCTCGCGCATGACGATGGTGGTGCTGACGGCGCCGCTTGGATTGATCGGTTCGGTTCTCGCGCTGTTGTTCGCGCATGCGCCGCTCGGTTTCGTCGCGATCTTGGGCGTGATCGCACTGAGCGGCATGATCATGCGCAACTCGGTCATCCTGATCGATCAGGTACAAGCGGAAATGGAAGCCGGCGCAGACCCGTGGACTGCCGTTGTTGAAGCGGCCGTGCACAGAACGCGGCCGGTCATGTTGACGGCGGCCGCAACGGTGCTCGCGATGATTCCGCTCACGCGCAGCGTGTTCTGGGGGCCGATGGCCATCGCCATCATGGGCGGCCTCACCGTTGCCACGTTCCTGACGATCTTCTTCCTGCCGGCGCTGTACGCCGCGTGGTTCAGGATTCGCCGCAAGCCTGTCGGGGAACCGGCGGCCCCGATTGCCGTCCTCGCTACAGCGCACTGACCCGATGAACGTCAAGGCAGTGCGCGCGGCCAGCGACCCGCAATGGATCAGTGACAGCGCTGTCCGCCGCGTAGCCGTCGCCCTGCAGGGCGGCGGCTCGCACGGCGCGTTCACCTGGGGTGTGCTGGATCGCCTGCTGCAGGAACCGGAGCTCGAGATTGTCGGCATCAGCGGCACCAGCGCCGGCGCAATGAATGCGGGCATTCTGGCCGATGGCCTGCGGCGCGGCGGTGCGGCGGAAGCGCGCAAGGCGCTCGAACGCTACTGGAAGGACGTGGGACGCCTGCCTGGTTTTGCGAGCCTCGCGCCGCCGGCACTCGGCACGAACCGACGCTGGCATCTGGACGACAATCCGCTCTTCCTGTGGCACGACATGCTCACGCGGATCTGGTCGCCGTACCAGACCAACCCGCTCAACTACAACCCGCTGCGCAGCCTGCTCGAACGCATCGACTTCGACGGCCTGCGCAGCGATCCCGATGCGGCGCGTGTCTTCATCTGCGCCACCAACGTGCGCACCGGTCTGCGTCGCGTGTTTGAGAACGAGGAGCTGTCGGCGGAAGTCATACTGGCCTCGGCCGCGCTGCCGCAGGTCTATCAGGCCGTGGAAATCGACGGCGAACACTATTGGGACGGCGGCTATACCGGCAACCCCGCCTTGGCGCCTTTGTATTTGCACACGACCGCGACCGACATCATCGTCGTCGGCATCAATCCGGTCGTGCGGGCCGACGTGCCGCGCACCGCGCGCGCCATCATCGATCGCATCGACGAGATCGGTTTCAACTCGACGTTCATGGCGGAGGTGTCGGCGATCGCGTTCATCGAAGATTTGATGAAAGCGCGACCGCAAGACGCAACGTTCAGACGTCTCCACGTTCACGGCATCGGCGACGAAACACTCGGCGCGTTCGGCGCCACGAGCAAGATGAACAACGATCCAGCCTTCTTACGCCATCTGCATGCGCTTGGCGCGCACGCCGCTGAGCAGTGGCTGGCGGAGAACCGGGCCGCGGTCGGCCATCACTCCACGGTTGATCTCTCTGGCCTCATGCCGACCCGGCATGGCTCGCTGATCGGCCCTTCTCTCATCAAACAATCGCATGAGGTTCAACCATGAAAATCGACGACGTGCGACGCAGCGCGCACGCGATGCCGCTGACGAATCCGTCGTTTCCGCGCGGGCCGTATCGCTTCTTCGATCGCGAATACC
Source organism: uncultured bacterium (assembly GCA_966424745.1). Lineage (GTDB taxonomy): Bacteria > Pseudomonadota > Gammaproteobacteria > Xanthomonadales > Rhodanobacteraceae > Rudaea. The sequence goes on from CBJLOV010000085.1 coordinate 6,480, forward strand.
TGATCATCGCCTACCGCACGGATCCCGAAGCCTTGCGCGCGGTCGTACCCGAACCGCTCGAAATCACCGAGCCGGTAGTGAAATACGAGTTCATTCGCATGCCCGACTCCACGGGATTCGGCGACTACACCGAATCGGGTCAATTGATTCCCGTACGCTACGCCGGACAGGATGGGCTGTATGTACACTCGATGTATTTGGACGACCACGCGCCGATCGCCGGCGGTCGGGAGTTGTGGGGCTTTCCGAAGAAATTGGCGCAACCCGAGATCAGCCATGAAGGCGATGTGATTGTCGGCAGGCTGCATTACGGTCAGTCCCTCTGCGCTCTCGCGACGATGGGTTACAAGCATCGCGCAACGGACAGGCAGCAAGCGCTGAGAGCCCTGAGCACTCCCAACTTTGTTCTGAAGATCATTCCGCACGTGGACGGCACGGCGCGCATCTGTGAGCTCGTGCGCTATCAACTGGAAGATATACAGGTGAAGGAATCCTGGAGCGCCCCCGCCGACTTGCAGCTCTTCCGCCACGTCGTCGCCGACGTCGCGCGGCTGCCCGTGTTGGAGATCGTCTCGGGACATCACCTCGTTGCAGATTTGACCCTCGGCTATGGACAAGTCGCCTTCGACTATCTCGCAGAAACCGTGGAGCGCGATACCGCGGTCCTTTCCAAATTTGGACGGGAGCTCATCGGTGCTGAATGGTAAAGCGGCAATTGCGAAGGGATCGACCAGCGGCATCGAACTTGGCACAGCGCAGGCGCTCGCGCAGCAGGGCGCCGATATCCTGCTTATATGATCAACTCCGCCGGCACCTGCAGCGGGAGCCGCCCGGCCGGTACCTACCCGTTCACGAAGCGATCGTTCGCGCGATTCGCGACGCAGAAGGCAAAGCCGTGAGCGGCGTCCTTCGCCGCCGCCTCGTCGGGCCGGGCAAACGCCCCGCTGATCGCACCGCTCGAGGCATCCGATGCCGGGCGGCGCGTTCGCGGACGAGAGGAAGCTCCGCAGCGTCGGGCCCGGTGAGCTCTACGGCGTGCCCGGAAACCAGCCCTGGGCGTCGACGACGATATTCAGCGGTGCCGATCCGCCGTTGTAGATCGACACCTGCCCCTGCGCGCCGATCTTGGCGATCACCGTATTCGGGATGGTGGTACCGGGATTCAGATTGAGATTGGATGCCAACGGTTGCGCCGCACCCGTCGGCCACACGGTCACAAATCCGGGATCCGCAGGCAGGACCGCGGTGACGTTCAGCACGACGGCGCCCGCACCGGTCGCCGGAACGGCTCCGCCGCAACGGCCGGCCACGGTCAGATCGAGTCGGGCGCCGGGACCGATGGCCCCGGCTCCGCTGTATTGCTGCAAGCCGTCGCACGAGACCTGGCCCGCGCGCGTGTCCAGCAAGCGCCTGGGCACCAGGGCGCTGTAGCTCGAGGTTGCCGGGAAATATCCTTGTACGTCCGCGATCAGATGGGTTGCCGTCGCGCTGCCGTTGTAAAGCGACGCGGCGCTATTGCCGGTACGGCTGCCGACGCCGGCGATGACCAGATTCGGGATGGTCAGGCTGGGATTGAGATTCAGATTGGAAGCCAAGGGCTGCGACGTTGCAAAGGGCCAGGCCGTGACGTAGCCCGTGCCCGGAGGCGTCACCGCAGTGACGTTGAGGACGGCGGCGCCGATCGTCGCCGGAATGCCCGCACGCCCGCCTATTTCGAGATCGAATTCACCGTGGGGCGGGAAGGCGCCGGTACCCTGATCGATGCCGTCGACGGTCGTCTCCGAGAGCGGGGTGTCGTACCGCGTGTCGAGCAGGCGCACCGGCGTCATCGGCACGTAGGAGGTGCCGTCGGGCAGATAACCCTGGACGTCGACCACGACCTGCGTCGCCGAACTGCTGCCGTTGTATATCGACACACGGCCGCTGGAATCCACCTGCGAAATGACGAGATTCGGAATCGTATAGCCGGGATTGAGGTTGAGGTTCGATGCCAGCGGCGTCACGCCGCTGCCCGACCAGACCGTGAGATAGCCGGCGCCCGCCGGGTCGACCGCGGTGACATTGAGCGCGGCGGCGGTGACCGCGGAGGACGGCACGCCACCGCTGCCGCCGACCTGCAGCAGGCGGCTTTCGCCCGGGCCCAACGCGCCCGTGCCCGCGCCGATTCCGTCGATCGTCGTCGCGCCCGCGCGCGTGTCGAGCAGGCGCCCCGGCGACAGCGGCACATAGTCGACGGAGGGATTCTGCGCCAGGACCCGGACCTTGAGTCCGGTCAAGAGTATCTGCCTGCCGTCGTTCGAAAGAGCGAGATCGGGTTGATATTGAATCTGTCTTGCCGCGCCGTTGAGCGCAATGCGGGCGGTGCGGATCACGCCGACGGGTTGCGGGAATTGCCAGCCGCTCGCGCCTGTCGCCGCGCCGTCGAGCACGACCAGCGGCGCCGCGGCCGGATACGACGTCCAGACGGCACTGTCCGCGATCGTGCCGCCGGTCAACAACGGATCCGAAGCCACCGCCACCTGCACGGGACTGGTGACCGCCACCGAGGTCAAGCCCGGGCCCCAGGTCAGGCGTCCCGCCGTCGCCGTGCCGCTCGTCCCGGTGATGTCGCTGGCGATATCCAGGACTGCGCCGCCGGCCGCGCTGCCGTCTCCCGCGGTCAGCGCGGCGCCCGCCGCCGCACTGCTCGTTATGCTCGCCGCGGCAGCCGCCGAGGCGCTCAGGTCGAATGTTCCGCCCTGGGATATGGCGAGGCTTCCGCTGCCGAGATCGTTCTGGTTGAAAGCGGGGTCGAATACCCATCTCGCTCCGTTGGTCAGGGTCAAGGCCGTCTTGCCGACGGAGTAGGCGCCGGCCGCGGTCCGATAGCCCGTGACCGCGCCCTTCAGATACGAGTCCGCCGTCGGCAGGACGAGCGTCGTGCTTGCCGACAGCACGTTTGCACTGGAGCCGGTCGCCGCCCCCGTCACGATTCTGCCGTTCAATCGCACCGGCAGGGTTCCCGGGTTGTTGAGGGTGATCGCCGCGTTGTTGGTCGACGTCGGCACATTCCACACGGCATAGGCCGTGCCTGCGCTGCCGGGGGAGGTCACGATCGTGGCGCCGCCGGCGAACCCGATCGTGCCGCCGCTGTTGCGGATGCCGTAGACGTCGCAGGAAGCGCAGCTCGTGCCGACGGTCAAAACGACCGTGTCGGCGGTCGAGTCCGCGTACACCTGGCTGACATTGTCGATGCCCAGCGCCGTGGTTGCCGCCTTGACGTTCGCATGGACGGACTGCTTGAAGCGGATGTAGCTGTTCCCCGAGGAGTAGTTGATGCTTATCGCGGTCGGCAGGCCGAACGGCGTGTAGTTCGTGGTGTTCGTGACGGTGATGTCCGTCTTGCCGTCGAACTCCAGGTAGGCATTGTCGAACGTGTTGGCGGCGCCGAACGCGGAGCGCGGGCCCTGGGCCACGATCGTCGTGTCCTTGCCCACGATCATCCTGCCTTGATTGCGGATGCCGAAGACCGTCGATCCTTGCGAGACGGCGGTCAGGTCGAGCGTGCCGTCGATGTAGAGCTGACTGTTTTCGTTGTTGTTGTAGATAGCGTGGGCGTTGTCGCTCGGCCAGATGGACAAGGCGGAGACGCTGGCATTCCCGTGCAGGCGAATGACGCTGCGTCCGCCGCCGGAATTGTAGATGCCGTCGTTGTCCGTTCCGGGCGCCTGGGTCAGGATCGTGGTCGAGCCGTTGAAACTGAGATTGCCCTGGTAGACGTACAACCCGCGCGAATAGGCCTTCGAGTACGAATCGATTTGGACGTTGCCGTTGAGCGACAGCGTTCCCTGGCTGACGTTGATGCCTCTGGACTCGCTTCCGGATCCGGAGACCGGGTCGTCGGTTTCCGAATGGATCGAAATCGCGCCATTGACCGTGACGGTTTTTCCGGACGTCACATCCAGGCCCATCGCGTAGCCGAATCCTCCGTTGACGGCGCCATGGGTCGGCGTACCGCGCGTGGCATCGAGGGAAAGCGTTCCGCTGGAGTTTGCGGTGTCGAGCACGATCGGCGCCATCGCATTGGCGGTGAAAAGCCCGTACGCATCGACGGCCTGCGTCTGCCAGACGGTGATGCCGTCGTCGGCGCCGAACGCATAGTCGAGCGAGCCGCCCGAGGAAGTCGCGATACGGTAGCCGTTGGCCGAATCCGCCGCTTGCACGCCGGTGACCGCGGCCGTGTAGTTCGTCGCTGCGGCCCACGGCGCGAACATCAGGCCTGCGAGGGCCAAGGGCAGGCAATGGGGCAGGTGGCTTGCGAGGCCGCTCTTCCGTTCGGTGCGCGGACGTACGAACGCGATTTTCTTCATGGTGTTTGACCGCAAGCTCGAGAGGCGCCTCGGTGAAGCGGGCGCTGCGGGTGGGGAAGGGGAGGCCGTATCTTCACACAATGATCGGTCGCGGCGAAGACATCGGTGTGCTTCAAGCCACGCAAACTGTGCGCGGAGAATCGCTTTGACCGGCTCCGATCGAAACCCGGGTGCGTTCCGGCTTACCCGGAAGAGCGTGTATGGGCTCTCAAGCGTCGGGCCAGTAGTCCTCGAGGTGGAATTCCTCGCGCAATGCACGCAGCGCGACGAGGCGCTGTTCCGTGAGCAGCGCGCGCAGCCGCTCCGGCGGGGTCTGCGGATACTCCGCCGCGCGGAATCGTTCCCAACTGTCGGCATAGCGCAGCCAGGCCAGTTCCGCTTCGCGCAGACCGGCCGGCGTCAGCGGTTCGTAGGCTTCGGGACCGTAGTCGGCACGTCCGCGCTCGAGCGCTTTCACCAGGGTGCGATAGGTCGTGTTCAAGGCCCGGTCGAGTGCAGCCAGGTCGCGGGCGGGCAGGCCGGCGGGTGCGTCGAGCGCCTTGATCGCTTGCAGAAATTCGCGGCGGAACCGGTTCCGGATCGAATCGATGCGCTCCGGCCGGTCCAATTTGAAGATTTCCGCCGGTTCGCGCTTGTGTTCGTAAGCCTCCATCGTCTTCACCAGCGAGGCGAAGGCATCCCTGCGCGACACCGACCAGCGCGCGGCAAGCGCACGCTGCTCGCCGGCGATGCGCTGCGTTTCGATCGCTTCTTGGTAGCCGGCACAGATATCGTTTAGCGGCCAGTAAGGCGTGACGTCGCAAGGGCCGACCGGCTCGCCGGCGCGCGTGCGTTTGTCGATATTCTGCAGCAGCTGTTCGATGTCGTCGGGTTTCCATTCCATCAGGCAGGCGAAGTGCTTCGCCAATTGCGCGTTGCGCGGCACGCCGCTGCCGTTGGCATAGATCGTCATCAGCACGCCCGCGCCTTGCGTCGGCAGCGCCTGTTCCATTCGGTCGAGTTCGATGTAGGCGCACAGGCGCGCATCGCGTACGTCGATCTGCCTGCTTCCGAGGCCTTCGTATGACTCCATGGACACGCAGTCGTGCAGGCGGTCGCGATCACGCGCCGTCGGCATGTCGGCCGCCGGCGGCGCCATCTGCGCCAAGCCGCGGCAGGCTTCGGTCGTCTCCGCTGCGTTCGCAATCGTGCAGCATAACCACACCGCCGATGCGAGGCCGATCGTAAACCGCATGGATTTCCTCCCTTGTATGCGGGCAGGCAAGGCAGCTTGCCGGCGTGCGTCACGACATATCGCCGAAGGATCCAGCGCAAGGCCCTCGCGCGGAGTGTACCCGCGGCTTGACCAGGCACTAGGGATTTCCGTTCGCCGCGCGCAGCTCGGCCAGCACGCCGTGCACCGCGACGACCTGCGAGTCGGTGGGCAAGGTCTTCGTCGCGGCCGTGTTCAGCACCCCCTCCAATGCGTGCACCGTATCGGGAGGCGCGCAGCCGGCCTGGGCGAACCAGTGGAGGTTCGGGATCTGCAGGTTCACCCGCTCGATGGCGTTCATGGGGTACGTCGGATCGAGCTGTATGTATTTCGCGAATGCCGCGTGATAGGCGCGACACAGTTCCGGCGTCGCAATCAAATCCAGTCGCCACATCCAACTCAACCGACCGAGGTGCCTATCTCGCAACAGCGGCAGGAAGTCCGCTTGGCGCGACTTGGCCGTGCGCGCCTTGGCCAGCACCCGATCCTCGAAGGTCGAGTCCTGTTCTATCACCACTTCGAAATCCAACAGGCGCACATAGGCGGCCAAAGGCGAGTCCTCCGTCAGCGCCGCCAATTCCGCTTCATGTTGCAGCCGCCGGAGTTTGCCCGATTCTTCGCCGCGCGCTGCGGCGAGCTTGCTTTCGACTTCGCGCGCCGCGCGCTGCGCCGCCCAGCGTCCCGGGGCTTGTGAAATATCCAGTACCCAGAGCGGCAACGAAGCGGCACAGAGCGCCAGCGTGGCGTTGCGCAGAATGGGAACCGCACGCGACGGCGATGCCGCCGGATTGCGGATGCCCCAAAGCGCCAGCGCGGCGGCACATACCGGCAGCGCGACGGGAATGAGGAACGACCAGCCGCCAGGGAAACCGAAGCCCGTGGCCAACGAGATCCACAACGCGATGGCGACCGCGCCCGTATACAGGATGATGGTGCCGGTAGCGGGCGACGTGGCCGCGTTCTGTCGGCGCTGCAGGAATGGCACAGCTGACAGCAGCAGTAGCAGCACGATCGTGAAGAACGTCGCAAAAAGACGTTGCCAAGCGAGGCCGTAGCGATCTTCGCCGCTGGAGAAGCTCGGGTCGTCCATGCGATGCGTTTCCAACGCGATCAGGGCCACGACCAAATAGGGCAGCAGAGCCAAGACGAGCAGGGCTGCTGCGCCGGGGGAAATGCGGTGACGCGGCGCGGTTACCTTCACAACTCCCCCTGAAGTCGGTACCCAGAAATCCCGCGAGCCGAAGGTCTGCAATCCTCAAACAGCATTCGACCGAAGCCGCGCGATCATATCCGCGGTCGCGGCCGACGTGCACGTCGTTACGGTTCCGGATACGCGACGGCGGCATCATTAGTAGCCGGGCGCCAGCCAGCCCACGACGTCGGCGACGACGTCCATCGGCGCCAGGGAGCCGTTGAACAGCGAAATCTTGCCGTTGCTGCCCATGGCCGCGACGACGAGGTTGGGAACGATCTGGCCGGGGAGGAAGTTGAGGTTCGATGCAAGGGGGCGTGCGGTGCCGGACGGCCACGCGGTGAGGTATCCGGGCGCGCCCGGCGCGACCGCCGTGAGGTTGAGGACGACCGCGCCGGCGCCGTTCGGCGGCACGCAGCCGCGACCGGCCACGCTGAGGTCGAGGGTGTTGGCCGCAGCGAGCGTGCCGATGCCGGCGAAACGCGAATCGACGGTGGCCGATCCGACCCGGGTATCGAGAAGCCGCGCGGGAGTGCACGGCGTCAGCGCGGCGCCCCGCGGAAACCAGCCGACCACGTCCGCTACCAAATGGGTGGTTCCCGCACTGCCGTTGTAGAGCGAGACGCGCCCGTCCGCGCCGACCGCCGAAATGACCATGTTCGGCACCGTTTGCGCGGGCACATAGTTCAGATTGGAAGCGAGCGGTCGGGCCTGGCCGCTCGGCCAGGCGGTAATGTAGCCGGGTGCCGCGGGCTGGGTGACGGTGACGTTCATGACGACGGCGCCGATGCCGCTCGCCGGCAGCCCGGCGCGGCCGGCGACGCCGAGATCGAGCCGAGCGCTGCCGTACAGAGGGCCTTCCCCGGCGAAGGCGCCGTCGACCGTCGCGTAGCCGGGGCGTGTGTCGAGGAGGCGCGCAGGCGTCACCGCGTTCAACTGAGAGGCAGGAGTGAAGTACCAGGTCACGTCGGCGACCAGGTCGATATTGCCGGCGGACGCGTTGAACAGGGACGTCTGACCGTTGTCGCCGAGCGCGGCCAGCACGAGATTGGGGACGGTCTGTGCAGCCGCGAAGTTGAGGTCGGAGGTCGGGGGCAGGGCGGTGCCGGTCGGCCAGACGGCGACGTATCCCGCCGTCGCCGGATTCGTCACCGTGACGTTCAGCAGCGCCGCCGGCGTGCCGGCAGCGGGAATGCCGGCGCGCCCGCCGACGCTCAGCGCCAACGCTCCGTCCGCGGCCAAGGCACCGATTCCCGCGAACAACCCGTCGCTCGTGGCGCCGCCGCTGCGCGTGTCGAGCAGGCGCGCGGGAAAGCGCGGCGCGACGACGGGTTCGAATTCGTATGCGCCGATGTCGTATGCCGACCCGAACGGACGCGCCCCGGTCACCTCGAAATCGTCCGCCACCAGGGCGGCGACGCCCGCCGAACCCGCGTCGATCGCCGCGCTCGCCGCGCGCAGATGGAAGTCGGCGCCGGCGGCGTTGACGAACGCCGGATCGCCGCCGACGGCGTGCGCGTCGAATGCGACGCTGCCGCTGCCGCCGTTCCACAGATTGTTGGAAATCGTGCCGATGCCGGCATCGATGCCGACGCTGCCGCCGGTGTAGTTTCTCGCGGCGGTCGGCGCGACGAGGTTGTTCTCGAACGCGAGCGCATCGCCGGCGAAAACCCAGTCGTTGGTGATGGCGCCGTAGAGGGCGTTGCCGCTGGTCACGGCGTTGTAGAACGTGTTGTTGTAGATCCTCGCGCCATGCAGCGTGTTCGTGTTGAAGCGCAGGCTCGCATAGGCCGTGTTGTAGACGAGGTTGTTCCATACGCAGAGGCCGTTCTGCATGCCGTCCGCGATGTTGATGCCGTGCTTGGAGATGTCGTGGACGAGGTTGTGGTGGAAGCGGACGTTGTTGGCGACGTCGCTGCCGTTGCTGCCGTTGACGTAGACCTGCATGCCGTTGCCGCCGCTCACATGGTCGATCGTGTTGTACGCGATCTCGTACGAGCCGTCGCCGTCGATGTAGATGCCGTGGTTTTCCTGCGCCGTGCCGCCCGCGATGTCGTGGATATGGTTGCCGACCCAGTAGGAATTCGTGCCGTTGCCGTTGATGCCGGCGGCGCGCGCTTGGTTGGTCGCGGTGGCCGCGGTGAGTTCGTTGTTGACGATGCGCCAGTGGTCGCCGTCGATCTGCACGGCGATGGGGCCTGCGTTGCCGCCCGATTCGATGCGCAGGTCGGCGACGGTGATCCAGCGGCCGCCGGCGTAGCTGGTCGTGTCGACGCCGGAGATCGCGCCTTTCTGCGTCGCGTTGCCGGCCACGTCGACGAAGACGTCCTCGGCGGGATACGCCATCAGCGTGAACGGGCCCGTGCCGGACGCACCGGAGGGCGCCGAAGCGTTCTTGCCGATGAATTTGACGAAGTAGCTGTCGAAGCCGACGTCGGTCCAGGCGACGCCAGTGCCGCGCATCACGACGATGTCGCCCGGCGTCATCACGCCGTAGGCGCCGCCTGCGGCATTCGCAGTCTGCACATGGCGGTAGGGATGGCGGATGTCGTCGGGCACCGCCGTGCCGTCGTTGCCGTGCACGTTGTCGACGAAGAGGACGCGTCCCGGATTGACGGTGAAGGTCTGGTCGACGTTCGAGCCGACGCCGTCGACGAGCACCTGCACGGGCAGCGCAACGCCGGGCGGCGGATTCCGCAGCGCGCCGATCTGCACGCTGATCTGCTGGATGTCGCTGCGCCCCCTGGCGGGACCGAGATAACGATAGTTGTCGACTTCGACGCCGCCGATCTCGACGCGCACGAGCGTACCCAGGCCGATCGATCCGAAATTCTTGCCGAATATCGACAGGTAGGCGCCGCGGCCGTTCTCGCCGCCCGAATTCGGACCGGAAGCGATGTCGGTGTAGAGCACGATCGGCGCGTCGGAGCGCGCGGCCGCTGCCTGCGCGGCCGGTAAGCCGAGGCAGGCCAAGGCCAGCGCGAAAAGGATGGGGCGTGGAAGCGTCATGCGCGATGGCCTCGTCGATCCAGGGTTGATCCGTTTGTCGTTCGTGCGTTGTCGTCTGCTTGGCTGCCGCGACGAGTCCGCTGACCGCAGCGCCTCGACGGCGGCGGCCGAAATGACCGACGGCGGCATCAAGTCGGCCAAAGGGCTGCTCGCCGGCGGCGTTCCGCGCAAACAGAGGATGTCGCCCATGCTAGCGAAACAGGGTTACGTTTTCTGCCGGAGGGTTGGTAAAACACCGCCGACGGCGACCGCGAATCCGGATGCGTTCCCGTGGCCGGCATCCTCACGGCGCTGCGAATCCGCGATAATCCCCGGCCCTGGCTCCTAACTCGAGCCCTGCCGCGCCGGCAACGGTGTGGCGCGAAGGATGCCGAACGATGCTGCGATTGACCGATATCAAACTGCCGCTGGAACATGCCGAGCCGGCGTTGCGCCAGGCGGTGCTGGCCAAACTGGCGATCGCGGACGCGGAGTTGCTGTCGCTGCAGGTCGCCAAGCGCAGCTATGACGCGCGCAAGCGCGGCGCGATCCTGCTCATCTACGCGCTCGATGTGAGCGTGCGCGACGAGGCCGCGGTCCTTGCGCGCTGCAAGGACGATGCGCATGTCGGCGCGGCGCCCGATACCCGCTATCGCATGGTCGCCAGGGCGCCGGCGCAGCAGGCGCTGCGTCCGCTGGTGATCGGTTTCGGTCCGTGCGGGTTGTTCGCGGCCCTGGTGCTGGCGCAGATGGGGTTTCGGCCGATCGTGCTCGAGCGCGGCAAGGCGGTGCGCGAGCGCACCCGCGACACCTGGGACCTGTGGCGCAAGCGCAATCTGCATCCGGAGTCCAACGTGCAGTTCGGCGAAGGCGGTGCGGGCACGTTCTCCGACGGCAAGCTGTACAGCCAGATTCGCGACCCGCAGCATCACGGGCGCAAGGTATTGCTCGAGTTCGCCAAGGCCGGCGCCCCGGAAGAGATTCTCTATGTCGCCAAGCCGCATATCGGCACGTTCCGCCTGGTCAGCATGATCGAGAACATGCGCAAGGAGATCGAAGCGCTCGGCGGCGAAATCCGCTTCGGCCGGCGCGTCGACGATATCCGCGTCGAGACCGACGGCGACGGCCGGCGCCGGCTGCGCGGCGTGATCCTCGCCGACGGCAGCGAGATCCGCGCCGACCATGTCGTGCTCGCGCTCGGTCACAGCGCACGCGATACCTTCGAGATGCTGCATCGGCGCGGCGTATTCATCGAGGCGAAACCGTTCTCGATCGGATTCCGCGTCGA
>CBJLOV010000086.1:0-17430 GCA_966424745.1 uncultured bacterium
GCGAGCTGCTGGTCGAGCGGCAGATAGAAGCGCGGCGCGCCGCTGCCGACGAAGCTGACGTAGTTTTCCAGTTCGGGCCGCTTGGCGAGCCAGGCTTCGAGCTTTTTCACCTGGGCCTCGGTCGCGTTGAGCGAAGCGCCTTCGGTCAGCTTGAGGTCGACCATCAGCTCCGGCCGCGTCGAGTCGGGGAAGAACTGCTGTTGCACCGAGCCGAAGCCCACGATCGAAAGAACGAATGCGCCGACCGTCGCGCCGATCACGGCCCAGCGATGGCCCACGCACCATTCGACCGCGCTGCGGAATCTGCGATAGAACGGCGTCGCGTACGGATCGTGGGCGGCATGCGGCGGATGCTCGCCGGTAACGATGCGGCGCAGGCGCGGCGGCAGGCGCCACAGCCACGACCCCTCGCGCGGCGGGCTCTGGTCGCGTTCGGGCAGCAGCTTGTAGCCGAGATAGGGAATCAGCATCACCGCGGCGACCCAGGAGATCAGCAGCGCGATCGTCACGACCTCGAAGATCGAACGCGTGTATTCGCCGGTGCCCGACTTCGCCGTCGCGATCGGCAGAAAGCCCGCGGCGGTGACCAGCGTGCCGCTGAGCATCGGGAACGCGGTCGAGGTGTAGGCGAACGCGGCGGCGCGGATGCGGTCGTAGCCCTGTTCGATCTTGATCGCCATCATCTCGACGGCGATGATGGCGTCGTCGACGAGCAGGCCGAGCGCCAGCACGAGCGCGCCGAGCGAGATCTTGTGCAGGTCGATGCCGAAATACTTCATCGCGCCGAACGTCATCGCCAGCACGAGCGGAATCGACAGCGCGACGACGAGGCCGGTGCGCAGGCCGAGCGAGAAGAAGCTCACGAGCAAGACGATGATCACCGCCTCGGCGAGCGTGTGCACGAATTCGTCGACCGAACGCGCGACGGCGCGCGGTTGATCGGTGACGCGTTCGAGTTCGAGACCGACCGGCAGGGTCTGCTGCAGGCGAGCGGTCGTCGCATCGAGGTTGCGGCCGAGATGGATGATGTCGCCGCCGGCGCGCATCGATACGGCGAGGCCGAGCGAATTCTTGCCCATGAAGCGCATGCGCGGATTCGGCGGATCGGCGTAGCCGCGCGTGACGTTGGCGATGTCGCCGAGGCGGAACAGGTTGCCGTTCGCGCGGATCGAGATGTTGCGGATCGCTTCGACCGAATCGAACGCGCCGGTCGGGCGCAGATAGATGCGGTCGCTGCCGGTCTCGAAGCTGCCGGCCGGCGTGATCGCGTTCTGCGAGGCGAGCGTCTGCTGCAGCTGGTCGAACGTGACGCCGAGCGTGGCGAGCTTGGCGTTGGACAGCTCGATCGTGACCTTTTCGTCCTGCAGGCCGACGAATTCCACTTTGGCCACGTCGGGCACGCGCAGGATCTCGAGCTTCAGGCGCTCGGCGTAGTCGCGCAGCTGCGCGTCGGAGTAGCCTTCGCCGGTCAGCGCGTAGATGTTGCCGAAGGTGTCGCCGAATTCGTCGTTGAAGAACGGGCCGAGGATGCCCTGCGGCAAGGTGTAGCGGATGTCGCCGATCTTCTTGCGCACCTGGTAGAAGAACTCGGGCACGTCGCTCGCCGGCAGCGAATCCTTGATCACGACGAAGACCATCGACTCGCCTGGCCGGGAATAGCTGCGCAGGTAGTCCACCTGCGGCAATTCCTGCAGTTTCTTCTCGATCTTCTCGGTCACCTGTTCGGTGACCTCGGCCGCCGTCGCGCCGGGCCACTGCGTCTGCACGACCATGACCTTGAACGTGAACGGCGGGTCTTCGGACTGGCCTAGGCCGACGTACGACCATACGCCGATCGCGGCAAGCAGCACGATGAAGTAGCGCAGCAGCGGCTGGTTGCGCAGCGACCATTCGGAAAGATTGAAGCGCGTCATGCGTGCAGGTCCGTCGCGCGGGCGGGAACGGCATCGGCGTGCCGCCCGATCCGGCCGAGGTGGGTATGGCCGAAGCCGCTGGCGTACTTGAGCCCGTAGCCGAGCGCGCGGTCGAAGCCGATGTGCGCGCACCAGATCAGGCCGGCCGCGAACAGCTCGGGCGAGGTGAAGTACACGCTCGCGAGCAGTGCGGCGATGGCGCCGAGGTAGGAATGCGTGCAGTTGTACGCGGCCGCTCCGACCCGATTGCCGGCGAGGTAGCCCAGAAACGCAAGGTCGGGGGCGAGGAAGCTCAGCGCAAACACGCCCCAACCGTATCCGGTCTGCCAATACAAAGCCACGGCGACGAGAAAGGCCGCGAGGCCTTCGAGTCGCAGCACGAGTCGCACACCGCCGCCGAAGCCGGCGTCGGACGACGCAGAAGAAGCCCGATCGGGAATCATTTCAACCTCCGAGGAAACCGACGCCTTTGGCCATCAGCGCCGCGCAAAGAATCAAGAGTGCGAGCAGAACCAGCTCGATGTGCACGATCGAGCGCAATCGGCGCCGGGCGGCGGCGTCGAGCGTCGGCGCACGGTTTTCGGCCAGCGCCTTGCGCCAGGAAAGGAACGTGACCGTCGGCCGGATCGAGAGCAGGCCGATCGCGGCGAACAGGATCATCTTCGCGATGAACGGCGCGCTGTGCAGGTAGTAGCCCGCGCTCTTCTCGAACCAGACGACGCGCGCGATGCCGACGGCAATGATCGCCATTGCGGCGACGCCGTAGATGCGGTCCGCGTTGAGCAGACGGCGTGCACCGGCGACGGTCAGTTCGCTGCGCAGCGTGACCAACTCGACGACGAGCGCGGCGGCGATCGCGAATGCGGCCAAATGGTGCGCAAAGGCGACGAGGGCCGAAGTCAGCATGGGCGTCGGCTCAAAGCGAGAGTGGACGATTGATCGCGTCGACCGGCGTGATCGTCTCGCCTTCGCGCAGCTTGTGCACGCCGGCGGTGACGATCCAGTCCTGCACGCCGACGCCGTTCGACAAGGTCACGCCTTGCTCGCGATAGGCGGCGACCGCAACGGGAGCGAGCTTCACCTGGCGCGTCTTCGCATCGACGACCCATACGGCGGGCTTGCCGGCGAGTTCGTGCAGCGCGGACAGCGGGATCAGCGTCTGCCCGACGCCGGCGCCGTCGGCGAAATAGACGCGCGCGGTCTGGCCCAGGCGCGGCGCCTGCGCGGAATCGTCGAAGCCGATGCGGATGCGGTAGGTGCGCGTGACGCGGTCGGCTTCGGGGCCGATCTCGCGCAGATGTCCGCCGAGCTGCTTGCCCGCGTCGGCCCAGGATTCGATCGAGAACGGCACACCGACCTTGTACGCGCCGATGCGGTTCTCGGGCACGGCGATCTCGACCTCGACCGCGCCGTCCCAGGCGAGCGCCGCAACCGTCTGGCCTGCGGCAACGACCTGTCCGGCCTCGGCGTTGAGCGCGGTGATCATGCCGGCGTGATCGGCGCGCAGGCTCGTGTACTCGGCCTGGTTCTGCGCGACCGCCAGCGCTGCCTGCGCCTGCTGCACTTGTGCCTGTGCGGCCTTGAGCGTGTTGGCCTGGGCGTCGACCTGGGTCTGGCTCACATAGTGCTTGGCGAGCAGGGCCTGATAGCGGTCGTAGTCTGCCTGGGCAAGATCGCGGGCGGCCTTGGCCGCGGCGAGATTGGCGCCGGCGCTGCCGACCTGCAACTGCAGGTCGACTGGGTCGAGCTCGGCAATGACCTGACCGGCTTCGACGTGGTTGCCGACGTCGACCTTGCGCGTCTTGATCTTGCCGTTGACGCGGAAGCCGAGCTGGCTCTCGTAGCGCGCGCGCACGTCGCCGGAGTACACCTCGGCGTTGATCGTTTCGGCCGCCTGCGGATGCGCGACGATCGCGCTGCGCGGCGGCGCGGGAACGGCGGCCTGGCTGCCGCAGCCGGCAAGGGTCAGGGCGCCGGCCAGCGCGAATGCGGCTGTGGCCAAGCGAAGGGCTGCGGAGGCGGATGGACGAAGAGAGAGGTGGGACATGGCCTAGGGTTCCATATCAACGAACGGCGTTGTTGCGGGGCAGATTGCGGACGCGGGCGAATCGCGCAAAAGTAGGTGCCGATAAACGAATGGGCTACTTTTTGCCGCTGTGACCGCGTTTGTGCTATCGTACAAATACTAAACTGAACTGTCCAGTATTTTGAATGCCTACTGCGTCCCCATATTCGAAACATTCCTTCCGTGAGTACCCAGCGATGTCGATGTCATGTCCGTGTTAGCCGTTACCAAATCCGCGGGGCCGGGCCGTCCCAAGGACATGGAAAAGCGCGCCGCGATTCTCGAAGCGGCCAAGCAGCTTTTCGTCAAACAGGGTTTCGAGGGCACCAGCATGGATGCGATCGCCAACAAGGCCGGCGTATCCAAGCTCACCGTCTACAGTCACTATCGTGACAAGGAGACGCTGTTCGCCGAGGCGGTGAGCAGCAAATGCCAGACGTTGATGCCCGAGGAGCTGTTCCACGCCGACCTGAAAGGTCCGCTGCGCAAGCAGCTGCTCGCGATCGCGCGGGCGTTCTTCAACTTGATTACGAGCGAGGACGCGATCGCGATCCATCGCACGATCGTCGCCAACGCGGCGACGGCGCCGAAGCTGGCCACGCTGTTCTGGGAAGCCGGACCGGTGAAGGTGCAGTCCGGCCTGGAGTCCTTTCTGCGTGTCGAAGTCGACGCCGGCAAGCTCGAGATCGAGGATCTGCATCGCGCCGCGTCGCAGTTCTTCTGCCTGCTCAAGGGCGAATGCCATGCGCGCATGGAGTTCGGCTGCGGCGATCCGCCGACCGAGCGCGAGATCGACGAGCATCTCGATGCGACGGTCGATTTCTTTCTGCGCGCCTACGTGCCGCGCTGATCGGCCCCGCTAACGCAGATCGCGCCCGGATTGCCGGGCGCGTCTGCATTCCAGTGATCGAGGACCGACGCTTTTTTTGCCGCGCCCGGGATTTCCGCGAACGGAATCCCACATGGGGGCGTCAGGCTTCCTTGCGCACGAACTCTTTGTTGAGCCAGTCGTCGAGCAGGCGCTTGTCATAGCGCAGCGGGTCGGTCGTCGTGGTGGTCGTGCGCTGCAGATAGCTCATGTCGATCAGCTTGCTCTCGCCTTCGCGGAGCGTCTTGCCCTGCGCGTCGAGCAGCTTGTACTGCAGCGTGGCGCGCGGCGGGTAGAGGTCGGTCATGAAACGGATATCCTGGGCGTTCGGGCCGCGCCACGGTTCGAAATTGCCGGCGAGCTTGATGTCGTTGAACTTCACATCGAGCCGTTGGCCCGCGGGTAGGACGGTGTTCGCGCGTTCGCGCAGATAGTCGCTCAGCGACTTCTTCCAATCTTCGGGGCGCAGCCAGCCGCGTTGGAATTGGTTGTCCTTGACTTCGCTCAACTGGTCGTCGGGAGCCCAGGTGACCTGAATGCGCTCGGGCAAGGATTTCTTTGGGCCGGGGGCGGCGCAGGCGGCGAGCGCCAGGCAAGCGGCCAGGGCGAAAAGGAAGGAACGGAACAGCGAATCGTGGTTGGGTGTTTTCATGGCGAGCCTCATCGATATGGAACCCGTTCCCGTACGGTAGGGATTCCCGTGTCGTCATACAAGACGGTCGGCGGAACGGTTTCGTTGCAGTGCGCGCGGCGTCGCGGCCGGTGAAGGGTCGATCGGAACGGCCGGACTGCGGGACGACGCCTTGTGTGGGCCTGCGGCTCGCCATCCTAAGCGCTTCATGCTTCAATAGCGGGCGAAAAGCGGGGGTGTTCGCCGGCTTTTGCCGGCGGGCTGAGAAAAACCCTTCGTACCTGATCCGGGTCATGCCGGCGTAGGGAGCTTTATTGGACGCGTCTCCGCGCGCGAAGAACGGACCGCACATCGTGTGCGATGTGCGGACTCTTCGATAACAGCCTCCGTCGTCGTGACCTCGCCGAATTGAGAGGAGATGACGCCATGAACGCACTCGCAGCCGACCTGATCCGCGACACCACCGCGCTGTCGGAGGCCGTGACCCGCCCGATCCCGGGCTCGCGCAAGATTCATCTGCGGGGCTCGCGCGTCGATTTGAATGTGCCGATGCGCGAAGTCGCGCTGAGCGATACGCCGCTCGTTTTCGGCGCCGAGAAGAATGCACCGCTGGCGGTCTACGACACCTCGGGACCGTATACCGATCCGGCGGTGCGCATCGATCTGGTCGCCGGCCTTGCGCCGTTGCGCGCGGCATGGATCGGCGAACGCGGCGATACGGAAACCCTGAAAGGGCTGTCCAGCGAATTCGGCCGCAGGCGCGCCGCCGATCCGAAGCTCGCCGGCGTTCGCTTTCCGCACACGCGCGCGCCGCTGCGGGCGAAGGCGGGCGCGAACGTTTCGCAGATGCACTATGCGCGCCGAGGCATCGTCACGCCGGAGATGGAATACATCGCGATCCGCGAGAACCAGCGCCTCGACGCGCTGCGCGATGCCGACTTGCTCAAGCAGCATCCGGGGCAGAGTTTCGGCGCGTCGATCCCGAAGCGGATCACGCCGGAATTCGTGCGCCGCGAAGTCGCGCGCGGCCGCGCGATCATTCCGTGCAATATCAATCATCCGGAAACCGAGCCGATGATCATCGGTCGCAACTTCCTGACCAAGATCAACGCGAACATCGGCAACTCCGCGGTGACGAGTTCGATCGCCGAAGAGGTCGAGAAGATGGTCTGGGCGATCCGCTGGGGCGGCGACACGGTGATGGACCTGTCGACGGGCAAGCATATCCACGAGACGCGCGAATGGATCATCCGCAATTCGCCCGTGCCGATCGGCACGGTGCCGATCTATCAGGCGCTGGAGAAGGTCGACGGCAAGGCCGAGGAACTGACCTGGGAAATTTTCCGCGACACGCTGATCGAACAGGCCGAACAGGGCGTGGACTATTTCACCATCCACGCCGGCGTGCGCCTGCCGTTCATTCCGCTGACGGCGAAGCGCGTGACCGGCATCGTCAGCCGCGGCGGCTCGATCATGGCGAAGTGGTGTCTGGCGCACCACAAGGAATCGTTCCTCTACGAACGCTTCGAGGACATCTGCGAGATCATGAAGGCCTACGATGTGGCGTTCTCGCTCGGCGACGGTCTGCGTCCGGGTTCGATCGCGGACGCGAACGACGCCGCGCAGTTCGCCGAACTCGACACGCTCGGCGAGCTGACCGAGATCGCGTGGAAGCACGACGTGCAGACGATGATCGAAGGCCCGGGTCACGTGCCGATGCATTTGATCAAGGAGAATATGGAGCGCCAGCTCGAGAAGTGCCACGAAGCGCCGTTCTACACGCTCGGCCCGCTGACGACCGACATCGCGCCGGGCTACGATCACATCACCAGCGCGATCGGCGCGGCGATGATCGGCTGGTACGGCACGGCGATGCTCTGCTACGTCACGCCGAAAGAGCATCTGGGCCTGCCGAACAAGCAGGACGTGCGCGACGGCATCGTCACCTACAAGATCGCGGCGCACGCGGCCGATCTGGCCAAGGGGCACCCGGGTGCGCAGGCGCGCGACAATGCGCTGTCGAAAGCGCGTTTCGAGTTCCGCTGGCAGGACCAGTTCAACCTCGGCCTCGATCCGGAGAAGGCGCAGGAATTCCACGACGAGACCTTGCCGAAAGAGGCGGCCAAACACGCGCATTTCTGCTCGATGTGCGGGCCGCACTTCTGCAGCATGAAGATCACCCAGGACGTGCGCGACTACGCCAAGGATCATGGCGTCGGCGACGCGGCCGAGGCGCTGGCGCAGGGCATGGAGGAGAAGGCGCGCGAGTTCCGCGAGCAGGGCGGCGAGGTATACAGCCGGCAGTAGCGCGAGCGCCGTTCATCGTTTGTGCGTTAGGCTAGGCGCCCCAGCCAGGCCGCACGGAGTATTGCCATGCCTATCATCAGTTCGTCCGCACGCCGCCCCAGGTTCTGGCTGCGCGGCTTCGGCGCCGTGCTTGCGCTGTACCTGCTGGCGGTGCTGGCGCTGATGTGGTGGTGGAGCTACGAGCCGGCCCAGTTCGACGTGGTCAAGTTCGCGCAGGAGCGGTCCGCGCAGCACAACCAGCCCCTGGTGCCCGGCAGCGTGGTCACCGCAGCCCTGATCGGCAGTGCGGAGACGTTGCTCGACAAGCGTGGCGGCTATCTCTCCAACGACAAATTTCCGCCGGGCGTGCTGATGGACGACGTGCCGAATTGGGAGTTCGGCGCGCTGACCGCGACGCGGGATCTGGCGCGAGAGATGCGCAACAAGTTCGCGCGTTCGCAGTCGCAGTCGGAAGAGGACGTCGATCTGAAGGACGCCGACCCGCTGTTCTCTTCGCCGAACGATCGCTGGCTGCTGCCGAGTTCGGAGGGCCAGTACCGCAAGGCGATCGATCGGGTGGAAGCCTACTTCGTGCGGCTGAGCAAGAACGACCCGAACGGCGCGCAGTTCTACCCGCGCGCGGACAGCCTCGCCGATTATCTCGATCTCGTCTCCACGCGCCTGGGCTCGCTGTCGCAGCGGCTGTCCGCCAGCGTCGGCCAGATCCAGCTGCAGGGCGACGCGCCGGTCGACGGAGCGAAGACGCAGAATCCGCAGGGCCAGCAGGTCGTGCGCACGCCGTGGACGAAGATCGACGACATCTTCTACGAGTCCCGCGGCTATACCTGGGCCCTGCTTGAGCAGCTGAAAGCGATCGAAGTCGATTTCGGGCCGACCCTGGAACGCAAAAGCGCAATGGTGAGCCTGAAGCAAGTGATCCGCGAACTCGAGGAATCGCAGAAGCCGGTGATGAGTCCGATCATCCTCAACGGCAGCCCGTTCGGCTTCTTCGCCAATCACTCGCTGGTGATGGCCAACTACGTCTCGCGTGCGAACGCGGCGATTATCGATCTGAAGAATCTGCTCAATCGCGGCTGAGTCTTTGCTTCCGCTCTGTTTTAGCCCCCTTCAAGGGGAGCGGCAGGTTTGCGAACCGCAGGTTCGCGTGCCGCCGAACGTCCGAAGCAGGAGCGAAGGACCGGGTTGCTTGGCGAGGAATGGATTCCGAGCCTAGCAACCGGGTGGGGATGGTGTGAATTTGTGCCGCAGTGAGAAAATGGGGCACGCTCAATACACCCTCCCCCTCCCGCCTCCCCCCTTGAACAGGGAGGAGAAGTGTTGCGCCCGCATTATCCATTTCGCCGATTCCCATGAAACGAATACTCGCCGACTGGCGCTTTTACTGGTTCCTGATCCTGTTGCCTGTCGCGCTGTTCCTGCCGGCGCTGCCGATCGACGAGACGCGCTACCTGTCGGTGGCGTGGGAGCTGCGCAACTCGCCGAGCTGGCTGCTGCTGCACCTCAACGGCGAGCTTTATTCGCACAAAGGGCCGCTGTTGTTCTGGCTGATCAATGTCGCCTGGACACTGGCCGGTCTGCACGTCTGGATCGTGCGTCTCGGCATACTCGTCGTTTCGCTGATCTCGTTGCTGCTGTTCGAGCGGCTGGTGCGCCGACTCGATCCGTCCGCCGCGGCGGAGAACGACAGCCTGGCGGTGCGCGCCGCGCAGCTCTTCGCCGGCATGCTGTTCTTTGCGGTGTTCGCGAGCGCGATCATGTTCGATGTCGTGCTCGCGGCGTGCGTGCTGCTCGCCCTGCACGGTCTGCTCGATTTCGACGAGCGGCGCTGGCGTCGCGGCGTCGCGATCTTCGCGCTCGGCTTGAGCCTCGGCCTGCTCAACAAGGGGCCGGTCATGCTGCTCGACGCCGGCCTGGTCGGCTTGCTGGCGCCATGGTGGAGCACGACCGCGCGCGGCGAATCGCTGCGCTGGTACGGGGCCGTGCTGGCCGGCGTGCTGATCAGCATCGGCGCCGGGCTGGTCTACATGATGTCGGCGGGAGGCTGGAGCTACGTCAACGACGTCGTCTTCCATCAGACCGCGGCGCGCATGACCCAGAGCTTCGCCCACGCGCGGCCGCTCTGGTGGTACTTCATGGTCCTGCCGTTCATGATCCTGCCCTGGACCTTGAGTCTGCGCGCGCCGTGGCGCGCTTGGCGCGACAATTTCGCAGGCAGCAAGGCGGCACGCTTCGCGGTCTGCTGGTTCGTGCCGACGTTCGTCCTGTTCTGCTTCACCAGCGGCAAGCAGCCGCACTATTTGCTGCCGCTTTTGCCCGGAATCGCGTTGTATTTCGCCCTCGTGTTGCGCGACGATGCGGCGCGTGTACGCGGGCGCCTGTTCGGGCTGCTGCTCGTGCTCGTCGGCGTCCTGCTGTTTGCCGCACCGTGGCTCGCCCAGCATGCCGCGAACGTGCCGGGACTGGAGAAAATCGTGCGCGACGGCAGTTTTTCGCCCACCGAGCAGGCCGTGCTCGGCGGCATCTGGCCGCTATGGGGCGCGCTGATTGCCGCGATCGGCGTGTTCCTGCTTGCGCACCCGCGCGCGCATGCACAGCTCAAGACCGTCGCCTTGTCCGGCGTCGCCGCGGCCGCGTTCGGCGTGCTCACGATCGCGCAGGCGGTCGGCCCCACTCTCGACGTCACGGCGACCGCGAACCGCATCCGCGCGGCGCAGGAGGCCGGCAAGCCGATCGTGCATCTCGGCTGGCATCACGGCCTGTTCGAATTTCCGGGACGGCTCACGCGGCCGTTCGAGTCGATCAATCTCGGCGAGCTCTATGCCTGGTGCGCCGAGCATCCCGACGGCGAAGTCGTGACCTTTTATACGAAGTACGGCGTACCGGTGAAGCCCGAGGCGGAAGTGCCGTGGCGACTCGGCCGCATCCTGATCTGGCGTTCGGTCGATCTGTGCAACGGCCCGCACATCACGCCGCGCGGGACGACTGAAGAGGACAACAAGAGCGACGACTGAGCCGCATCGACGCCTTGCGGTCGGGACGGCACGCCCCGACCGCGAGGCGGAGTATCAGAACTTCGGTCTGTCGGGCGACGCTTCGTAGCGCTTCACGCCTGCGCCGATTTCCTGCTTGGCCGCGTCGGCGCCGTGCCAGCCCTCGACCTTCACCCACTTGCCCTTCTCGAGATCCTTGTAATGCTCGAAGAAGTGGCCGATGCGCTCGAGCCAGTGGCCGGAGACCTGGCCGATGTCCTCGATGTGCGCATAGCCGGCGAACACCTTGGCCACGGGCACGACAACGAGTTTCTCGTCGGCGCCGGCTTCGTCGGTCATCTTGAGCATGCCGACCGGGCGGCAGCGGATCACCGAGCCCGGCACGAGCGGCAACGGCAGGATCACGAGGGCGTCGAGCGGATCGCCGTCGCCGCCGAGCGTGCGCGGTACGTAGCCGTAGTTGCACGGGTAGCGCATCGGCGTCGACAGCACGCGGTCGACGAAGATCGCGCCGGAGGCCTTGTCCACTTCGTACTTCACCGGTTCCGCGTCCTTCGGAATCTCAATGACGACGTTGATTTCGTTCGGCACGTCCTTGCCGCTGGATACGAGGTCTAGGCCCATGATGTGCTCCTGGAATGTGGCTGCCGCAGGGCATTGCTGCGGGGCGACGATCGACGCCGCCAGAAAAAAGGGAGCGCAGGATACGCGAAATGACGCAGTGCCGCATCCGCCGGCGGCTTTTCCGGGGCAAGCAGTACAGGTGCAGTCCCGTTCCGGCTTGCGGGAATTGTGGGAAGTGGTTGGCGCTACACTGTTTTTGCACAAAGACTTTGGACCGGCTTAACCGGTAGCATGTACCTTCACGAACGGCCGTTGCGGCCTTGCAGCGCACGAGGAAACACGATGATGGGGCGGTTGAAGTGGCTCGGAATCCTGCCGTTCGCGGCATTCTGCATCGGTACCGCCGCGCAGGCGGCGATTCCGGCCTCGGAGCGGCAGGTGCTGCTCAATATCTACAGTGGCGCGGGCGGCGCCAACTGGGTCCATAACGGCGGCTGGAACAACGGCAGCGGCGGGATGGGCGCCGCCGGCACGGAGTGCGGCAGCACTACCACGCCGAGTTGGTACGGCGTGTTCTGCGACAGCGGCGGCAGCCATGTCATCGGCATCAACCTGCAGCAGAACGGGCTCGTCGGCAGCCTGCCCGATCTGTCCGCTCTGAGCTATCTGCAGACTTTCATCGTTTCGAACAACAACAATTGTTCGAGCAGCAGCCAGAGCGGTTGCGGTCTCGGCGGGGCGATTCCGTCCCTGGCCGCCCTGACCAGCCTGCAGGGTTTCAGCATCGAAGGCGACCAATTCAGCGGCACGATTCCTTCGCTCGCCGGCCTGACCCAGCTGCGCAGCTTCGATGTGGCGGGCAACAATTTGACCGGCTCGATCCCGAGCCTGACCGGGCTTACGGGCCTGCAGGGGTTCAACGCGGCGAAGAACAAGTTGTCCGGCAGTCTGCCGTCGCTCAGCGGATTGACGAATCTGCAGGTCTTCGATGTCGACACGAATGCATTGACCGGCGCGATTCCGTCGTTGTCCGGGCTGTCGAACCTGCAGACGTTCTACGCCTTTTCCAACCAGCTCAGCGGCACGATTCCGGCGCTCGGCGAACTCGGCGCACTGCAATTTTTCAACGTCGGCAACAACCAGTTGAGCGGTTCGATCCCGGCCTTGACCGGCCTGATCAATCTCGCCGTGTTCAGCGTACACGGCAACCGGCTCAGCGGATCGATGCCATCGTTGAACGGCCTGGCGGCGCTCACCGGCATCGACGTCGGCGGCAATCAGTTGACCGGCAACGTGCCCGTGGTGCCCAACCCCGATCTGCTGCAGGCCGGCGCGTCGGTGTTGTGCGGCAACACCTTCACTCCCACGCCCGACGCGAACTGGGACGCGGCGACGGGTGTCTCTCCGTGGTACGCGGCCTGCGGCCTCAGCGTGTCGACGCTCAACATGGATCAGCATGGCCTGACCGGCACGTGGTGGAATTCGCAAACCAGCGGTCAGGGTTTCGTGCTCAATTTTTATCCGGACAACGTTACCGCCGGGCACGGTACGGTCGCCGCGGGCTGGTATACGTTCGACGTGCCCGGCGGCAGCGGCGGCCAGCGCTGGTACTATTTGCAGGGCGACATCTACAACAACCGCTCCTCGGCCTCGGTCGGCATCTACACGGCGAGCAACGGCAATCTCGCCGCAGGCCCCAGCCCGACCCGCAGCCAGGTCGGCACGGCGACGTTGAGCTTCAGCGATTGCTCGACCGGCACCCTGGTCTATGCCTTCGACGACGGCCGCGCCGGTTCGATTCCGCTGACCCGGCTGACTTCGAATACCACCTGCGCCAGCTGGGGCGACAATAGCAATCCGCCGGCGAACTATCTGCTCTCCGGTGCCTGGTACGATCCCAACACCAGCGGGCAGGGCCTGTTCATCGACGTCAGCCCCGGCATCACGACGCTGTTCGGATCGTGGTACACCTTCTTCCCGGCGAATTTTTCCGCCTCGCCGCCGCGCCAGCAGTGGTTCGTGTTCCAGAGCGGAAGCTTCGCGCCGACCGCGACCTCGGCGAGCGACATCCCCCTGTATTCGTCCAGCGGCGGCAGCTTCGGCGTCGGCGGCGGCGTGACCCGAGCCACCGTCGGTTCGGTGAACCTCACGTTCCAGAGCTGCACCTCGGCGACGTTGACCTACACCATCTCGCCGAGCACGTTGAATTCGCAGTCGGCCAGCGGAACGATCAACCTGGTCCGGCTCGGTGCGGCACCGGCGGGGTGCAGCCCATGAAGCGGCCATCCTGCTCGACATCCGGCCTCGCCGTTCGCGACGGGGTGCGGACATGACCCGGCGCCCGGTGTGGGCGGTCGCGACGGCAGCCTTGGGGTTCGCCTGCGCCGGGGCGAGCGCGGACGCTGCGCAACCCACTCCGCGCGTAGCCGCCAAGGTGGACGAAGCCAAGTTGGTCACCCTGGCCGGCAACGTGCGCCCCGAAGCGACGGCAGCCAACGATCTCGGCGCCGTCGCCGATGCGATGCCGCTCGAGCATCTGCAGCTGCTCCTGCAGCGGTCGCCCGAGCAGGAGCGCGCCCTCGCCGGAGCGATTGATGCGTTGCACGACCCGAACTCGCCGACCTTCCATCATTGGCTCAGCGCCGAACAATTCGGCGCGCAGTACGGCGTTGCCCGGGCGGACATCGACACGGTCGCCGACTGGCTGAGCACGCGCGGCTTCAAGATCAATCAGGTCCATGCGAACGGGCTGACGATCGACTTCTCCGGCACGGCCGGCGCCGTGCGCGGCGCATTCCATACCGAGATCCATCGTCTCGCGGTCAAGGGCGCGCGGCATTTCGCCAACATGAGCGACCCGCGGATTCCGGCCGCGCTCGCGCCGGTGGTCAAGGGCGTGGTCTCGCTCAACGATTTCCATCCGCGCGCGATGATCCGGCGTACGCAGCAGGCGAAGTTCGCAAGGCAGGATGCCGCATCGAACAGCGGCACCAATCTCGCGCCGGCCGACCTGGCGACGATCTACAACTTCAATCCCGTGTTCGCCGCCGGCAATACGGGGCAGGGCCAGACGATCGCCGTGGTCGAGGACACCGACATCTACAGCGCGCACGACTGGACCACGTTCCGCAACCAGCTCGGCCTGTCGGGCTATACCTCGGCGAGCCTCGTGCAAGTGCATCCGGCGCCGAAGAGCGGGGCGAACAACTGCGCCGATCCGGGCATCAGCGACAACGCGATCGAGGCGGAAGTCGACGCCGAATGGGCCAGCGCCGCGGCGCCGGGCGCGAAGATCCTCGTCGCCGCCTGCGCCGATACCA
The DNA here is from genome assembly GCA_966424745.1 of uncultured bacterium. Taxonomy (GTDB): domain Bacteria; phylum Pseudomonadota; class Gammaproteobacteria; order Xanthomonadales; family Rhodanobacteraceae; genus Rudaea. The sequence goes on from CBJLOV010000086.1 coordinate 14,659, forward strand.
GCACCGTATTCGGCGGCCTGATCGCCGTGCAGAATCTGATCAACGCCAACGTGCCGCCGCCGTCGATCATCAGCATGAGCTACGGCGAATGCGAGGCCGCGCTCGGTACGGCCGGCAACGCCGCGTACGCGGCGGCTTACCAACAGGCGGTCGCCGAAGGCGTGTCCATCTTCGTGTCTTCGGGCGACGACGGCGCGGCGAGCTGCGACGCCGGCCAGAACGGTGCGTACAACGGCATCAGCGTCAACGGTTTCGCCTCGACCGCGTACAACGTCGCCGTCGGCGGCACCGATTTCTCCGACACGTCGTCGAAAACGACTTCGACTTATTGGGGCGGCAACGGTGCCGCGCTGTCGTACGTTCCCGAAATTCCGTGGAACAATTCGTGTGCAAGTTCGGTTCTCCTGAACTATCTCGGCCAGACCGCCGCCTACGGCAGTTCGGGCTTCTGCAACACGATTTTCGCGCTGCAATTCTCCCTGGACGGCACGACCGCGGGCAGCGGTGGACCGAGCAATTGCGCCTCCGGTGCGCCGTCCTTGGACGGCAACGGCTACGTCTCGGCGCCGGGCAGCTGCGTGGGCGCGGCGAAGCCTTCCTGGCAGACCGGCGTTTTCGGCCTGCCGAACGACGGCGTGCGCGATCTTCCCGATCTGTCGATGTTTGCCTCGAACGGCACCCTCTGGGGGCACGCTTACGTCGAGTGCTACAGCGACATCGCCAACGGCGGCAGCCCCTGCACCGGCACGCCGGACAATTGGACCTTGATCGGCGGTACGTCGATCTCCGCCCCGATCCTCGCCGGGGTGCAGGCGCTGATCAATCAGAAGACGGGTTCGGCGCAGGGCAATCCGAACTACGTCTACTACCGGCTTGCAGCAAAGGAATACGGCACCTCGGGTAGCGCGAACTGCAATTCGAGCAGCGGCGCGGGTGCCGGCTGCATCTTTTACGATGTCACCCAGGGCGACATCGTGGTCGACTGCTTCGGCTTCGATTGCTACGGCGCCAGCGGAACCACCTCGGGCTTCCGCTACGGGGTGCTGTCGACGTCGAATGCGGCCAACTCGCCGGCGTTCAGCGCGACCGCGGGCTGGGATTTCGCCACCGGCATCGGCACGGTGAACGTCGCCAACCTGGTCAACGCATGGGGCAGTCAATAGCGGACGCCGCGCGACCGGTGCGCTAGCGGCTCAGCAGGAAGCGTCCGTAGCCGCCCGCGACGAGGGCGGCGATGTCGATCAACAGACCCGGTACCCAGATCCCGCGCGGATAGGCGAGATAGGAGCCCGTCCATTCGGGCTTGAACTTGTCCTTGTAGCGGCGCACGCCCTGGTAGTTGTACAGGTTGTTGCCGTAGAGGAACGCGAGCGAAGCGAGGCGCTCGTTGATGCGCGCATACGGGTTGTCGCCGACGCGCGACAGCGGCGCCATGCCGAGGCTGAACTGCTTGTGCCCCTGGGCCTGCGACCAGAGCATGACCTTGGCGAAGAGGAAGTCCATCGTGCTGCGCGGCGCATCGCCGACGTGGCGCATCAGATCGACGCTGGCGGTGCCGTTCGGCCCGTACGGCGGCACGATGTTGGCGAAGGCGATCAGCCTGCCCGCGCGGCGCACGAGGGCGAGCGGACTCCAGTCGAGGTAGTCGCCGTCGAAGCGGCCGAGCGAATAGCCCTTCTCCACCGAGCCCTTGTCGGCGAGCCAGGCGTCGGAAACCTCGCGCACTTCGGCGATCAGGGCCGAGTCGTGCGGTGCGTCGACGATCTCGAAAGTGAGTTGTTCCTTGGCCGAGCGGTTCACCGCCTGGCGCAGGTCTTCCCAGCGCTTGCCGGCGAGCGAGAATTCCTCGAGCTTGACGATCGCGAGTTCGCCGAGCTTGAACAAGTCGAAGCCGGCGTCGTGGTAGTGCGAGAGATCGGGTTCGAGCACTTCGTAGAAGACCGGCACGCGGTCCTGGGCGTCGGCGAAGCGGCGGAACTCGAGGATGGCGCGGTCGATCGCGCTCTCCGGGCCGCACGGCGAACCGAGCGCGACGAGGCGGTTGCGCACGCTGCCGTAGGCGACGACGGCCTGGCGGTCGGCCGCCCAGAACAGATGCTTGTCGCGCATGAAGGTGAGGTGCGCGAATTCGCCGCCGCCGTGTTCGTCGTAGATCGCGCGCGCGTGTTCGAGATCGCCGCGGTTCGGCAGGGAAAGTTCCGGCCGGCGCACTGCGAAGAATTGCCAGATGAGATAGACGACGAGGCCGAGCACGGCGGCGGCAAGGCCGCGGCCGATGCGCGAAGTGTGTTCGCCGAAGCCGAAATAGAACAGATCGAACGAATCGTCGCCGAGGACCTGGGCCGCGCCGATTGCGAAGAAGATAAGGACGCAGACGGCGAGGCCCGCGTACCAGCCTGCCGAAGTCATCGCGCTCAGGGTCATCGCGCGCCGCGTGAACACGCGCTTGCGGGCGCGCAGCAGCAAGGCCACCGCGAGCAGGAACAGGGCTTCGCCGAAGTGCAGGCCCTTGGTCACCGCGAGCAGGGCGCCGATCATGAGCAGCCACGTCGTCAGGCGGTAGGCCACGCGCAGGCGGCCGTCGATGCCTCGCGCGAGCCCAAGCAGCAAGACGCCGGTCAGGATCGAGAACCAGCTCGAACTTTCGACGAACAGAATCGGCAGGCGTTCGCGCACGACGTTGACGTGTTCGATCACCGACGGCATCGCCGCCGATGCAAGCAACAGAGCACCGGCGAAGAAGGTCAGCACGGCGACGAGGCGCGTGCCGAG
>CBJLOV010000087.1:0-17302 GCA_966424745.1 uncultured bacterium
GGCGAGGCTGGAGAACACCTCCTGCAACTGCCGGCGCATTTCGTCGACCACCGCCTGCGACGCGGCGAACAGCACCTGCGGAACCTGCCTGTCGTAGTGATCCTGCAAAGGCGAGATGAATTTGGGACCGATCTCCTGCAGCTCCTCCCAGAAGTCGGCGTTGTTGAAGTCGCAATACAGCGTGAGCGCCGCCGGTCCGGTCTCGGAGCCGCCCTTGATCGGATCGAACACATAGAACGAATCCGCCGGCAGATCGGTGAACGAAGGACCGTTCGCGATCGCCGCGCGGTTGGTCGTGCCGTCGCGCCACCAGGCATTGTCGAAATACAGATTGACCTTGGTCAGCACCATGCCGACGGCGGCATCGAGATTCGCGGCGTAGTGCGCGTAGCCGGCGTGCCCGCGCAGCAGCGGCGACGCCGCGGCGAGCGACTGCTGGGCGTTTTTCGGCAGAGCGAAAATCACTTTCTCCGCCACGATATGGCCGCGCTCGTCGACGCCGGGAAACACGTCGGGCGTCGAGTGCCAGGCCGCACGGAGTCGTCCCTCGACCGCGTCTTCCAGCGCCTCGACCGTGGCGCCGATGCAGAGCGCCGCCCTGCCCTCGAGGCGCGCAAGCAGCGCATCGATCAGCGTGCTGAAGCCCTGGTTGAACGCATGGAACTGCGGATCGCTCGGAAAATCGAGCAGAATCTGCAAGGCGTCGCCCGCGTTCGACGAGGCGAGGAACGGGCCGGCGAAGCCGACCACGTCGGCGAGCATGGTCACGCACTCCTGCGAGTAGCCGTAGGCGCGCAGCAGCGACCAGAGGCCCCACCGGTTGAGCTTCGTGCCCTGGTAGCTGAGCTCGTTGCGGAAGCGTTGCCAGAACTCCGGCGTCGGGTTTGCCGGCGGATCGCAGCGGTTCTGCGCGAGGATCGCGCGATAGACGCTGTCGATCAGCTGGCCCGGGCTCAGGCCGCGCTCGTTCACCTCGAGCGCGTACAGCTCGCTCCAGATCGCGTTGCCGTTCGCCGCCGCTTCGCCGACGGTGAACGAATGTCCGCGTATGAAATAGCGGTTGTTCGCATCGCCCATCGGAAACTTCACGATGTCCTTGTCGATGCCGAGCGCGTTGGCGAGCGCGAGCAGTTCGGTCATCTGGAAGTTGAAGCGCATGCCGCCCTCTTCGTCCTTCACCTCGACCGGCTTGCCGGCGTCGTCGACGATCAGCACGTGGTCGGTGTCGAGGCGACCGCCGGCGCGTCCGTCCTTCTCGACGATCGCGATCTTCAGCCCGGGTTTGGCCTCGAGCAGGCGATACGCGCAGAACAGTCCGGCGACGCCGGCGCCGACGATGAGCACGTCCGCCTGCTCGGGCGGACGCTCGAAATGTCTGGCGGTCATGGCGATTTCCTTTCCGCGCTCGTCGGGGTGATGCCCTGATGCACGTCTTCGGCGATCGGCAGGCGCTGCGCGAGCAGGAAGTCGACCACGGCCTGCTGATCGGCGGCGCTCAGGCGATCGAACGCCTCGATTACCGGATTCGCTTCGCTGCCCTCGCTGGCGTGGAACTCGATCGCTTCCTTCAGCGTGCGCGCGCGGCCGTCGTGCAGCCACGGGCCGGTATCGGCCACGCCCCACAGCGGACGCGTCAGGAACAGCGGCGGCGGAATGCTGATGCCTTCGACGTCGGCGCCCTGGGCGACGCTGTCCTGCAAGCCCTTGCCCATGTTGTGCGTGCGCAGGTCGCTCAACAGCGGCACGACGACCGGCGAGTGATCGTTGGCGGCCGGCAGGCGCGGCAGCGCGGCCGGCGGTACGTCGCCCGGATTGGTCAGGTTGATGCGCAAATCCCCGTCGGCGAGCTTCGGCACCGGCTCGCTCGCCAGCAACTGTCCCAACGGCGAAACGCCGAGCGCGGGCTTCGCGGCTCCCGCGAGCTTGGCCGTGGCCTCCTTGTGCGCGAGGATCGCTTCGACGCGGCGATTCACCTGCTGCGTCGTCGCGTCGCGTTCGGCCGGTACCGGGTCGATCAGCGAGGCGGCCTCGGTCGGGCATTGACTCGGCGAGGTGACGTTCGCCACGCCCGGATCCTCGACCACGAGTTCGGGCACTTCGAGAGTCAGGTTCGGCACGTGGCAGGTGGCGCACATTGCGCCGCTCAGTTTCCCGTGCAGGTCCTTCGCCGTGCCCTCGAAGATCGCCTTGCCGCGCTCGTAGCCGTCCTTGCCGGGTTTGTCGGTCGGGATCATCACGGTCGGCGGCCGCATCATGGCGACGAACGCGGTCAGCGCGGTGACGTTGCCGAGCGTCATCTCGTCGATCTTGCCGTCGCGATCGCAGTCGATGTGTCCGACTTTCTCCACGGCCTGCATACTGAAATGGAAGTCGAGCGCGTCGCGGACGAAATGGCGCACGCTCGAAGCGATGCCCTTCCACTGGAACGGGCGCACGATCAGGTCGGAGGCGACGCCGGTGACCTTGCTGGTGTCGTCCTGGCATTGGCCGTTCTCGTCGCAGCTCTCGGTGAGCTTGCCGAACGCCAGACCCTTGGCCGCCAGCGGCGCGGACAGCGCAACGGTGCGATGCCCGGCTTTCGCCTTGGCGATCGTCGCGATCTTCAGCAGCCCGCGCTCGACGCGCAGTTCGGTCGACATCTCCGCGCCGATCGACTGCGCATAGCCGGTGCCGAACACGTGCGGCGGATTGCGCACGAGCTGGGTCAGCGGATTCGGGAAGGCCGGGTTGATGAAAGCGTTGCTCGCCACGCCGGCGGAGCCGCCGATCGGGCTCGGCTTGCGCAGCAGCGCCTTGGTGGTGTTGTCGGGCGGCACATAGCTGCCGATCGTGTTATGGCACTCGTAGCAGCTCTGCGAATCGAGGCCGTTGAGGCGCAGGAACGGGAAATTCGGCCAAGCCTGCGGATAGAACGTCCGCCGCTGCTGCGAGCGCGGCCCGTCCTTGCCTTCGCCGTGGCCGTCTTCGGGGGTGAACGGCGTGGTGTGGAAATCGCCGCCGGACTCGAGGATCTTGCGCAACGGATACTCGTGGATCTTCGCCTGGTCGATGTTGACCGCCGGCGTGATCGCCGGAGGTTGCGCCTGCGCGCCGCCGAGAGCGCCGGCGGCAGCGAGTCCGAGAACGATGTTGCGCGATAGCGGAAATGCACTGTGGGTGTTCGACATGAAATCTCTCCCGGTCAGGACTGGTAGTACTGCTCACGTGTCTTTTCATGTTGCTCGACGCATTGCCGCGCGGCGGAGGGGGGGGATGGGAGGCGGGGCTCGTCGACTTTTTTCCAACCGAATTGGTTCGACGCGAATCTCCTTTTTCCTCGATAGCTCGTGTCTCAAACGGCGGTTTCGGCCAGATCGCGTTGCCTGGCCGCGGCGAAATCGCCGCGGGGCGCGCGCATTTGCTCCGACTCGGGCAGGTCGGTCGATTGCGTGGAATCCGGCGCTTCGATCGCATGACGCCTTTGCCAGAACGGCCGGTCCGACCAACGCCGTTCGCGGCCGTAGTACTCCGCCAGCGTCTGCAGATAGCCGGCGAACTCGTCGGCGCTGAAATCGCGATAGCGCGCGCGGCCGCGATCGTCGCCGCGCAGCAGCGAGTCGGCGATCGCGTACGAGGCGAACACGCCGGAACGCAGTGCCTTGGCGATGCCTTGCGAAGACAGCGGATCGAACGCGGACGCTGCGTCACCCACGGCGAGCAAAGGCAAGGTCGCGGGCACGGCACGATGCAGGCTCGCTGCGGCATGCAGCTGCGGCGGCCCCTGCGGCACCAGGCCCGCGGCAAGGGCGCGCATGCATCGGGTTTCGTGCAGCCGCTGCAGCCAGCCGTCGAGGTTGGCCAGGCCCTCGCGGCGCACGATGTCGCTGTCGCTCATGCAGGCGAGCACGCGCGTGCCGTCCGGCAGCGCGGTCGCATACCACCACCCGTCCGCGCACGGCTCGACCGTCAGGTCGATCGGCTCGGCCGACGGCGCGAAGCGCACGACGCTCGCGATCAAGCGATCGCGGCGATGCGCGGCGATGCCGAGCTGGCGGCACAGGCTGGCGTTGCGGCCGGTGGCGTCGATGAGGAAGCGCGCCGTGTGGCAGCGGCCGTCGCGAAAGCGCACCGCCCAGCCGTCACCCAGCCGCGTCGCCGCCGCGACGTGAGCGCAGCGCCAGTCGACGCCGCGCTCGCGCGCGGATTGCGCGAGCAGCGCGTCGAAGCGCTCGCGATCCAGACGCCAGCCGCACTGATGTACGCCATAGAGGAATTCATTCGCCACCGGATGGTCGCTGCTCCATGCCGATTCGGTGCGATACGCGCGCACGTGGCCGTCGAAGACGAAGCGCTCGCGAACGCCGAGGTGGTCGAGGAAGACCCCGGCCTGCGGCGGCAGAGTCTCGCCCAGATTGCGCTGCGTTTTTGTGCCGGGGTCGGCGACGCAGACGCGCAGCGCCGGCGCGTAGGTGCGCAGGGAGATGGCGGCCGCGCAGCCGCCCGGCCCGCCGCCGGCGATCAGAACGTCGAAGTCGGCCAAGCGCTCAGTCGCTTCTGACGGCATAGAACGAGGCCACCACGCCGGCCGGCGCGACCGTGCCCGGCTCGCCGCCGGAATGCGGGATGGTGCGGATCACCGAACCGACGAGGGCGGCGCGCTGGTCGACGCCGTCGGGCCAGTGCGGCACGAGATAGCACTCGTAGTCGTAGATCCACTTCTCGCCGCCGACGACGCCGACGCCCTGGAAGCGCGCGCGACCCGGCGTGCCGTACTGGCGCGAGCCCTTGAGCGCGAGCTGCCAGGTCGAGCCGTCGCCGATCGTGCCTTTCAATATTTCGCTCGGCGCTTCCTCGATGACGAGGGTGCCGAGGCCGAATTCGAGTTGGTCGAAATCGAGTTTGCCGTCCGGGTCGTTCAACAGGCTGCGATAAGTCCAGCTGCCGACGAAGGGGTTGCTGCTGCTCATGTGCGCTCCATTGAAATGCGGGCGAATCAGTTGCGCTCGGCCGCGACGAATTTCGGCGCGGCGAGATCGGAAGAAGCCTGGCGGCGCTGCTCGGGCGTCAACGCGGGGTTCGGCACGACGAAAGGCAGCTTCGACCATTCGCTGACCATCTTCAGATCGCCCGCATTGGTCTGCGGCACGCCGCGGCTCCAGTCCAGTTGCGAGAGATTGCCGTTGCCGACGTTTTCCCACACCTGCAGCGGACGGTGCGCGGGCCACCACAGCGTTTCCCAGACCTTGCGGCTCGCCGCAAGGCGCGTATCGCCGTCGCTCTGCGGATAGAGGTTGTTCCAGTCGGCGTAGGTGATGTCGATGTTCTGCGTCGAGCACTCGTTGAAATCGGCCTGCCACGGCAGCGCCATCGACTTGGTCAGATCGCCCGGCTGCAGGCCCGTGTCGAAGTCGTTGTCCTGGCTCAGCGGGTTGTCCATCGAATAAGTGAAGTCGGCGATGTCGGTACCGGTCGACACCTGGTTGGCCTGCGCCGCGGTCTGGAAGAAGTCCGATAGCGTGCGGTCCGCCTTGACGCGGTACGGCTCCCAATAGATCGACGGATTGCGCAGCAGCCAGCCGATCTCGCCGCCGGGGCAGAAGGCGCCGCCGAGCACGTTGCTGAGCACGTCGCGGTCGAGTTCGCGCCCGGTGCGCGGCGGCGGGATCGTCGCGTAAGGCAAGAACGGCGAATAGCCCGGCGGCAGCCAGCCCATCGCCTTGTCGTCGATGAAGCGGCCGTCCGCCCATTGCTTGAGAATGAACAGCTGATAGTCGGTCAGGCGCAGGAATTTCGCCGGTGCCGTGTTGGTCAGCGGATTGTCGCCGCACAGCAGCGGCATCAGCGGCAGGTTGTGCACGCGGCTGCTGATGCGGTCGACGACTTTGAACTCGTTTTCTTCGCCCGGCAGGCGCAGCAGATCGAACAGGAAGGTGCGCATCGCGCGGTAGTCGTCGCGGACCCAGCGGCCTTGCGCATCGGGGCCGTCGCCGACGCGGGCCGTCTCGAACGCCGCTTCGCCCTGATTCGCGTTGGCGCGCAGCAACGCCTGCGGGCGCGCCGCGTCGCGTTCCTCCCGCGAGGCGAAGTACTGCGGCGCGACGCAGAGCTTGTACGGATCGAACGTGCCGCGGTTCTGCTGGTCGTGCGGAAAGTTCGACTGGCCGAGCGCGTCGGTGAGCCAGCGGAATTCGTCCGGCCGATAGAGGATCGGCCAGATGTCGCGGAAGAACCAGGGCCGGTACGCCTTGTTCCAGGTCAGGCGCGAGGCTTTCCAATGCGCCAGCTGGCCGGCGTTGTGCGCATCGATGTACTGCGGATCGTCGAAGGTGCCGAGCGTGCCGTAGAGTTCCGTGTCGGCGGCGAACTGGCGCAGCGCCAGATCGTGCATCACGTCGTCGGCCGTGACCATGTCGAGGATCTCGGGCACGAAGCGCGGGTAGCCGGCGACGACCCAGGCCGGGTACTCGACGTCGACGTAGCGCAGGCGCTGCACCTCTTCGGAGAACATGACCAGGCGCGCCGTCACCGGACCGTCGGAGGTGTCGTCGAACCAGCCGTCGTTGTTGGCGTAGTCGGCGATCTGCGCACCGGCCGGGTTGCGCGTGTCGCTGCCGGAACGGCCGTGTCCGCCGAGGACGACCAGCCGCCCGCTGTTGTCGGTCATCATCTCGCCGAGCGTGTCGATCGGGAACGGCTGCAGATCCCGCGGCGGGAACGTGGTTGCATAGGCGCCTTCGCCGCTGCGGTCGAAGCGCGCGCGGCGCTTGTCGGTCGCGTTGACGATGCGCGGACCCGGATCGATGATCAACTGCGTGCGCGCATCGCCTTCGATCTTCGGATTGCGCCGCGGCGCGTCCGGCGGATAGCCGTGCTCGCCCTCGGTCGCATTGAAGCGGAACCAGCAGGCCTTCTTGTTGGCGAGCCAGACGCGCCAGCGGATGTCGACCAGGGTGCCGGTGTTGCCGCCGCCTTCGACGCGGTCGCCGAGCTCGAGCGGACGACCCTGCGGACTTCGCTCGTCGTAGACGTAGATCTGGAAGCGCGCCGCCTGGCGCTTCACACGCCCTTGCGCATCTTTGTAGTGCGCGACGTAGCGCGGCGTCACGCCGTCGGCGCCGTACACCGGGTTGCCGAGGGCATCGCACTCCTGCGGGCGGCCTGCCGGCGTTTCCGGCGCCAGGTAGAAATCGGTCTCGCTGTTGCCCAGCCGCGCAATGCCGATGCCGGGATGGATCTTGTAGCTTGGCACGGTCGATATCTCCCTGGATCAATCGAGAAAGTTGAGCGAGACGCCTTCCATGCGCAGCAGGTCGGTCTCCTCGCGATAGTCGACGCCGATCACGAGCAGGGTGATCTGCAGCGAATCCGACTTCTTCAGCAGTTCGCGCGCGCAGGCGCTGACGTCGATGCGATGGTTGCGCGGCGTGTTGTGGTTGCGCGGACGCACGTCGAAATCGCGCGCGCGCGCCGGCGGCAGATCGCAGTGCCCGGGCCCGCCGTAGCAGGCGCCGTGGCCGAACACGGCGAGGTAGCCGGCATAGTGCGGGTTGTCGTGGATCGGCGTCGACGCATCGGCGCCGGGCTGATTGAGAAAGACGCGGATGAAGCAGGAGCGCGCCAACTGCGGAACCCAGTGCAGGCGCAGTTCCGCCTTGGTGAACGCCTTGACGCCCGCGTTGACCTCGATCGGTTTGGAAATGAAGCGGCCGACCGGCGTCTCCATGCCGACCGGGATGAAGAACGAACTGCGCACGTACTCATAGCCGAAGCGTTCGACGTTGAGCGTGTCGCGGATCGTGTAGCTCCACGGCGACAGGACCGAATCGAGATCGGCCGGCTCGTTGTTCGGATTGCGCTTCTGCCACTCCCACCAGAGGCGGTCGACGTTGACGTGGATCGGCCAGAACACCGGGTCGTACGAGGCGGTGAGGTTGCTGAACATGTCGCCGAACGCCGGCTGCGAGTACATGTCCTCGCGCGTGTGGAAGGCGCGGCCCGAAGCGCGCACCATCGCGTTGCGGCGCACGCCGAGCTCGCCGGCGTCGCCGCCGTTGGCCACCGCGGCGGTCAACGCCGCCGTGCCGCAGGCGTAGGCGCTCTTGCCCTGGTCCGGGTTCATGCCGCCGGTCCAGATGTGCATCGTGTTGTGCGGGTTCTGATCGAGAAAGCCGAACGCCGCGTTGTAGGCATTGCCGCCGCCGAAATCGCGGAAGTTGTTGAGGCCGGTGATCTGGGCCATGTCGTTCGGCGACGGATAGTGATAGTGGATGACTTGATTGATCGTGCCGCTCTGCCCTTGCGGGTTCTGATACTCGGCCGGATAGCGCAGCGGATACCAGAGCGCATTCGAGTCGACCAGCGCGTCGATCAGGCAGCGCCGATTGCGATCGGTCGGCGCCGGCGTGACGTCGGTGAAGCCGATCGTGTTGATCACGTAGCAGAAGAAATCGTGCTGCGAGGTGAACCTCTTGTGCTCTTTCGCCAGATCGAGGAACGCCTTGCCTTGTTTGCTCTGCTGGGTCAGGCCGAGTTGCTCGATCAGCTTTTGCGCAGCCGGCAAGGTCAGATAGGCCTTGAACGACGGCGGAATCACGCAGCCGTTCTGCGGCGTGCCGTTGTGCCAGTACTGCGACATGGTCCAGTCCCAGTACGGCAGCGCCAGGTCGGGAAAGAAGTCCTGCAGGTTCTGTTCGAACTCGTAGAGATAGGCGCGATGCCAGGGCAGGAAACGCTCCCAGCCGTGCTGGCAGTGGTTCTGGTGGATCAGCGCCTGGTTGTTGTAGCTGCGGCGGTCCTCGGGGAATTTGTCCAGCGCGTAGATCGCGCGGAACGCAGACCGGTATTGCTCGACTTCGGTGTCGCTCATGCAGTCGAGGTTCGGGCGCTGGCGCAGTTCCCCCTGCCGATAGCCCTTGCGCCGCCCTGCTCCGGAGATCGCTTCGAACTCGGCGATCTCGCGCGCGGACACGTGCTGAATGATGCCGGGGTCGCCGTCGGGCGCGAGTTCGATCGTGTTGATGCGATCGTCCTCCGGGCAGCCGTCGTCGATCCACGCGGCGATGAACTGGATGTCCTCCTGCGCAACCGGTTTGCCGTTCCACGGCAAGCGCGGAAAGCGCGTGCCGTCGAAGGGCGTCTCGCCGCGCAGACCGCGGATCAATCCCGACGCTTCGCTGCGGCACCAGGAGTCCGTCTCCGACGCGCAGCACGAAGGCGGCGCGGCGTCCGCGATCAGGCGAACGCCGAACAGCCGGAACGTCAGCAAATCGGCATGCGGCACATCCCAGAACGCGACCCGCCCGCTGCCGTAGTCGGCCGGTGCGCCGGCCGCGGCGGCGGAGAGAATGGCTTTGACCTGCGCATAGCGTGTCGCCGGCGCTTTGGATTTCGGCGAGGCCTTGGTAGCTGCCATAGAGATGTCCCTTCGCGTTTGCATGGCGCAGCGGTGAACATGGGAAACGTTCGCTGCACGCCCGCGCGCGCAGCGAACGCGACAGCGGCGGAACTACTTGCCCGCCCCCTTCTGCAATTTCGCCTTCTGCGTGAACAGCCAGGAGAAATCGCCGTGCAGCTGGCCGCTGGTCTTGGTATCCGAGATGTAGAGGCCGGCGGACGAATGGCAGCCCATGCAGCTTTCCGTGCCGAACACCGAGGTCGTGTCCGCCGGAATCTTGGTCGCCTTCTGGTTGCCGCTCAGCCATTGCGGCGCGGGACAGTTCTGGGTTTCCTCCTGGTTGCACGCCGCCTGCACGCCGATCTGGAAATAGGTTTCCATCGTGATGTTGGTCAGGTACACGGGCGTCGGATTGCCGCCGGGCTTGTTCTCGATCGCGCCGGGCAGACCGGCTTCCGGCTTGGTCGGCGGCGCCGACGGGTCGGTGGGCCACTGCGAATCGATGAGCTGGTAGTAGCGCAGCGCCGTGCCCGCCTTGTTCAGGGCCAGCTCGGCCTGATCGTTGAGCGCGACCTTGTCGGGCGGGATCGGGATCGCGCGCCAGACCTGGGTCGGCGGCGTCGTCGCCCAGCTGCCGTCGCTGTGCTGCACGGGCGGCTGGTTCACCACGCAGATCGGGCAGTTCGGATCGAACAGCGAGGGCTTGAGTCCCGGATGGGCGACGTTGTTCACCGCCAGGTTGTCGATCTGCTCGAACGTCGACCAGATCCACTGCGGCGAGGTGCCCGACTTGTGCGCGATGTGCATGCCGATCAGCCCGACCTGCACCGGGCACTGGCCGCTGCCCGGCGTCGTCTGGTCGGGGCATTTGCCGTTGGTCGCCGGCACGATGGCGTCCGTCCACAGATAGCGGCTCTTGTCGTCGGCCTTGGTCAGGATGCGCCAGGCCAGCTTCAGCTCCCAGGAGCCGCTGCCGTCCTTGACTTCAACGCCGCTGGGCAGGTCCGCCGACTTGTTCGGATTGTGGCCGGTGAACGCGACCTGGCCGTTGATGTTGTAGAGCTTGTTGTCGCAGATGTAGCCGACTTCGTTCGGGTCCATCTGGATTTCGTAGAACACGAAATTGCCGTTCTGGTCGATCAGCGGCGCGGTGAACGCCTGCATGATCTCGCTGAGATCGTCCGACTTCACCGCTTTGGCGCGGTCCTTCGTCGCCGGGCTGCGGTCGCCGACCGCGGAAATATTGCCGAGCAGGCGGGTATGGCGTTTGTCGAATTCCTTCGGCAACACGAACGGCTTGAGATCGCGCGCCGCCGGCAGGCTCGCATCGCGGGTCAGCGAATACGCCTGCAGGCCGCCGCCCTTGCGGCGGCACGCGAAGGGCTCTCCGCCGTCCTCGCGGAAGATGTTCGTGCTCTCGTACCACGTGGTCCATTTCGGCGGGCCGAAATTCGTGTCGCTGATCGACGGAGCGAATTCGCCTTTGTTGTTGGTCGGCCAGTTCAAGGTAAGGAATGCCTGCCACGACCACAGGTCGAACTCGCGCTGCACGTCGGCGAACTTCTTCTCGGCCTCGAGCTTCTTCTTCAACGTCACGTCGACGTCGCCCGGCAATTGGGTCGACAGCGCCGGGTTGAAATTCGGGAAATCGGCGAGGTACTGCGGCGTCGATGCGGACGGCGCGGCGGACAGCGTCTGCGGACCCGCCGCGAGCAAGGTGAGCGCGCAGGCGGCGGCCAATGGTGCGGAGAGCCATAGCTTGTTGGTCATGGATGATCCTTGAAGAGCGGATGCGGGAAGAAGCCGAAGCGACAACTGCAGGAACCACTTTCAATCAACTGAAAATGCGCGCAACACCGCGGACGACGCCATTGCAAAGCCCGCGGCGGCCGGCGCCCACGTCCGCGTACTGCCGTTCGATGTCGATGGCGGACGTCCAACACGCATGCGGCGGTCGGCAAAAGGCGGCCGCAAGCAACCGATCCGCAACCGGAAATGCAAGGTGTCATTGAATATCCGTGCCGAATTTCTTCTGGAAGAAAATAAAGAGCAAAACCGCTCCCCTCGGGCCGAGCGGCCCGATGAATTTTTCTAAAAGAAGCCCCCTTAACTTCCGAGGCGGAAAAATATTCCTGCACCCGGAAAAACAGCACTCAGCAAAAACAGATGTTTTCGATTATGGTGAAACTCTGCGCGCAGAATCTAAATCAAACTCGGATTGCAATCTGCGAAATACATCAAAATAGCCCAATTTAAAAACGAGGCCCTACTCACGGTCCGAATTTACGCGCGAATTCGCAAGTCGAGAGACTTCATTTCCGCCGCGAAATGCAATCGGTACACAATGCGAATTTTTCGTATCCGGACGATCAACCGCGCGGCAGCCATTGCGCTTGAGAGTTCTGATCGCGCGCTCATCGGCCGCACGAAGACGCTGAAGCCGTTCCGTCGGGCGCCGGCGCGATGCTCGCGGTCGACGGCGGCGTCGACGGATCCGGGTTCAACGCCGCGCAGGCGGACCGAGGACTGAAGGCCGTTTCGCACCAGGGACGCTCGGCTGCAAACATCGGCCGACTGCGTTCCGCCCACGCTTCCGTGCAGCGGGCGTTGCAATGTTCCGGCCTGCCGCATCGACCGGCGCATTCGCCCCTCCGCCAATCCGGATTGCTTTCAACGGCGGCCCTCTTCGCGCCTTCGCCGCTTCGTGGTTCAATCGCGTTCTACCGCGCGGCCGCGCGCGCATGGCGGATATCATGGAACCGGTTGAAACGTCCGACGGCAGGCAGGACAACGGCTTCGATGCGCTGTGGCCGGCGGCCTACGCCGAACTGAAGGCGCTTGCGCACGCCCGCATCCGCGACGTCGGTTCGACCAGGCTGATCGATACCACGGCACTCGTGCACGAATCCTGGCTCAAGCTGGCCGCGGTCAGAGACCTGCAAATCGACGGCCGTCGCCAATTCTTCGCGTACGCGGCGAAAGTAATGCGCTCGGTCATCGTCGACATCGCCAAGAGTCAGGGACGGCAGAAGCGCGGCGGCGCCGTCGGCGAGCTGACCCTCGATGCGTCGACCGGCGCGGCCGACGTCGCCCTCGCGGCGAACGAGCCGATCCGCCTCGACGAAGCCCTTCGCGAACTCGAACGGCTCGTGCCGCGCCTCGGTCAGGTCGTCGAAATGCGCTACTTCGGCGGACTGACGGAGAGCGAGATCGCCGACGTGCTCGGCATCAACGAGCGCACCGTGCGGCGCGATTGGGAAAAGGCGCGCCTGCTGTTGCGGGAGATTCTGTCGAATTGAAGTTTTCGATCGTGGCCGCGTCGGCGGCCGTTTGTCGTTCGTGTTGGAATCCCGTAAGGACAGAAACGCGACCGTGTCTTCGACTCCCTGCCCGTCCGCACTGCTGCCCGAACTCGCGCGCCTGCTCGACGAAGCGCTGGACGTGCCGCCGGCCGCACGCGCGGCATGGCTCGACACGCGCGCGGTCGATCACGGTGAAGCCGTGCCGTGGCTCAGGCGCATGCTCATCGAGCGCGAAGCGCTGCCCGCGGATTTTCTCGACGCGCCGCACTTGCAGGTGACCGATCCGGACGACGGCGCCGCGGTGGAAGGCGCCGAAGTGGGCCCGTTTCGCCTGATCCGCGAACTCGGCCGCGGCGGCATGGGCAAGGTGTACTGCGCCGAGCGCATCGGCGGCGTGCCCGGACACCGGGTCGCGCTCAAGATCGTCAAGCGCGGCATGGACACCGACGAAATCCTGCGGCGCTTCCGCCGCGAACGCGAAATCCTCGCCCAGCTGAAGCATCCGAACATCACGCGCCTGATCGACGGCGGCGCCAGCGAATCGGGCCAGGCCTGGTTCGCGATGGAGCTCGTCGACGGCGTGCCGATCACGCAGTGGTGCGACGCGCACCGCGCCACGCCCGCCCAGCGCATCACGCTGTTCCGCACGGTCTGCGCGGCCGTGCAGCACGCGCATCGCAATCTCGTCGTCCACCGCGATCTCAAACCGTCCAACATCCTGGTCGACGCCGAGGGCCAGGTGAAGCTGCTCGACTTCGGCATCGCCAAATTGCTCGGCGACGCCTCCGAGGCGCAGACCCAGTCGCAGCTGAAACTGTTCACGCCCGAGTATGCCGCGCCCGAACAAAGCTCCGGCGCGGCGGTGACGACGGCGACGGACATCTACCAGCTCGGTCTCGTGCTTCGCGAATTGCTCTGCGGACAGCGCCTGCAGAGGGGCGCGGAAGGGTCCGCGGTACGGCTCGCCGCCGCCTGCGGGCGCAGCGACGATGCGCGCGTCGCTGCAATCGCCGCGGCGCGAGGCGTGTCGCCGTCCGCGCTGCGCAAGGTCCTGCGCGGCGATCTCGACAAGATCGTGCAACAGGCGCTGAGCGACGAACCCGCGCGGCGTTACGAAAGCCCTGCCGCGCTCGCCGACGACCTCGCGCGCTGGAGCGACGACCAGCCGGTGCGTGCGGTGCGCGACAGCTGGCGTTATCGAACGGCGAAATTCCTGCGCCGCCATCACTTCGCCGTTCTCGCCGCGGCATTGAGCATCCTCTGTCTGATCGGCGCGGTCGCGGTCAGCAGCGTGCAATTGCGCCGCGCGCGATACGCGACGCTGAGCGCGCAGACGGCCAAGAATTTCGCGATCTCCCTGCTGCGAAACAGCGATCCCTATCAGGGCGGCGCCGACACCCAGAGCGTCGCCGAGCGTCTCGATCGAGGCCTCGCCGGCGCCAATGCCAGCCTTACCCTGCAGCCCGAACGGCTCGCCGACATCGAAAGCGAATTGTGCCGGGTATTGAAGTCGCTCGATCGACAGGCCGCGCTGCTCGAGTGCTGGCGTCATGCCGTCGCCGCCTATCGCGGCTTTGCCGCCGCGGACGACGCCGACCGGCTGCGTGCGGAAGTCGACTACCTGCGCGACCGTCAACGCATTCGCGACGACAGCGACATCGAACCGGATGCGCTCGATCTGATCGCGCGCATCGGCACGCGCGACGCGGCCCTCGCGCCGCTGCGGCGGGTTGCGATGAGCACGCTCACCGATCATTACCTCGCCGGCGGATTCCATGCGCGCGCCGCGCGCGTTGCCGGCGACTCGCTCGAATCGACCCGCACAGCGCTCGGCGAACGCAGCTACGAGACCAGCATCGTATTGTTCGAGCTCGCGCGTATCCGCTTCGCGCAAGGCCGTCTGGACGAAGCCGAGCAATGGCTGACGCAGAACACGCAAATCGACCTCGCCGTGGTCGATTCGGACCACCCCGGACTCGTCACCGACGCCTGGATGATCGGAAAGCTGCTGGCGGCGCGCGGACAGTTCGCGCAGGCCCATGCCGTCCTCACCCGCGTGGCCGCGCGGCGCGCGGCGCAATTCGGCCCGACCCACACCTACACCTTGTTCACTGCGGTCGACCTGGCCGCGATCGAGGGCGAAACCGGCGCCTATGCGGCGGCACGCGAACGACTGCAGGCGGCCCTCGCCGGGCTCGATCGGCAACATAGCCAGACCGCCGCCCACTATGCCGAAGTTCATGCGCGCCTCGCAGCCGTCGAACTTGCCCAAGATCACCTCGATACGGCCGACGCGGAAATCGCCGCGGCGGAAAAGGCGCTCGCACCGGCCGGCGCGGCGGCGGCGCTGAGCGGCCTGGTACGGCGCCTGCGCATCGAACTGGCGCTGCACCACGGCGCCGAGGAAGCCGCCGCCATGCTGCGCGACGCACTGGCGCTGCGCAGCGAAGAAGAAGACCTCGACCGCCCGGCCTTGCTGCTGCTCGACGCCGCGACGCAGCGCCTGCTGGGTCATGCCGCCACGGCGCAGGCGCGCGCCGAATCGGCCCTGAGCCTGCTCGGCGATCAGGGACGCGAAGGCCACCCTCTCGCCGCGAAGGCGCATCTCGAACTTGGACGCCTGGCCCTTGCCTCCGGCGATACCGGACGCGCCGGCGCGGAATTCCTCGCCTCCGCCGAACTGGCCTGCCGCGCGCTGGGCTGCGACGCCGCCGCGGTCGGCGAGGCGCTCAAGCTCGCCCTCGGTACGCACGGCGAAGCCGGTACGCAGATCGCCGCCGAGCGTGCGCGTCTCGGCGCGCGCGTGGCGTCGATGCCGGCTGCGCCGTCGGCATTGGCGGATATGGGCGTCAAAGTGCTCGATGCGGCCGAACGCGCACCGAAGAACAACCACTGACATCAGCCCGCGGACGTCACCGCGTGCGCATAGAAACGCACCTCGTGCCGCGTCCATGCCGCCGGATGGCCGGCGAAGCCGCGCGCGAGTGTCGTATCGCGGTAATTCGTGCCGCCGGCCTGGGTGATCTCCGGCCCGTCGGCGCGCACGGCGGCGTCGCTGCGCCCGCTCGGCCGCACGATCGCGATATGTCCCGGCTTGTCGTCGTGGTGATTGCGGTACGTCGCCACGACCAGTTCGCCGCGGTTGGCCGCATGCTGGGCCTCCACTTCGTCGCGCAAGGGCCGCCAGCCTTGGGCCGCGCCGGCGCTTTCGAGCCAGTCGTACTGCGCGTTCGCGAGCAGGATCTGCTTGTGCTCGGGCGGCCGCAAAATGTAGACGCCCAGTTTCTTCGCCGCCGCGGCGACGAAGGCGCTGCAGTGCGTATGTCTGCCCATGCCCGATTCGGGCTTGCCGTCGGGATCGCCGGACTCCCAGTGCACGTGCACGCCGGCCGGCCAGTGATGCTCGACGTCGAGCGCGTCGATCGCCGCGATGACGTTGCGCGCCTGCGGCGTTACTCCATCGGCAAAGGCACTCGGTACGCCGACGATCAGCGCGAACAAGGCGGCGAGGGTCATCATGCGTTTCATCTGGCGCTCCGGAGAAATGGATTCATTGCGGCCTGCGTCACCCGAACCGGATGTCGAACCCCGACGGCTCAGGGTTTGGCCGGCGCGGCATACGCAACGACGGGCTCGGCCGCGGACGCCTTCGCCTTGATTGCGGCGACTTCGGCGGCGAGGTTCTGCAGCGCGTCGATGCGCGCCGCCTGCGCGGCAAGCTCCGCGCGCAGTGCGGCGATTTGCGCGTCCTTGGCGCGCGCGGTCGCATCGGCCTCGGCCTGCTGGCGCTGTAAGCGCCGGGCAAGCTCCTGCGTCGCGGAAATGTTGAGCGCGGTCAGGCCTTCGTAGTCCACGCTACGGAAATCGTCGACTTCTTCGCCGAAGACGAAGACCTTGCGTCCATCCAGGTTCTGCGCATCAACGCTCACCTCACGCTCGGAAGGTATCGCGAGCACGTCGACTTTTCTCATCGCAGTATCGCCCTCGACGAGCAGCCTGACGTGCTTGGCGGTCCCGCTCAGTCCGTGCGCCGTAGCGAAGCGCAGCGTGTACCCGGCACCGGTCTTCTCGATCGTGTCGGCGCTGCGATATACGTTCGGAATGAAGTCGGTGTGCCGGCTTACCACCTGCGGATAGATCGCCTCCACCTGCTGCGCGATGACTTTCTTGAACGGCTTGTTGCCGTTGCGAACCTTGTCTTTCAACGTGTAGTCGGTGACTTCAATGGCGTTCAAGGTGTCGAGGTCTTTGGCCTTGTCGCTGGGGCCGGCAATGTCCTTGATCCGGGCATCGGATTCGGCGTCGAATTCCAGCGCCATGACGTTGTTGCTTGCGAGGATGGAAACGTCAGCGGTGCAGCTGTCGCAGGTGTTTAGATTGTTGCTGACGGAGTTGAAATAGCCGTACGTTTCCGGACCAATTCCGACATGTCCATCGACTTCCAGCGGGACGTGCGGCGTGGTCGTGTTGATGCCGACGCGGCCGTTGCCATTGCCGGGCATCAATGCGATGTTGGCGGTCGAATACCAGTGCACGTAGTTCGCGGTCTGGGCAATGCCCGAAGCCTGCGTACCGTCGCCGAACGCGATGTCGTTGCCGTTGTAGTTCGAACCGCCGAGCGAACCGA
>CBJLOV010000088.1:0-17114 GCA_966424745.1 uncultured bacterium
TTGACCTCGATCTTGTAGCACAGTAGTTAAGTAACTACTCCACAGGCATAATGGTGGTCGTTCGTGCATGCGCTCGGCGCTAGAGATAGCTTGCTGAACTCCCTTCCTTTCCTCCCCCCGCTTGCCCTCTCTTCTCTTTTCTCTCCCTTCCCTTCTTCCCCCCCTTCCCGCGCCCCCCTTCCTCCCCCCCTCCGCTCTCCCCGCTGCGCCGCCACTCCACGTTCGCCGACTCGGCGAGATCGTGCGCGAACAGCGCGTCGCGCGCCGCGCGCCACTCGCGCAGCCGTGCCACGTCGTTGGCGTGGAACAGCCCTTGCCGGTTCGGCGGCACGTTGAGCAGGAGCTTGGCGTTGTGTCCGACCGAGTTGAACCAGATTTCGTTGAGCGCTTCGACGCTCTTGACCTTGTCGTCCTCGGCGGCGTGATAGAACCAGCCGGGACGGATCGACACGTCCGCTTCGGCCGGACGCCAGACGCTGCCCATCGGATCGCCGTGCAGCAGCGCATCGGCAACGGCGGGGCTGTCCGCGCCGGGGTACGGCACCGCGGAAGGATCCACGCTCGCCCAATTGGGATAGCCGGCCATGCCTTTCTCGTTGCCGCACCAGCGCACATCGGGGCCGGCGTCGGAGAAGATCACCGCGTTCGGCTGCAGCTTGCGCACGAGCGCGAACGTGCGCGGCCAGTCGTAGACCTGATGTTTGCCGCCCGGCCCTTCGCCGTTGGCGCCGTCGAACCACATTTCGTGGATGTCGCCATAGCGCGTGAGCAACTCGGTGAGCTGGGCGAAATAGAACGCGTTGTAGTCCGGCGTGCCGTACTGCGGCGCGTTGCGGTCCCACGGCGAACAGTACAGGCCGACGCGCAGGTTCTCCGCACGGCAGGCGTCGGCGAACTCGCGCACGACGTCGCCGCGGCCGCCGCGCCAGGGGCTGCTCTCCACCGAATGCTTCGTCGTCTTGGTCGGGAACAGACAGAAGCCGTCGTGATGTTTCGTCGTCAAAACCATTGCACGCGCGCCGGCCTCGCGCGCTGCGCGCGCCCATTGGCGCGCGTCGAGTCCGGTCGGATTGAAGATCGCCGGGTCTTCGTTGCCGAGCCCCCATTCGCGATCGGTGAAGGTGTTCACGCCGAGATGCACGAAAATCGCGAATTCGTCGCGCTGCCAGAGCAGTTGGCTCGGCGTGGGCCGCGGCAAAGGCCTGACCGCCGAGCGCGCGAACACCGGCAAGGCCGCGCCGGCCATCCATGCCGCCGTGGACGAAACAATCAACTGACGGCGCGAAATGCCCATGGTCTATCCTTCGGTCACTGCTTAGGTTCGCTCAGCTCGGCGCTGACGAAACTCAGGCCGATGTCCTCCGCGGCATAAGCGGGATCGGCCAAGCGGATGCTCACGAGGACGAGGGTCGAGGCCGGAATGTCGCCGACCGCGATCGCTCCATCCTTGGCCAATTGCTCGCCCGCGACGTTCTGCACTCGCTCGCCGACGGCGATGCGATAAGTCCTGTCGCGCCGCGCGGCCAAGCCGTGGAAGCTCAACCGAGCCGACGGCATTGCCCGCTGAACGGAAACCGCAGCCGACAATACGACCCGGGTCGGATACTGCGTCGCGTAGCCGTTGCGGAACCCGAAGCTGGTGCCGGCGTTCCAACGATCGCGCGGCAGGCGAATCACGCCGTCCGCCGCCGCCGTGGCGTTCTCCCGCATCACCTGCAAAGGTCCGCTCGACTCGACGCGCAACACCGGCAGCACTGCGTCGGGCGGGCTCGGGGGAAGATCGACATGGACGCTGTGGCCGTCGCGGTGCCAGCGCAATTCGCCGCCGCCGTCGACGACGATGCGTTGGGGTTCGCCCGCCAGGCCGGCGACGTCGATTCCGCCGACGCTCCAGCGCTCGACGAACAGGCACAAATTCGCGCCGCATCGCGCGGCTTCGCCCCAGCTCTGCGCAGGAAGCTGCGCGGACTGTGCGCCGTCCACCGCATGCGGATGCCGCTGCAGCCAGGCGCCGATGCCGCGCAGTACCTGCGCTTCGAACGGCACGACGGAACCGTCGCCCTTGGGCCCGATGTTGAGCAGGTAGTTGCCGCCGCGCGTACGCGCTTGGACCATACCGCGCACGAGCTCGCGGATCTTGCCTTCGGCGTCGTCGCGCCGCTGCCAACTGCGGTAGCCCCAGGTCTCGTGGTAGATCGACGCGGGGGTTTCGAACGGCGGCACCAGACCGGGCGGCGGCGCCTCGTTGTCGCCGAGCGTGACGAAGTCGCCTTCGTTGTTCCAGATGCGCCCGTTGACGGCCGCCTGCGGCTGCAGTTCGCGCACGATCTTCTTGAACCGCCTGCTTTGCTCCGGCGTCGCTGCCGACATGTCGAACCACACTTCGACGATGGGGCCGTAGTTGGTCATCAGCTCGCGCAGCTGTCGCTCGATCAGCGGCTCCATCGAAGCCGGAATCGGATTGTTGTTGTCGGGATCGAAGGGATGCCCTGCGTGCCAGTCGACCAGGGAGAAATACACGCCGAAGCCGAGGCCGATCTTGCGGCACGCGTCGGACAACAACCTGAGCGGATCCTTGGCGAACGGCGTACGCTCGACGACGTTGAAGTCGGTCGATTTCGTAGCGAACATGGCGAAGCCGTCGTGGTGCTTGCTGGTGACGACGAGGTAGCTTGCGCCCGCCTCCTTGGCCAGCGCGCAGATCGCATCCGCATCGAAATTCTTCGCGGTGAAGCTTTCCGCGACCTTGGCGTAGTCGTCGTGCGAGATCTTCGCCCAGCTTTGGATCTGCTCCGAATAGCCCTTGGTGACGGGCTTGCCCTGCCAGACGCCGCCGAGTTCGGAATACAGGCCCCAGTGCACGAACATGCCGAAGCCAAGCTTGCGCCAGGCTTCCAGCCGCGGCGACAACGGCGCGGCGGCGTCGCTTTCCGTGCCTGCCGGCGATGCGCCAGGGTCCGTTGCGAAAGCACCGGCCGATCCGACCGCCATCAAGGTAACGGCCACCATCCAAGCCATCACGACACGCCTGCTCATCTCCGCCTCGCTCCCGATTGCATGTGCCTGCCCGGCTATATGATCATGCGGTTTTATATACGAAAACAAGATTTATATAAATGCGCCGCGCGCAAGTTCGAAATCAGGCCGGCGCTCTTCGCTCCGCCGCCGTCGGCGCAGGTCGCCGCTTGTGGCAACATCGATCGCACCCGCCGAATGATAGAGTCCGCGGCTCGCCGCGATCGATTCGGTAGTTTCCACCGCCATCTCCACCAAGGTGCCTTCAACTTGTCGTCTCCTCTCCTCGAAATCGCCGCCGCCTCCATCGCATCCGCCCTCGCCGCGCAGGAAGGCGGCGCGGACCGCATCGAGCTTTGCGCCAACCTGCGCGAAGGCGGCACGACGCCTTCTTACGGCACGCTGGCCGAAGCGCGCAAGCAACTGCACATCCCGATCCACGTACTGATCCGACCGCGCGGCGGCGACTTTCTCTACGACGAGACCGAGACCGCGGTGATGCTGCGCGATATCGCCGCCTGCGTACAAGCCGGCGTCGACGGCGTCGTGATCGGCGCGCTCGATGCCGACGGCGACGTCGACATCGACCTGTGCCGCCGGCTGATGGCGGCCGCCGGGCCGCTCGACATCACCTTCCACCGCGCCTTCGACGCGGCGCGCGACCGCAGTGCCGCGCTCGAAACGATCATCGCGCTCGGCTGCAGGCGCGTGCTCACTTCGGGCGGAGCGGCGAATGCGCGGCTCGGCGCAGATGCGCTCGCCCAGCTCGTGCGCCAAGCGGAAGGGCGCATCGCGATCATGGCCGGCGGCGGCGTCAACGCCGACAATGTGCGCGAACTCGTCGCGCGCAGCGGCGTCGGCGAATGCCACGCTTCGGCCGGTGCGGAACGACGCTCGCTCATGCGCCTGCGGCGCACCGACCTGGCCGGACTGGAACCGGACTTCGTGCAGACCGACGCGGCCCGCGTGCGCGCGCTCGTCGCCGCATTGCGGGAGACCTGAGCACCGCTTTGCCGTCATGCAGCATTACTTTCGAAAGAAATTTCGCTATGTTTGCGAGTAGAATTTGGATCGATCTAAATTTTCACACGATCGGATGAATAACGAGGAGTTGTTGTTCTTCTCGAATCTGTATCGATCCAACCATTGAGGGAAAGATTGGGATATGAAGCCGGATCAATCCGCGCAGTCCGGACTGCCGGCGTTCGACGCCTGGGCGATCTCGCACGCCGCGCCGGCACGGGCGGGCGACAACCGTGGGGCAGAGCGGAACCAGGCGACGACGCTGGAAAAAGTCGCGATCATCGCTTCGAGTGTCGAGTGGACGCCACCGGGAAACTGCGCCGCCGGGCGTCTGCTGCGCGATGAACGGCGCTTCAGCCTGCACGTGCACAATTTCCTCGACCGCGCGGAAGAGAAAGACCTGGACCGGCGCGACTTCGCTCCCGCAAGCGCGTGCGTCCGCGCCCGATCGGCGGCGGGGTTTCGCTCGAATACACCCTGAAGTTTTGAGTTCGTTGGCCCTCTCCAACGTTCGGACACACGGATGTGTCTTTCTTTTTTCTCTTCACACTCCGCAGGAGGCGGTGTTGTGCGCGCACGGCACACGGAGACGCCGGCCATGCGCATCAGCTCAACCGCACCTGCCGGGGAATATCTACAATGGCACGAAAACGACAAGGTGGCCGCGATGAAGTTTAATTGTATACTCCTTCTCGGCGCGGCATTGCTGGCGCTCGCTGCGCCCGGCCGGGCCGCCGAAACGGCCGCCAGCGTCCAAACCGGAACCGATCCGATCGGCGAGGTCGACACCTTCATCGGCACCAAGGACGAAGGCAATACGTTTCCGGGCGCCTCCGCTCCGTTCGGCATGATCCAGGTCAGCCCGGTCGGCTCGCACTATGCCGGCTGGCAGTACGACGACAAGAAGATTCGCGGCTTCGGCCATTTCTTTCTCTCCGGAGCGGGCTGTTTCGAACAGGGCGGTCTGGTTTCGGTCCTGCCGGTGACCGGCACGATCGGCGCCGGCGCGAAGTACGCGTTCGACACGACGAACCCGGAAGCCTTCGATCATTCGCGCTATGCGTCGGCCTACGAGCACCGGGGCGAGATCGGCCGGCCCGGCTACTACAAAGTGCGCCTGACCGACTACGGCGGCATCGACGCGGAAACGACCGCGTTGACGCGCGTCGGCGCCGAGCGCTACACGTTCCCGGGCGGTGCGCAGGCGCACGTGCTCGTCAACCTCGGCCAAGCGACGATCCGCCACCGCATCCTGCGCAGTGATATCCGCGTCGTCGACGAGCGCACCGTCGAAGGTTCGCTCGAGGCGATGGGGTTCTGCGGCGGCAGCACGTACACGACCTGGTTCCGTCTCGAGTTCGACCGGCCGTTCGTCGCCCACGGCACCTGGAACAAGCTCGGCGCCACCGCGGGAGCGAAGGAATCGAGCGCCGCCGAATCGCCGAACGGCGCATGGTTCACCTTCGACACCAAGGATTCGCGCAACGTGACGATCGTCAGCGCGGTTTCGCACGTCGATGCCGACGGCGCGCGCAACAATCTCCGCGCGGAAGGACACGATGACGGCAAGGCGCTCGGATTCGACGCGATCAAGCAGCGTGCACAGGGCATCTGGCGCAAAGAACTGACCAGCGTACGCGTGCGCGGCGGTACGACGCAGGACCGCGTCGTGTTCTATACCTCGCTCTACCACACCCTGTTGCAGCCGTTGACCGGCAACGACGCCGACGGCCGCTATCGCGGCTGGGACAACGCGATCCACAAAGCCGAGGGCTGGACCTACTACGAGTATTTCTCGCTCTGGGACACCTACCGCGCGCAGAACCAGATGCTCGCGATCCTGCGTCCGCAGCGCGCGCGCGACATCGCGCGCACCGTCGTCGCGATCGCCGAACAGGGCGGCTGGCTGCCGCGCTGGGGCTATGCGAACTACGAGACCAACACGATGACCGGCGATCCGGTCACGCCGTTCCTCGCCGACCTCTGGAAGTACGGCGCCCTGCCCGGCGATGAGGCCAAGCGCGCCTATGCCGCGCTCAAGCGCAACGCAGACGGCTTGCCGCCGAGACTGTGGCGCGAGGAGGGTCGCGCCGGCAACGTCAACTACATCGCCAAAGGTTTCATCGAATACGACAAGGATGCGCAAAAGAAAGGGATGGACATCGACCAGAACCATGCCGCTTCGGCGACGTTCGAATATGCGCAGGCCGATTGCTCCCTGGCGTTGATGGCGCGCGGCCTCGGCGAAAAAGCCGACGCGCAGCGCTGGGCCGCGCGCAGCGGCAACTGGCACAACCTTTGGGACGACTCGGTCGTCGACGACGAGCATGGCGGCTTCAAGGGTTTTCCGCGGCCGAAGACGATCGACGGCAAGTGGTACTCGCCGAAGGACAAGGCATACACGCCGTCGAGCGAGGACGGGTTCCACGAAGGCACGGCCTGGCAGTATCAGTGGCTGGAGCAGCAGGACGTGCCCGCGCTCGTCAAGGCGATGGGCGGCGCGGACGCGGCGCAGAAACGTCTGGACGTCTTCTTCGCGCTCGACAAGCTGCTCGCCGATCCGCTGCAGGCCGCACGCAAGGAATGGGTGATGGGCGCGTACGACTACTACAACCAGTTCCGCTACAACCCGAACAACGAACCCGACCTGCACAGTCCATGGATGTACACGCTGATCGGCGCGCCGTGGAAGACTGCGGTCGTGCTGCGCGCGGCGCAGACCCTGTTCACCGACGGCCCGAGCGGCGTCACCGGCAACGACGACCTCGGCACGATGTCGGCCTGGTACATGTTCAGCGCGCTCGGCATCTATCCGGGCATGCCCGGCACGGGGCAGCTGCTGCTGCACACGCCGCGCTTCGAGCATGCCGAAATCGATCTCGCCGGCGGCAAGACGCTGACGATCGATGCAGCCGGCGCCGACGGACGCAAATTGCAGTACATCGAAAGCGCACAGGTCGACGCAAAGCCGCAGACGCGCGTCTATACCGACTGGGATACCCTGCGCCGCGGCGCCACGATACGCTACGCTCTGACCGACAAGGCGCCGAGCTGGGGCACGCATCCGGCCGATCTGCCGCCGGCGGCCTGCCCGAACGCTTCAACCCGATAACCCGGACACGCATCCTTATAGAGCAAGGAATGAAGAAGACTGCGCCCTCCGCCAAGCCCGTGCCGCGCACGCCGACGGTCAGCGACATCGCCGCCGGCGCCGGCGTGTCGCGCGCCACGGTCTCGCTCGTGCTGCGCGAGAGCCCGCTCGTGCATCCGGACACCCGCGCGCGCGTGCAGGCCGAGCTGGCCAAACAGCGCTACGTCTACAACCGCGGCGCGGCCAATCTGCGCCGGCGTACCTCCAGCGCGATCGCCCTCGTCATCAACGATCTGTCCAACCCCTTCTTCGCCGAGTTCGCCGCCGGCGTCGACGAGGCGCTCGGCGACAAGGGCTACGTCACCCTGCTCGGCAACACCAGCGAATCGCCTTCGCGCCAGGACGCCGTGCTCGCCTCGCTGATGGAGCACACTCCCGCCGGCGTGATCCTCTCCCCCGCCGAAGGCAGCGACGGCAAGCGCGTCTCCCAGGTGCTCGGCTCGCATCTCGCCGTGCTCGTCTTCAACCGCGAGCTCAAGGGCGGCGAATGGGATTATCTCGCCCTCGACAACCAGCGCGGCGCGGAACTGGCGACCGAACACCTGATCGCACGCGGACATCGCCGCATCGCCTTCTTCGGCGGCCACGTCAGTTCGAGCTCGTGCCAGCAACGCCGCGCCGGCTTCGAGAACGCCATGCTGCGCGCGAAACTGCCGCTGCGCGAGGAATGGATGATCGAAACCGCGCCGAACCGCCTCGACGCGGCCGCCTCCGCGCCCACCCTGTTCGCGCGCAAGCTGCAGCCGACCGCGGCCGTCTGCTACAACGACGCGGTCGCCCTCGGCCTCATGCTCGGCCTGGCCGGGCGCGGCGTGCGGCCGGGCAAGGACTTCGCCCTGACCGGCTTCGACGATATTCCCGAGGCCGCGCTCGGTTCGCCGCCGCTGACCACGGTTGCGGTGCAGCCGCGCGAACGCGGCCGCCAGGCCGCCGAGCTGCTGTTGCAGCGGCTCGGCCATCAAATATCCAAACCGCGCCAGATCGTCGCCGCGGTCCAACTCAAAGTACGCGAAAGCAGCCCTGCCCCGGCATGAGCACGAATCCGAACCGCACGCGCATCGCCTGTTTCGGCGAGGCGTTGATCGATTTTCTCGCCAAACCCTCGGACGCCGCCGACGCGCCGCGCGCGTTCCATCAGTTCGCCGGCGGTGCGCCCGCCAACGTCGCGGTCGCGGTCGCGCGCCTCGGCGGCGAAGCGCAATTCGTCGGCATGTTCGGCCGGGACATGTTCGGCGACTTCCTCATCGACAGCCTGCATCGCGCCGGCGTCGGCACCGACCATATCGCGCGTACCGACGCGGCGAACACCGCACTCGCCTTCGTCGCGCTCGATGCCGACGGCGAGCGTCATTTCAACTTCTACCGCCCGCCGGCCGCCGACTTGCTGTTCCGCCGCGAGCATTTCCGCGACGCCTGCTTCGACGGCCTCGCCAGCTTCCACGTCTGCTCGAACAGCCTGACCGAGCCCGAGATCGCCCAGGCGACCGTGCAGGGCATGCAACTCGCGCACGCCGCCGGCGCGATCATCAGCTGCGATCTGAACTGGCGGCCCGCGCTGTGGGACAAACACGTCGATCCGCATCCGCGCCTGTGGTCCGCGCTCGAAGCCGCGGATCTGATCAAGCTCGCGCGCAGCGAACTCGAATTTCTCGCACAACCTCTGCGCGACGGACAAAAGACGCCCGACACGGAAGGCGATGAAAGCGCCGTGCTCGAACGCGCGTGGCGAGGCCGCGCCCGGCTCGTCATCGTCACCGACGGCGATGCGCCGGTGCGCTGGTTCACGCGCACCAGCGCAGGTTCGCTGCCGAGTTTCCGCGTGCGCGCGATCGATACGACCGCGGCCGGCGACGCCTTCGTCGGCGGCCTGCTGTTCGATCTGGCGCAGCGCGGCATCGGCGCGGCGGGCTTCGACGCCTTCCTCCACGACACGACCGCGCTGACGGCCGCACTGCGTTTCGCTGCCGCAGTCGGCGCCCTCGCGGTGACGCGCCACGGCGCGTTTGCCGCAATGCCCGATCTTACCCAGACGCGCGGCCTGCTCAACGGCAAAGAAATTCATCCATGACCCCGATCTCCGCTCCCGATTTCCGCAGCGCCGAGTTCCTGCTCGCCCACATCCGCCGGACCATGGCGTTCTACCATCCGCGCTGCATCGACCCGGCCGGCGGGTTCTTCCATTACTTCAAGGACGACGGCAGCGTCTACGACCGCAGCCACCGCCATCTCGTGTCGAGCACGCGCTTCGTCTTCAACTATGCGATGGCGCTGCGCGAGTTCGGCAACGCGGAATACCGCGACGCCGCCTCGCACGGCCTGCGCTACCTGCGCGACGTGCACCGCGATGCCGCCACCGGCGGCTATGCCTGGACTTTGCGCGACGGCAAGCCGGAGGATCGCACCAATCACTGCTACGGCCTCGCCTTCGTCCTGCTTGCCTATGCCACCGCATACAAAGCCGGCATTGCCGAGACGCGCGCCTGGATGGACGAGACCTGGGATCTGCTCGAGAAGCATTTCTGGGATGCCGCCTTCGGCCTCTACCGCGACGAGGCCGATGCGCAGTGGCGATTCTCGAACTACCGCGGCCAGAACGCGAACATGCACATGTGCGAGGCCATGCTCGCCGCGTTCGAGGCGACCGGAGAAACGCGCTATCTCGAACGCGCGCTGGCGCTCGCCGACAATATGACGCGGCGCCAAGCCAAGCTTGCAAACGGCCTGGTCTGGGAACACTACGACACGCAGTGGCAGGTCGATTGGGAATATCACAAGGACGATCCGAAGCACCTGTTCCGCCCCTGGGGCTTTCAGCCCGGCCATCAGACCGAATGGGCCAAGTTGCTGCTGATCCTCGACCGCCACCGCAACGTCGACTGGCTGGTGCCGACCGCGAAGCATCTGTTCGACGCGGCGCTCGCGCACTCCTGGGACGAAGCGCGCGGCGGCATGTATTACGGCTTCGCTCCGGACTATTCCGTTTGCGACGACGACAAGTATTTCTGGGTGCAGGCGGAATCGCTCGCCGCCGCCGCCCTGCTCGCCAAACGCACGGGCGAGGGAAAATACTGGACCTGGTACGACAAACTCTGGGCGTACTCGTGGCAACACTTCGTCGACCATCGCTACGGGGCCTGGTACCGCATCCTCGACGCCGACAATCGCAAATACAGCGACGAGAAAAGCCCCGCCGGCAAGACCGACTATCACACGATGGGCGCGTGCTACGAAGTGCTCTACGACTTGCGGCGTACGCGATAGAGGATTCCGGCCAAGCGCAACGTATCGGGAAGAAGCGCTTGGTGCGGACAAGAACCGATAAACGCGGATCGAGAAGGAGCGCTATTCTGGAAAAGCGCCATCCGCGTCCTCGGCCTTTATCCGCGTAAATCCGCATCGAAGGCTGGAAAAAGGCATCAAGCCCAGGGCCGACCGCAACGGATCGAGCAGGGCTCCGTAGTTTTCCGTCCGCACGCTGCGGCGCCGGAGAGGCTGGCGCACCTGCGCGGCACTCGCCGTGCGCACGCTGCGCTCGGTCTCGTAAAAGCGCAGGCAGGCCGGGTCGAAAGGCAGTCCGCAGAACTCGAGCAGTGCTCGTATCTCCGCTTCGGGATTTTCGATCAGGGCTTCGTAGCTTTGCACGCGCAGGCGATCGGGACACAAGTTCCGCGCATGCGCGATCGCGCGCGCGTGGTCGCCTGCGTAGGCTGCGAGATCGGCGAGGTCGTAGCTGAAAGGCTGGCCGAGGTCGGCGAACAATTGCCGGTAGGCGGCAAAACAGGTTTCGAGCGGATCGCGTGCGCAGGCAATCACGCGCGCTCCGGGCAGCATCGCCGACAATGCGCCGAGAAAACGCCAGTTGTCGAGCAGCTTGTCGGTGAAGCGCGGCCGCAGCCTGCGCCGGCGCGCCGTGCGCGAAAGATACGTCTCGCCGAGGCGCTGCCAGTCCTCGCGCGTCGCCGACGCCAGCCAGCCGGGATAGGGGCGGCTGCGGCGCAGCGATTCCGCGTGCAGGATCGCGCGCAGATCGTCGAGCTCGCCGCCGCCTTCGACGCCGGCGTGGCTGGCGAGGACCTGCTCGATCAGGCTCGACCCCGAACGCGGCATGCCGACGAGGAAGATCGCCTCGGCGCCGAGATCCGGATGCGCGCACGCCTGCGGCCATGCGCGGGGATCGAGGCAGGCGTCGACGAAGGCGGTCAGCTCGGCCGCTCGCCAGGACACGCGCCGGCGCATCTCGGCATTGGCCGCGCGCAGTTCCGCGATGGCCTGCGCGTACTCTCCCAGGTCCTCGCAGGCGCGCGCGAGAGCGAAGCCGAGCGCGATCCGGCCGTCGCTGCCGATGCGCGGATCGTCCGCCGCGCGGTGCATCGCTTCCAGGTCGGCGCGATCGAACGCGCCATGGTTGAGATTGGCGAGGCCGAGCCAAGCCTCGGCGTTGCCCGGATCGGCGCCGAGGATGGCACGGTATTCGTTTGCCGCCGCATCGGTCTTCCCGTTCGCGCGCAGGCAGTTGACCCATAAGAAGCGGATCGGCAAATTGTCCGGTGCCAGCGCGCTGGCCCGGCCCAGAGCCAGCTCGGCGCCGCACACGTCCGATTGCGCGTACAACGCCCTGCCCAGATTGGCGTGCGCGGCGACGAAGTCGGGGGCCAGCCCGCATGCGTGTTCGAACTCCGCAATCGCGGCTTCGTAGTCTTCCGCCGCCGCAAGCACGGTGCCGAGGCTGTTGCGAATCGGCGCATCGCGCGGCGCCCGATCGGCTGCCTGCCGCGATGCCGCGATCGCCGCTTCGTGCCGTCCGAGCCGGCTCTGTGCCGCGCCGAGAAACCGCAGCACTTCCGCATGCGGACCGGCGATGCGCAATGCGCTCTGCAGGCGCGCGACGGCGGTGGCGGCATCGCCGCGCTGCAGACTCTGCCGGCCGGCGAGAAATTCCTTGCGCGCCGACGGCGGCAGATCGGCGATGCGCACGTCTGCCTCAAGGCTCGCCGCGCTCATCGTCTGCAGAATTCGAACGGGAAGAACATCGGCCGAGTTTAGGTCGCGCGCGCGTTTCCACCAACTGCTCCGCATTGGTGCGATCAGCCGCGTATTGCTGCATCGCAAAATGCAAAATCGTAAGCATCGTAATATTTTGTATAAATTAAATCGATCTAAATTCCAGGCACTTCTTTGCGCCTGGCCGCGGAAAGGGGGAATCCGCGGACGATTTGGATCGATCTAATCTTCGCCGCCGCCGTCCGCCGGACAGGACCGGCTCAGCGGGAGCGAAGTCGATGGGGTCATGAAACCACTCGTTCAGTCCACTACTTTCGGGGAGATCATCCATGCGTGTTCCGTTGCAACGCAGAGCGCTCGCCAGCGCCCTGTCCCTAGTCCTGTTCGCTCCGGCCGGCGCCCTCGCGCAAAACGCCGGCGACAAAGCCGCCGACGACGCCGCGTCGAAAAAGGAGAAAGCTCAGCTCGAAACCGTGCTCGTCACCGGTTCGAACATCAAGCGCGCTACCGTCGAGGGGGCTTCGCCCGTGGTCACGATCACGAGCGAGCAGATGAAGATCCAGGGATTCTCCACCGTTTTCGAAGCGCTCAGTTCGGTGTCGCAGACTGCCGGCGGCTCGATGGAATCGAACATCCAGTGGGGCTCGCACACGCCGAACGCCTACGGCATCAATATCCGCGGCCTCGGTCCGGGCCGCACCCTGGTCCTGATCGACGGCGTGCGCGTGGCGGACTATCCGCTGCCCTACGGCGGCGAATCCACGATCGCCTCGTACAACAACATCCCGGCGGCGGCGGTGGACCGCATCGAAATCCTCGCCTCCGGCGCCTCGGCGATCTACGGCTCGGACGCCGTCGCGGGCGTGGTCAACATCATCCTCAAGAAGAACTACAGCGGCGACGAAGCCCGCGTCAAAGCCGGCACGTCCACGCGCGGCGGCCGCGACCTGCGCGACATCAACTTCGCCGGCGGCAAGACCGGCGACAACTGGAGCCTCAACTACGCGTTCGAAGCGTACAACCGCGACTACCTGCCGATGAGCGAGCGGCCGTACATCGATTCGCAGCTCGATCCGTTGTACTCGAGCTGGGACTTCATCACGCGCAAACAGGGAATCAATATCGCGCGCGCCATCCTGCTGAGGCGTGGCGACGGCAGCTACGTCACGCCGCCGAACAGCGCGTGCGGCAGGTTCGCGCGCTACGTCGACACGCAGCGCCACATCTACAGTCCCGCGACCGGCAAGGTGAACAACGTCGGCAGCTACTGCGGCGATACGGCCGTCTATTCGGATTGGGCGCTGCGCGACGGCAACAAGGTCACGAACGCCGTCGTCGGCGGCAGCTACCGGTTCAACGACTCGCTCGAGGCGTTCGGCCGCCTGATCGCCTACAAGGCGACCGGCAGCTACCTCTACTCCGATCCCGCCTCGCAGGTGCTCAACGGCGCCCGGTGGTTCGATCCCGGCATCACCGATGCCGCCCATCCGGACGGCACCTTGATGGGCATCGGCCAGCGCTTCATCGCCGCGAACGAGTTCGGCGGCGTCGGCAACATCATGAACAAAACCTACGAGCGCAGCACGGACCTGATCGGCGGCCTGCGCGGCAGGATCTTCAACGACCGCTACGACTGGGAGCTGACGCTGAACCGTTCGGACTACCACGTCCGCGAAAGCATCCCGTCGCTGATCCAGTCCAAGTACGACACGTTCTTCCTCGGCCAGCAGCTCGGCACCACCGCGGACGGCACGCCGATCTACCGGCTCAACCAGGACCGCTGGTGGAATCCGATGTCGGTGTCGGACTTCAACAGCTTCATGACCCGCTCGATCAACCGGTCGAATTCGTACAACGAAGGGGCGAAGGCCCTGGTCCGCGGCGACCTGTTCGACGCCTGGGCCGGCCCGATCGGCTTCGCCGCGTTCGCCGAATGGGGCCGCCAGGGCTACGACCTCAACCCCGATCCGCGCGCGATCGCCGGCGACTACTACGTCAACAACGTCGACCAGGGCGGCGGCGACCGCAACCGCTGGGCGGCCGGCGGCGAGGTGCTCGTGCCGCTGACCTCGCAGATCAATCTCGATCTCGCCACGCGCTACGACAACTACGACGCCGTCGCATCGCAGGGCAAGCAGACCTATATGGCCAAGATCGAATACCGGCCGCTCGAGAACCTGCTGCTGCGCGGCTCCTACGCGACGAGCTTCCGCGCGCCTGACATGGCGTACACCTATGCGCGCGCGAGCACGGCCTACCAGTCGTTCATCGACCAGTACGCCTGCGTCAAGGCGGGCCAGACGGGTCACTGCGGCGGCCAGGATGGCCCGTTCTGGACCAGCTTCGTGCCGATCTACGGCAACGGCCGCCAGGATCTGCTCTATGAAACCGGCCACTCGTGGACCTACGGCTTCGTCTGGGACGCGTTCGACGGCTTCTCGCTCAGCACAGACTACTGGCACGTCTCGCTGAAGAACGAGATCCGGCGCATCGACAGCGGCACCATGCTGACCGCCGACGCCGGCTGCTCGTTCGGCGTCGACGCCAGCGGCGCGCCGTACACGACCTTCGCCTCGGATTCGGGCTACTGCAAATACATCAAGGACCGCATCCAGCGCGACGCGAGCGGCCGGATCATCGGCATGTACCCCGGTCCGATCAACCAGGCCAGCGACATCTTCAGCGGCGTCGACGTGGAAGCGCGCTACAGGCTGGACACCGAGCGTTTCGGCAACTTCACGTTCGGCCTGCGCTACACCGACGTGCTGAAGCACTTGAACCAGCCGACGATCAACGATCCGCTGAAGAACATCCGCCGCCAGGACGTGCGCGTGATCACCAACTTCACGACCACATGGCAGATCGGCAAG
Source organism: uncultured bacterium (assembly GCA_966424745.1). Classification (GTDB taxonomy): domain Bacteria; phylum Pseudomonadota; class Gammaproteobacteria; order Xanthomonadales; family Rhodanobacteraceae; genus Rudaea. Next base: position 15,061 of record CBJLOV010000088.1, read on the forward strand.
TTCGAGACCGCGATGCTGATCAATCGCACGGGCAGCACGCCGAGCGTGCGCGCCGGCGGATGCACGCCGTTCGACGACGGCAATGTGCCGAGCCAGGCGCAAGGCTGCACGGACACCGATCCGAACAGTCCCGATTACGGCAAGAAGACGACGGCGTACTGGGGCCGCGTCGGACCGTTCTACAACGTCAACCTGAGCGTCGGCTACAACGTCAACGAGCACGCCCGCGTGAACCTGTACGCCAACAACGTGTTCAACAAGGTGCCGAGCAAGGATCCGTACAAGTTCGATTTCCAGTTCATCCCCGATCGCCAGGGCAATCCGGTCGGCACGGAACTGGCTTTGGAACTCGTATACAAGTTCTGATCAGGCACAAAGAAAAATGCGGCTTTCGCTCTCAAGCCTGGCTTCGCCAGGCTTTTTTTTGCCTCGAAAAGCCCGTGCCGGTTCTTACGCGGCTTCGCCCGCGCGATACGGCCGTATCCATGGCGGCGGCGCTTCGCTCGCCGCCCATAGCGTGACAGAGTAGGCAAAAACAAGCCCATACAATGCTGCGGCGCACGATTTACTACGAACGGCCGTTAAATTAAGCTAACTTTTAGATCGATCCAAAATCGACGTCATCAAACCGTATCAACTGTGGGGATACAAAATGTATACAAAGATACCGCGCAAGACCCTTGCCGTTGCTCTCGCCGTTGCTCTTTTCGCGCCAGCCGCCCATGCCCAGAACTCGACCAGCGGGCAAACGACGCCGGATGGCGGCTCGAAAAAAGAAGAGAAGAAAACCGCCGAACTGGAAAAGGTCGTCGTCACCGGCTCGCGCATCGCGCGCGCAGAGATCGAAGGCCCGACACCGGTCACGGTACTCACCGCGGACACGATCAAGGCCCAGGGCTTCACCACCGTCTATGAGGTGATGAACTCGCTGACCCAATCGTTCCGCGCGGAAACGCCGCCGAGCTGGGGCAGCACCACCGTCAACGCCCGCCAGCTCAACCTGCACGGCCTCGGCGCCAATCGCACCCTGCTGCTGATCGACGGCCGCCGCGTCGCCGATTATCCGCAACCGTCGCAGGGCGGCGCGAACAGCTACACCTTCCAGAACGCGAACAATATCCCGGCCGGCATGATCGACCGCGTCGAGATTCTCTACACCGGCGCGTCGGCGATCTACGGTTCCGACGCGATCGCGGGCGTGATCAACATCATTCTCAAGAAAAACTACGTCGGCGACGAGTTCTCGCTGCAGGCCGGTCGTTCCGAACGCGGCCAACGCAACTTCGGCGACTTCACCTGGGTCGGCGGCCGCAGCGGCGACAACTGGAACGTGGTCTACAGCTTCGAGAGGATGCATCGCAGCGCGCTGTTCGGCCGCGACCGCCCCTATACCGACGCGGAATCGGACGCCGGCTACGGCGCATGGAATACCGTCGCCCGCCAGTACGGTTATCAGTCCTATCCGGCCATGGTTCTGCAGGACAACGGCACCGGAAACTACATCCAGGGCCCGAACGGCGCCTGCACGCAGGACGGCTTCAACAAGTACTACCGCGTGCAGAACAGCCCGTCCGGCGCCTACTGCGCGCAGAACGCGCTGTTCAAGGATTGGGTGCTGACGCCGGGCCGCGACGACAAGGACGCCTACGTCTACGGCAGCTACAACCTCGCCAACGGCTGGCAGGTCTACGGTTCGGCTTCGATCTACCGCACCACCGGCATTTCGAACACGCAGCTGCCCTTCCTCTACGCGATGGGCGGATTGCCGAACGGCTTCTACGACAACACGACCGGCCAGATCATCGGCAACGCGAACAGCTCGTGGGGATATTTCCGCCAGCTCACCGCGCAGGAGATGGGCACCCAGGCCAACACCTACGATCGCGAACAGAACTGGGACGTCCACGCCGGCATCAAGGGCACGATCTTCAACGACAAGCTGAGCTGGGACGCCTCGGTCGGCCGCTCGGTGTACTGGGTGCACGAGTCGTACACCGGCCTCAACGAACAGGGCATGTTCAACTTCTTCTTCGGCCAGCAGCAGGGCACGAAGA
>CBJLOV010000089.1:0-17047 GCA_966424745.1 uncultured bacterium
GATTTCCATGGCAGGGTTATGGGATTTCAGGAAGAAATTGGACGCGGATTGACGCGGATGATCGCGGATAAAGAGAATCGATGAAATGTTTTGTTTTGGTTCTATCCGCGTTAATCCGCGTCCAAAACGCTCTTGCAAGGATCGGCCGCGAGTTCGCAGGCATCGAACGGGTAGCGCGTCTCCTGCGCATAGTCGCCCTGCTTGAGGCGAACGACGCGACCGGCGCGCAGATCAATGGCGGGGATGATTTCCATGGCAGGGTTATGGGATTTCAGGAAGAAATTGGACGCGGATTGACGCTGATGATCGTGGATAAAGAAAATCGGCGGAATGTTTTGCTGGTTCTATCCGCTTTTATCCGCGTCAATCCGCGTCCAAACCGCTCTTACAAGGAAATGAAATTCTGCAGCAGCTTCGCACCGACGGCAGCCGAGCGCTCGGGATGGAATTGCGCGCCGTAGAAGTTGCGGTGCTGGACCACGGCCGAGAACGCGCCCCCGTAGTCGCAGCTGGCGAGCGTGTAGTCGCCCACCGGTGCCGCATAGCTGTGCACGAAATAGGCGAACGCGCCCGTATCGATCCCATGCAGCAGCGGACTCGAACGCTCGACCCGCAGCGAGTTCCAGCCCATGTGCGGCACGCGCAGACGATCGTTCCTCGCGAACAGCCGCAGATTCGCCGGGATCAAACCGAGGCAGGACGTGTCGCTCTCTTCCGAGTGTTCGAACAGAAGCTGCATGCCGAGGCAGACGCCGAGCACGGGCTGGGCGAGACCGCGCACCACCTCGACGAGCCCGGTTTCGCGCAGCCGCGCCATGCCGGGCGCCGCCGCGCCGACGCCGGGCAGGATCACGTGCGTCGCCGCGCGGATCTCGGCCGCGTCGCTCGACAGCGGCGCGTCGACGCCGAGGCGGTCGAGCGCATAGCGCACCGAGCCGATATTCGTGCCGCCGGCGTCGATGAGGACGACCTTCGCCATCACAGCGCTCCCTTGGTGCTGGGCAGATCGGAACCCTCGCGCCGCAGCGCCGTGCGCAGCGCGCGGGCGACCGACTTGAAGCAGGCTTCGACCATGTGATGCGCGTTGTCGCCGCGCACGGCCAGATGCAGGTTCGCGCCGAGCGTGTCGCACAGCGAGCGGAAGAAGTGCGGCACGAGTTCGGTCGGCATGTCGCCGATGCGGTCGCGCGGGAAGCTCCCCTCGAAAACGAAATACGCGCGCCCGGAAAGATCGAGCGCGGCGCGCGCGATCGTTTCGTCCATCGGCAGGACCAGGGTCGTCGGCTGGGCATCGGGGGCCGCGCTCCCGCCTTCCGCGGCATCGCCGTAGCGGCCGATGCCGCGCTTGTCGCCGAGCGCCTTGCGCAGGGCCGAGCCCAGCGCGAGCGCGCAGTCCTCGATCGTGTGGTGCTCGTCGATATGCACGTCGCCCTGGCAGGTGAGGCTCAGCGCGAAGCCGCCGTGCTTGCCGATCTGTTCGAGCATATGGTCGAAGAAGCCCAGGCCGGTGTTCACCATCGGCTCGGCGGTGCGGTCGAGATCGACCTGCACGCTGATGCGGGTCTCCTTCGTGTTGCGCTGGACCGAGGCGCGCCGCGGGGCGTTGCACAGTTCGTGCGCGATCGCGTCCCAGTCCCACTCGCCGGTATCGAGGCGGAAGCAGCGGATGCCGAGGTTCGCGGCGAACTGCGCATCGGTCTCGCGGTCGCCGACCATCGCCGACTGCGCGCGGCTCCAGCCGTCGTCGGCCAGATAGTGGCGCACGAGCCCGATTCCCGGCTTGCGCGTATCGCGGCCTTCGTGGGCGAAACTCGAATCGATCAGCACCTCGCGGAACTGGATGCCCTGGGAGGCGAAGATGCGCAGCAGCAGCGCGTGCGGACCTTCGAATGTGTGCTGCGGGAAACGGTCGGTGCCCAGGCCGTCCTGGTTGGTGATCATCACCAGTTCGTAGCCGGCGGCGACGATGCGCGCGAGCGCCGGGATCACGTTCTCGACCAGGGCGAGCTTCTCGTACGCGTCGATCTGGTAGTCGGACGGCTCGACGATCAGGGTGCCGTCGCGGTCGACGAACAGGAGCTTGCGCGCGCTCATGCCACGGCCTCCTGCAGTCCGAGTGCGCCGAGCACGGCCGCGTTCTCGCGCGGCGTGCCGACGGTGATGCGCAGGCAATCGGCGAGCCCCGGATAGCGGCTCACGTCGCGCACGACGATGCCGAGCGCGAGCAGCGCACGGTAGGTTTTCTGCGCATCGGCAAAACGCACGCAGAGGAAATTCGCCGCCGACGGATACACCGCGAGCACGCCGGCCGCGGCCGGTAACGCGCGCGCGAGACGATCGCGCTCGCCGAGCAGGACGGCGATGCGTTCGCGCGCCTGCGCGACGCCCTGCGCCGACAGCGCCGACAGCGCCGCGGCGACGCACGGCGCCGGCAGCGGATACGGCGCCTGAATCCGCCGCAACAGGGCGACGATGTCCGCGTGCGCGATCAGCGTCCCGACGCGGGCGCCGGCGAGCGCATAGGCCTTCGACAGGGTGCGCAGCACGGCGATGTTGTCGTGCCGCGCCAGCAGCGCGGTCGCGCTCGGCGCCGCGCCGGCAAATTCGAGATACGCCTCGTCGACGACGACGAGTGCGCGGTCGTGCAGCGCGGATGCCAGGCGTTCGATCGTCGCCGCCGGCACCAGGGCGCCGGTCGGATTGTTCGGCGAGCAGACGAAGACGAGCTTGGTCGAGTCGGTGACCCTTGCCAGCAGCGCTTCGGCGTCGAGCCCGAAGTCCGCACCGAGCGGCGCCTCGATCACCGCCGCGCCCTGGGTGCGCGCGGCGACCGCGTACATGCCGAAGGTCGGCGGCGAAACCAGGATCGTGTCCCTGCCTTCGCGGCAGAAGGCGCGCACGACCAGATCGATCGCCTCGTCACTGCCGCGCCCCGCCAGCACCTGATCGGCGGCGACGCCGTACAACTCGGCCAGGCGCGCGCGCAGCGCGGCGGGCTGCGGTTCGGGATAGCGGTTCAACTCCGAACCGTCGTCGCCTGCCGGCGCCCACGGCGATTCGTTCGCGTTGAGCATGATCGTCGCGTGGCCCGCTTCCATGCGTGCGGACGAATAGGGTTGCAGGGCCAGAATCTCGGGCCGCGCGCGTTCTAATATCTTCAAGGTCACTTTGCTAACTCACTTACTTCAAATTTCCAGCGGAAAGAATCGGGATTGAACCACGGAGAACACGGAGAACACGGAGCAGGCAAAACGCCGGTCAAAAAGAGCTCTCGAAACCTTGTTCGGGAGCCTCTTTGAACAGCCGTACCGCAACCGCTTTGCTTGCTCTTTCTCTGTGTTCTCCGTGGTTCACTCTTTTCGTTTTCCCGTCCGCCGCAATCAGACGCCCAAAGCGTCGAGACGCAGGGTCACGGCGCGTTCGTGCGCGTTCAAGCGCTCGGCGCGCGCCAGCGTCGCCGCCGAAGGGCCGATCGCGCGCAGGCCGTCCGCGGACAGTTCCTGCACGGTGATCTGCTTGACGAAGCTCGCCACCGAAACGCCGCTCCAGGCACGCGCATAGCCGTAGGTCGGCAGCACGTGGTTGGTGCCGCTGCAGTAGTCGCCGACGGCTTCGGGCGACCAGGGCCCGAGGAACACCGAACCGGCGTTCACCACCGACGGCAGCAGTGCGCGCGGTTCGCGCACGTTGAGGATCAAGTGTTCGGGCGCGTACTCGTTGCTGATCGCCAGCGCCTCGCTCAGCGATTCGACGCGGATCAGGCGGCTCTTCGACAGCGCGACGGCGGCAATGTCCGCGCGCGGCAGCAGGGCGAGCTGGCGCGCCAGCGCCGCGCCCACGGCCGCAAGCACGGCGCGGTCGTCGGACAGCAGCAGCACTTGCGAATCCGGGCCGTGCTCGGCCTGCGAGAGCAGATCGGCGGCGACGAACTCGGGGTTCGCGGCGGCGTCGGCGATCACGAGCACTTCGGACGGCCCGGCCGGCATGTCGATCGCCGGTCCGTCGGCCAACGCGGACACCTGGCGTTTCGCCTCGGTGACGTAGGAATTGCCCGGGCCGAACAGCTTGTCGCACGCGGGAACCGACTCCGTGCCGAACGCCATCGCCGCGATCGCCTGCGCACCGCCGAGCTTGAACACGCTGCGAATGCCGCACAACGAAGCGACGTAGAGCACGGCCGCATCGGCGCGGCCGTCCTTGCCCGCCGGCGTGCACAGCACGACCTGCGGATTCTGCGCGATCTGCGCCGGCACGCCGAGCATCAGCGCGGTCGACGGCAGCGGCGCGCTGCCCGCGGGCACGTACAGACCGACGCGCGCGATCGGCCGCGTCACGCGTTCGCACACCGCGCCCGGCGCGGTCTCGACCGTCACCGGCTGCGGCGCGCCGGCGCGATGAAAGGCTTCGATGCGCGACTTCGCTTCGAGGATCGCCTGCTTCAGCGACGCATCGAGGCCGGCTTCGGCCGCGGCGAATTCGGCGTCGCTCACCGCGAACGTCGCCAGCTCGCAGCCGTCGTAGCGCCGGGTCAGGGCACGCAGGGTCGCATCGCCATCGGCACGCACCTGGTCGAGGATGCGCGCCACCGCGGAGCCCAGCTCTTCACCGCGTTCCTGCGTCGGGCGCCGCAATGCGGCACGCCGCGCGGCCGCGTCGAGGACGGACCATTCGAGGATCGGCAGATCCGCGGGGCGCGACCGCGCCGATTCCAATGACGTGCTCATGCGAGGATCTTCTCCACCGGCAATACCAAAAGCTGACTTGCGCCCGCCCGCTTCATGTCCTCCAGATGCGTCCACGTGATCGCGCCGTAGCACACGGCCTGCAGCGCGACCTGGTCGGGACTGCCTTCGATCGGCAGCAGGGTCGGCGTCTGCGCATTCGGCAGGATCTTGCGGATGGTCTCGACCTGGGCGCGCGCGGTGTGCAGCATGATCAGCTTGGACTCGCGCACCTGGATCACCCCGTCGATCCGGCGCAGCAGCAGCTCGCGCAGCTCGCCGCGCTCGTCGAGCGGCGCTTCCTCGGGGCCGGCGACCACGGCTTCGCTGTCGAGCAGCACGACCGCCTCCTTCAACTGGTTCGCCGCGAGCGTCGCGCCGCTGGAGACGAGATCGCAGATCAGGTCGGCCGTGCCGAGGCGCGGCGCGATCTCGACCGAACCGGCCAGGAACACGACCTTGGCCTCGACCCCGTTGCGCGTCAGCCAGTCGCCGAGCAGGGCCGGATACGAGGTGGCGATGCGCATGCCCTGCAGTTGCTGCGGATTCTCGTATTCCATCTCCTGCGGCACCGCGATCGACAAGCGGCAGCGGCTGGTATTGAGCGGGCGCAGTTCGGATGCCGGCGCCACCTCGCCGCCCGCGCGCGCCGCCAGCGCCTGCTCGGCGAGCACGTTGCGGCCGACGATGCCGAGGTCGCAGACGCCCTGGGCGATCAGGCCCGGGATGTCGTCGTCGCGCACGAGCAGCAGGTCGATCGGCATGCTCTCGCCGAAGCAGAACAGCTTGTCGCGGCTCTGGCGGAATTTGAGGCCGCAGCGTGCGAGCAGGTCTTGCGACACGTCGGCCATGCGTCCGGATTTCTGGATCGCAATGCGCAGGCGGTCACGATTTTTCGTCGTAGTCATCTTTATCTTGTCCCGATGGCGAGAAAGAGAGGCGGGCGTCCTGCCCGCCCGTCCCACTCAAACGGATTTCTTGGCGGCGGTTCCCGGAGGCCGTCCACGCTTGCGCAGCGAGGGCACCGCGTGGTGCTCGACCGCCGCGCGGTAGCCGCCGTTGCCCTGGGCGAGAAAGCGGGCCACGCGCCCTATCGTCGTCACGCTGACCCCGGTGCGGTCGTGGATTTCGCGATAGGCCATGCCGTCGAGCAGGTACGGCACCACGCGCCAGCGGTCGATCAACGCCTCGAGCTCCGCCGGCGTGCACAGGTCGCGCAGGAACGAGCGCATTTCGCCGATGCCGCGCATCGACAGCAACGCGCGGCAGAGGTTGTCCTCGGCCGACTCGTTCGTGGTTTCCGGGTCGATCTGTCTGCGTTTCATGCGGGCATGCTAACAGAGGACTCCGACCAGATCAATGTAATAATGCACTATTACAGAATTCGAAGCCCGGGCGCCCATGCCGGGCTTGACGCGGCCATGCCGAATAGCCAACGATCCCCCGTTCCCGTTTCTCGAGGCGATCATGGAACCCCGGCCCGCGACCGCGATGGAAAATGAAACCGTGCTCGAGGAACTCCGGCAGCGCGAACCGATTTTCCATCGTCCCGAGTTCGGCACGACGCGCGCGGACTTCGCCGCGATGATGGACGACGCGTTCTGGGAGGTCGGCGCCTCGGGGCGCCGCTATTCACGCGAATACGTGCTCGACGTGCTCGAAGAGCGGTGGCGCGAGCCGCCGCCGGACCAGTGGGAAACGAGCGACTTCCGCTGCGCCGAGATCGCCGCCGGCAACTACCTGCTCACCTATACGCTGCGCCAGGGAGATCGCCTCACGCGCCGCGCGACGATATGGCGCAGGACGGAGCAGGGCTGGAAAATCGTCTTTCACCAGGGCACGGTCGTCGCCGCCGAATGAATCGATCGTGCCGAAACCCGACGATCAACGCATCGGTTCACCGATGCGCCAGAGCACGCCGCTCGGGTCGAACAGGACAAAGTCGCGCAGCCCCCAGGGCCGGTCTTCGGGAGGGTCGACCGTGATGCCGAACTCGCGCGCAGCGGGCACGATGCGCTCCCACCATGCGTCGACCTGCTCAACGAGCAGATGCAGCATGAGGTTCTCTGCGGATTCGCGTACGTAGAAATTCTGCAGCAGAAACCGCGACGGGCCGTGGCAGAAACCGGCGAGATGTTCATCGCCCCATACCAGCTCGAAGCCGATCGCCTGATAAAAACGCTTCGACAGCTCGAAATCGCGCGCCGGCACGAAGGCCTTGAGTTCGATCGAAACGAGTTCGTTCGCAGCCACCGCGCCTGCTCGACGCTCAGCGCATCATGCCGCCCGGCGGCAGACCGCCGCCGCCCATGCCGCGCATCGCCGCGCCCATCTGCCGCATCAGGCCCTTCATGCCGCCCGAGCCCATCTTCGACATCATCTTCTCCATCTGCATGTACTGCTTGAGCAGGCGGTTGACGTCGGCGGGCTGCGTACCCGAGCCCCTGGCGATGCGCGCGCGGCGCGAACCGTTGAGCAGATCGGGGTGGCGGCGTTCCTTCTTCGTCATCGAGTTGACGATGGCGATCATGCGATGGATTTCCTTGTCGTTGACCTTCGACTTCACGCTGTCGGGCAGGTTGCCGACGCCGGGCAGCTTGTCCATCAGCGAGGCGAGGCCGCCCATGCTGATCATCTGCTGGAGCTGGTCGCGCATGTCGTTCATGTCGAAGCGCTTGCCCTTCATCACCTTCTCGGCGAGCTTGGCGGCTTTTTCCTTGTCGACGTTCTGCTCGACCTGCTCGACCAGGGAGAGCACGTCGCCCATGCCGAGAATGCGCTGGGCGATACGGTCCGGATAGAACGCATCGAGGCCGTCCGGCTTCTCGCTCACACCGATGAACTTGATCGGCCGGCCGGTGACGTAGCGCACGCTGAGCGCCGCGCCGCCGCGCGCGTCACCGTCGGTCTTGGTCAGCACGACACCGGTCAGCGGCAGCGCTTCGGCGAAGGCCTTGGCCGTGTTCGCCGCGTCCTGACCGGTCATCGCATCGACCACGAACAGGGTTTCGATCGGATTCAGCGCCACGTGCAGCGCCTTGATCTCGTTCATCATCTCCTGGTCGATCGCCAGGCGGCCGGCGGTGTCGACCAGAAGCACGTCGGCGAAGTTCTTCTTCGCCGCGTCGAGCGCGCCTTGGGCGATCGCGATGGGATCCTGGTCGCCCGTGCTCGGATGGAACAGCACGTCGACCTGCTCGGCCAGCGTGCGCAGCTGCTCGATCGCGGCCGGACGGTAGACGTCGGCGCTGACGACCATGACTTTTTTCTTCTTGCGGTCCTTGAGGAACTTCGCCAGCTTGGCCACCGTGGTGGTCTTGCCCGCGCCCTGCAGGCCGGCCATCAGCACGATCGCCGGCGGCGCAGCGGCCAGGTTCAGGTCGGTGTTGACCGTGCCCATCACCGCGGTCAGCTCGTCGCGGACGACCTTGATCAGGGTCTGCCCCGGAGTGAGGCTCTTCATCACGTCCTGGCCAACCGCGCGCACCTGGATGCGTTGGATCAGCGCCTGCACGACGGGCAGCGCCACGTCCGCCTCGAGCAGGGCGATGCGCACCTCGCGCAGGGCCTCGCGGATGTTCGCCTCGGTCAGCCGCGCGCGGCCGCGCAGGCGTTCGATCGTGGAGGAAAGGCGTTGGCTCAGGGATTCGAACATGACCGGTCAATCGAAACGATTCAGGGCCGCGAATTATACCGACAATACGGCGGAAGGCCCGCCGCGGCGGCGCGGCGGCGGCAATTTCCCGCCGCCGTTCGATAGACCGCGGCCGTGGCCGCGAGCGACGCACCGGCCTGAAGCCGCGGCAGGACGGACGCCGGCGGCTTCGCCGTCCCGATCCCGCCCGGGCTACTTGGTGCGCAGGACGACCCCGTCGAGCTTCGGCGCGGAAGCGCAGCGCCCGGCGCGCAGGCCGTCGAGATAGCGCGTCGCCAGCGTTGCGGTTGCGCCTTCGGCGCGCGCGTTCGCGCTGCGCAGGCCGCCGAAATCCATATGGCTCGCGCCGTCGATGACGGCCAGCCAGCGGCAGCCCGGCGCGAGGCCGTCGTAGGCCTGCATGCGCCAGGCGTAGTCGCCTTCGAGGCCGCGGTCGCGCGTACCCGTGACCAGCAGCATCGGCGCGCGGATCGGCTGCCAGGCGCCCGCGGGAAACACCGCTCCCGGGCCTTCCGGCGACAACGCGACATAGGCGTCGAACCCGCCCCCGCCCCGGATGCCGATCTTGTTCGTCGCGCCGGCTTCGAGCATGACCGTGATCGCGCCCATCGAATGGCCGATCAGTGCGCTGAACGGCGCCTTGCAGCTCTTGTCCGACCAGGCGCGCGCCGCATCGATGTCCATGAAGCGCGCCTTGTAGGCATCGGCGTTGGTGATCAGGTCGGCGATGCCGCGCTTGAAACCGTCGGTGCGGATATCCGCGGCAAGCGGACCGAGCCCGCTTTCGCGATGGCCGACCACGACGGCGCGCCAGCCGTCGCGCGCGAACGCGTCGCCCAGATAGCGCAGGCCGCGTTCGCCGCCGCCGGCGCCGTGCGAGATCAGCGCGAGCGGCGCGCAGCCCTTGGCGGCCGCGACCGGTTCATAAACCGCGAGAGGCACCGAGGCGCCGTCGGCGCGCGCCACGTCGACATGCTTCTGCGCGACGACCGGCGCGGCCGCGACCAGCAACGGCGCAAGAACGAGCAACCGCAAGGGCAAGGTCATGACGGCATCCTCCTGCGGCGAAACAACGCAGCCGCCGCGAGTCGGTGGACAGCCCGCGCTGCGGACCCGGGTCCGGCGTGGCATGGCCGCGGCGATATGCGACACTTGGCGCATGCCAACCATCCTGCTCACGCTGGTCGCCACGACGCTCTATCTGGCTGCGGCGACGATCCTCGCCCTGCCCCTGCTGCATCGCGCGGCCCAGCCGCGCGCGGTCGGGCTCGGCCTGGGCACGCTGGCCGTGGTCCTCCATTTCGTGGAATTGTTCGGCGCCCACCGCGGCGGAGTCGATCTGCATTTCTTCGCGGCGCTGTCCCTGGTCGGGGCCTGCATCGCCGCGCTGTGCCTGATCGTCAATCTCAACCGGCCGGTGGCGACGCTCGGCGTCATCGTGTTTCCGCTGGCATCGCTGTTGCTCGGCATCGACGCTTTTCTCGCGCCGTCGACGCAGCCCATGACCCTGGAATGGCAGATCAAGCTGCACGCGATCTTCGCCCTGCTCGGCTACAGCGTGCTCAGCATCGCGGCGCTGCTCGCGATCCTGCTCGCCCTGCAGGAACGCGCGCTGCACGCGCGGCGCTTCGACGGCATCGTGCGCACCCTGCCGCCGCTGACCCTGACCGAAGCGCTGATGTTCCGCCTGATCGGTGCCGGCTTCGTCCTGCTGACCCTGACCCTGATCACCGGCCTGCTCTTCGTCACCAACCTGTTCGACCAGCATCTGGCGCACAAGACCATTCTGTCGATCGCCGCGTGGATCGTCTTCGGAGCCCTGCTGTTCGGCCGCTGGCGCTACGGCTGGCGCGGCCGCCGCGCGGTGCAGCTCACGCTCGCCGGCATGGTACTGCTGCTGCTCGCGTTCTTCGGCAGCCGCTTCGTGCTCGAAGTGGTGCTGAAACGCGTGCCGTGAATCGCGGCCGGCCGCGTGCCGACGGCAGATCGCGACCAAACGCGTCGACGACGCCGCCGACAAGTGCAACGGTCACCGCATCCTGATCGATCGTCTTTCGCCCAGCATTGCGTCACCTTTGTCCATGCGGCGAAGGACGAGCGCCGCAATCATGCCGTCGTACCGAAGAATTTCCTGCTCGGCAGGACGTGATCCGCGTTCGCGGCGCCGCGCGACCGCCGGGCGTATGGAGATGACGCCCTCTGCTCGCGCTGAACCGGCGGCCGCTTCGACGTAGGCGACGACACCGGCGCGCCGGCGTGCGTCCGCAGAGTGCTCCGGCCTCAGTGCATCTTGGCTCAGCGGGCCTGATCCAGGGCCTCGCTCAGGCGATCGGCAGCGACGATTTCCATGTCTCCCATTTTCGCCTTCTTCGGCGCATTCGCCTTCGGCACGATCGCCTTGAGGAATCCGTGCGTCGCCGCTTCGCGCAGGCGCTCCTCGCCGTTCGGAACCGGGCGGATTTCGCCGGACAGGCCGACCTCGCCGAACGCGACGAGTTTCTCCGGCAGCGGCCGGTCGCGGAAGCTCGACAGCACGGCGAGCAGCGTCGGCAGGTCGGCGGCGGTTTCCTGCACGCGGATGCCGCCGACGACGTTGACGAACACGTCCTGGTCGTACACCGCCACGCCGCCATGCCGATGCAGCACGGCGAGCAGCATGGACAAACGGTTCTGCTCCAGACCGAGCGCGACGCGGCGCGGATTGCCCAGGGACGACTGGTCGACCAGCGCCTGCACCTCGACGAGCAGCGGCCGCGTGCCTTCGCGCGTGACCATCACCGCGCTGCCCGGCGTCGGCGCGCTGTGCGTGGAAAGAAAGATCGCCGACGGATTCGGCACTTCGCGCAGTCCCTTGTCGCCCATCGCGAACACGCCGAGCTCGTTGACTGCGCCGAAGCGGTTCTTGAACGCGCGCAGCACGCGGAAGCGCGAGCCGGTTTCGCCCTCGAAGTACAGCACCGCGTCGACCATGTGCTCGAGCACCCTGGGCCCGGCGATGCCGCCCTCCTTGGTCACGTGGCCGACGAGGAAGATGCTCGTGCCGGTCTCCTTCGCGTAGCGCACCAGGCGCGCGGCCGATTCGCGCACCTGGCCCACCGAGCCGGGCGCCGCGGTCAGCGTCTCCGTCCAGATCGTCTGGATCGAATCGATCACGAGCACGCGCGGCGTGTCCTTCTGTGTGTTTTCGACGATGCGCTCGACGCAGGTTTCGGCCAGGCAGCGCAAGGGCTCGAGCGGCAACCCCAGCCGCTGCGCGCGCGCCGCGATCTGCGCCAGCGACTCCTCGCCGGAAACGTACAGCGTGCGCAGGCCGGCGCCGAGCGCGCCGAGCGTCTGCAGCAGCAGGGTCGACTTGCCGATGCCGGGATCGCCGCCGACGAGCACGACCGAGCCCTCGACCAGCCCGCCGCCGAGCACGCGGTCGAGTTCGCCGATACCGATGCGCACGCGCGTCTCGGCCTCCGCCGCCACCTCGGTCAGCGGGACGACCCTGGCCGCCTCGCCCGCGCCCGCGTAGCCGGTACGCCGTACCGCGCCGTTCTTCGCCGCCGGTTCGACGACGAATTCGGACAAGGTGTTCCATGCGCCGCAGGATTCGCATTGCCCCTGCCACTTGCCGTATTCGGCCCCGCATTGATTGCAGACGTACGCTGTTTTGTTTTTCGCCATGCCGGCATTGTAGTTCGCCGACCGTCTCACCGCGTGCGAGGTCGCTCGTGCGCGGACGTCCATGTTCGCCGCGGCGCGCCTGAATGCACGGCGCGGGCGACGAAGTTCAGAACAGCATCACCAGGCGCTCCGGCAGCTCGACGCCGACGCGCTGCCGGAGTGCCGAGCGCGCGGATTCGCCGACCGCGGCGGCATCGCCCTCGCGCCCGGCCGCACGCAGAATCTGCGCGCGCACGACGCTCGCCAGCAACAGTTTCGGACTGTCGGCCGCGTAGCGGGTCATCAGGTTCGCCTCGGCGGTGTCGACCAGGGCGAGCGCCTCCGCGCTGAAACCTTGCCCGGAAACGGCCAACGCCTCGGTCAGCTGCACGATGCCCGCGTCGCTGCGCCGGCTCAGGCCGGCGTAGATCTCGGCCGCTTCGTGCGCGCTGACACGCGCGTCGGCGAACCGGGCCAGCGCCGACTGCGCGCCGGCCAGATACATCAGGGTCGAAGCGAGCTTGAACACCGGCTCCTTGTTCTCGCGCTCGAACGCGGCAAGCTTGTTGAGGATATCGAGCGCTTCTTTCGGCTTGTCGTTCCAGATCAGGGCCAGTGCGTAACGACGCTCGACGCCGCGCTGTTCCGCCGCGGTCAGCCCGGACTTTTTCTGCGCGACGTCGACGGCGTTGCGCATCGCCGCCACGGCTTCCTCGGCGTGGCCGGTCATCAGCAGCGGTCCTGCACGAAACGATTCGTTGAGCGCGTATTCGCCGGTCTCCGCGCCGAATGCGCGCCGCGCTCGAGCGGCGACCTCGGCGAACGTCGCGGCCGCCTTGGCGTATTCGCCGACTTCGACCTGCGCATAGCCGAGCGTGCGCAGCGCGGCGACGGCGTAGTTGTTGTCGGGTCCGGCGAGGCGATCGTATTCGGCGACCGCCTTGCGCAGCACCGCTTCGCATTCCGCGGTGCGCCCGAGCTTCATGAGGACGTACCCTTCGTTGCCGCGGATCACCGCCGCGTCGAGCGCATGCTCGGGCGACGCGCCGTCGAGCAGCGGTCCAAGCTCGGCGTAGAGCGCCGCCGCATCGGCAGGCCGATTCATCTCCGAATACAGGCTGGCGAGCAGCGACTTCTCGTTGGCCAGCTCCCAACTCTGCGCGCCGAAGAATTTTTCGATCTGCGGCAGCGCGATCGTGTATTGCGCAAGCGCCGCATCGCTCCGGTTGGTCTGCAGATAGACGAAGCCCAGGTGCGCATCGAGCAGGGCGAGCGCCTTCGCGCGCTGGCCGGCATAGCGGCGCAGGATGTCGCGCGCCTGCAGATAACTCTTTTCCGCGGCGGAGAGATCGCTTGCTCCTTTCTGCACGTCGGCGAGATTCGCCAATGCGTCGCCGGCTTCGAGACTGTCCGCGCCGAATTCGCGCGCTGCAAGAACATACGCGGCTTGCACCAGCGAGATGGCCTTGGGGCCATTGCCGAGCTGGTCGTAGATGTTGCCGAGCGCGCCGAGCAAGTCCAATTTGGTTCTCGGTTCGTCGTCGAGTTTCGTCTGCAAATTCTTCTCGCCACGCTCGAGCAAATCGCCGACCGTGCGCTTCTCGCCTTGCGCGTGCACCGGGTCGGCTTCCTGGAACAGGCCGATCAGAAATTGTTCCACCGCCTGCGCGCGCGTGGCTTCACGCACGGCGACGCGTTCGGCGCGCAGCACGCCGAGCACGCCGACGGCCGCACCGAGCACGGCCAGCGCGCTCACCGCGACGCCGACGCGATGCCGGCGCACGAATTTGCGCGCCCGGTACCAGGCGCTGTCGGCGCGCGCACGGATCGGCTGATGGCGCAGATAGCGGCGCACGTCGTCGGCGAACGCCTGTACCGTCGGATAGCGCTCGGCGGGATCCTTCTTGATCGCGCGCGCGAGGATCGTTTCCAGATCGCCGCGCAGGCTGCGCCGCAGCTGCTCGGGCGTTGCGCCGCGCGCATGCGCGCGGCGCTCGGTGTCCTCGTCCCGATCGATCGCGGCGAGCGACAGGCGCCGCGGCTCGCTGCCGGAGATCGTGCGCGCCCACTGCCCCGGTGTGCCGTTGCAGTCGCCGTAGGGACGACGCCCGCTGAGCAGGAGATAGAGCACGATGCCGAGCGAATAGACGTCGGTCGCCGCCGTCGCGCGTTCGCCGCCGAACTGTTCCGGCGCGGCATACTCGGGAGTGAACACCGCGCCGCCGACGCGGGTCAGCTCTCTGGTCTCCTCCGTTCCCTCTTCGTCGTCGAGCAGCTTGGCGATGCCGAAGTCGAGCAGTTTCGCTGCGCCGCTCGCGTCGACGAGGATGTTCGAGGGCTTGAGGTCGCGGTGCACGATCAGGTTCGCGTGCGCATAGGCCACCGCGTCGCACACCTGCAGGAACAGGCGCAGGCGCGTTTCGATGTCGGCGAGATGGCGGTCGCACCAATGATCCACGCGCTCGCCGTCGACGTGCTCGAGCACGAGGTAGCGCTGCCCCTGCCCGGTCTCGCCGACATCGAGCAGGCGTGCGATATGCGGATGCTGCAGGCGCGCGAGCAGGCGCCCCTCGCGGGCGAAGCGCTGTTGCGCCTGCCTGTCGCTGGTCGCGCCGCGCAGCAGTTTGATCGCGGCCTGGCCGACGTGCAGCCCGTCGCAGCGCGTGGCGAGCCAGACCTGGCCGCTGCCGCCGGCGCCGAGCAGGTGATGCAGGCGCCATGCGCCGATGCGCTCGCCGGAGAGGTCGGGCGGCGGCGTTTCGTCGCCGAGCGGCTGCGCATCGCCGATCGCGTCGGCGGCGAGAAAATGCCTGCCTTCCGCCTCGCGGTCGGCCGCGATCAGCTCGAGCAGATGGGCATGCGCCGCGGCGTCGCGCGCGGCAAGCTGCGCGACGATGTCGGCCTGCCTCGGCGCATCTGCGTCCGCCCAGTCGTCGAAGACGCGCATCGCCTCCTGCCACGAGTCGCGCGAGTTTGCTTCGTCGCTGGAAATATCGCCGGTCACTTCGCCTCCCCAAGGGCAATCCGCCGCTTTCTTTCCCGCTTCAGACGCAATTTCGCTGCGCCGCGTATCAAGCGCCGCGCGCGGGCCCTCGTCGTTGCCGCCGCCGCGTGACGGTCAGCACAGTTGTCCGTAGAGGAAGGCACGCGCCTTGCGCCAATCGCGTTTGACCGTCGGCACGGAAACGT
Organism: uncultured bacterium; assembly: GCA_966424745.1. Classification (GTDB taxonomy): domain Bacteria; phylum Pseudomonadota; class Gammaproteobacteria; order Xanthomonadales; family Rhodanobacteraceae; genus Rudaea. The sequence goes on from CBJLOV010000089.1 coordinate 15,214, forward strand.
CGAGCACGCCGGCGATGTCCTCTTCGGTGAGGCCGGCGAAATAGCGCATCTCGACGACGCGGTAGGCGCGCGCATCGAGGTTTTCGAGCGCGGTCAGCGCGCGCTCGATGTCGGAAACGGAATGCTCGGTGAAGATCGTTTCGACGAGACCGGCCGTCAACGTCACGTTCTGCGCGCCGCCGCCGCGCTTCTGCGCACCGCGCTCACGCACGTAATCGACGATCACGCTGCGCATGACGCGCGAGGCGTAGGCGAAGAACACGCGCCGGTTCGTGTCGGGGAGCAATTGACTGGAGGTCAGGCGCAGATAGGCGTCGTGCAGCAGGCTCGGCGCGTCGAGCGAGAGCGTGCCCGCGCGCGCAAGATGGCTGCGCGCCAGGCGCATCAGTTCCGGATACAGCAGACGGTACAAAGGCTCGCGTGCAGCCTCGTCTCCTGCGCTGGTTCGCTGCAAAAGTTGGGTGACTTCGCTCATCGTCGTTACACGCCTGATTCCCGCTGCCCGGCCACATGGATATGCCCTGCCGGCCCCCGCGCTCATCCTTGCGCTGTACAACATCGCATATTTCGCCGGGCAATCAAGCGGACTTGCGTCTCGCTTTTTCTGCAAACCCCATCACCTTTCGTCCTGCGATCGGATCTTCGAGCGATGCCGGCTACGGCACGACGCATCCGGCCGGCGGCGGTCCAATGCGGGTCAGAACCAGGGTCCCGCTCTTGCCCGCGTTTTCGCCGGCGGTGAATTGATAGGCCACCGTCATGCTGGTGCAACTTTGGAAGGCAATGTTCGCCGTACCCAAATGGCGCTGCTGCGTCGTTGGTGCCGGATCGTCGAACAAGCCGCCGCTCGTCGTCATGATTTCTACGCCGTTGATGGCGTTCATCCCGGGAGCGAATTGGTTCGTCTGCAGCACGAACCAGCGCTGACCTTCCTGCCCTCCCGTCGGCGTGCCATTCAGCGCATAGGTGTACCAGGCCGCGAACAGCAGATTCGATCCCGGATTCACGTCGAACAGCAGGCCCTGCCCGCTCGTGTTCGGGTCATACCAGGCGCCGGAAAACAGAAAATTCGAAGCCGCAGCGCCGTTGTCGCCGGCAGGCGCGCAAAGCGTGTTGCCGCTCAACCGGGTGAGCGGAATGACGCCGGTGCCTTTGGGCATCGAATCCATGAAGCTGTAGCTCAGGGTGGCGTGGGCGCAATCGGACAGCGCGAGCGTCGCCGTACCGACCTTGGTCGGCGCAACGCGCGGCGGTGCATTGAAGTTGCCGCCCAGCCCCGTGTAGATGTCCAGGTCGGCAAAGGGCAGCACGTTGTCGATGTTGCCCTGCAAGCTGTACCAGCGCTGCTGGACCGGGTTGTTGCTTTGATCGAAGGTGAACCAGCTGCCGAAGAAGAGACCCTGGCCGGCGCCGAACAGATCCGGAAACCCTTCGAGCAAGAATCCCTGGCCGCTGGTCGTCGGGTTGTACCAAGAGCCGGTAAGTCCGAACTGGTTGAGATTGACCTTGGCGTCGAAGCAATAGCGATACCACGGGTAGCTGTGAGCCAGATCGTCCCAGCCCGACGAATCCGTGCGTGTCAGCAAATTCGGGCAGAGGGTGAATCGGCTCGAATCGTACCCCCGAGGCGGCGCGGGGAGGCTACCCGTCAGCAGGTTGAAGCCGACATCGAAACCACGCACGCCATAGGGCCAGTCCGACACCGGAAACGAAGGAATGGAACCGGATAAATGATTGTGCGAGGCGTTGAAACTGTAAAGATAAACGAGATCCGTCAGCGCCGGGATCGACCCGGTCAGTCGGTTGTAGTCGACCCGGAACGTGTCGAGATTGG
>CBJLOV010000090.1:0-16778 GCA_966424745.1 uncultured bacterium
GCCGTTGACCGCGCTCGCTCTGGTCAGGCTCGCCGAGGAAGCCGGCGTGCCGGCCGGCGTGCTCAACCTGGTCACCGCGTCGCGCGCGCATGCGGCCGACGTCGTCGACGTCTGGCTGGCCGACGCGCGCGTGCGCAAGCTCACCTTCACCTGCTCCACGCCGGTCGGCCGGCACCTCGCGCGCGAGAGCGCCGGCACGCTGAAGAAGCTCTCGCTCGAACTCGGCGGCAACGCGCCGTTCATCGTCTTCGACGATGCCGATCTCGACGCCGCGGTGGACGGGCTGATGGCGTCGAAGTTCCGCAACGGCGGCCAGACCTGCGTGTGCCCGAACCGCGTCTTCGTGCACGACGCGGTGCACGACGATTTCGTCGAGCGTGTGGCGAAGCGCGTGGCGGCGCTGAAAGTCGGGCCGGCGAGCGATCCGCAATCGCAGATCGGGCCGCTGATCAATGCGCGTGCGGTGGAGAAGGTGGAGCGCCACGTGCGCGACGCGCTGGCCAAGGGCGCGCGCATCGTCACCGGCGGCGAGCGGCTTTCCGCGCTCGGGCCGAATTATTTCCAGCCGACCGTGCTGACCGGCGTGACCGCGTCGATGGAATGTTCGTGCGAGGAAACGTTCGGACCGGTCGTGCCGGTATCGCGCTTTGCCGACGAGGCGGCGGTGATCGCCGCGGCGAACGGAACTCCGTACGGACTGGCCTCGTACTTCTACAGCCGCGACGTGCGCCGCATCGCCCGAGTGTCCGCGGCGCTCGAGTCGGGGCTGGTCGGCATCAACGAGGGCGCCATCTCCGCCGAAGCCGCGCCGTTCGGCGGCATCAAGGCATCCGGCTACGGCCGCGAAGGCTCGCGCTACGGCCTCGACGAATACATGCACATCAAATACCTGTGCCAGGGTGGATTGGATTGAGGCGCGCCGATCGATGGGCTGACGGGCGCCAGGGGTAAAGCAGGAGCAATGCCTGAACCGCGAAGAAGACGAAGAGCACGAAGAAAAGCCACGAGGAAAAAATAGAACGAAGATCGGGTTCTTTCCCTATTCTTCGTGGCGATGCCTTTTGATTTTGTTGATCGATCGGCGGGCACGATGGGGCGCAGGCGGGTATGCCCACGTCGAAGCCGACCATTCGCTCTTCTTCGTGGTTCGATCTTTTCCGTTGTTGCCGGCCTGACGTCGTCGATCCGTACCAGAGGGGCTTGCGCAATGGCGTTTCGAATCGAACACGATCTGCTCGGCGACCGCGAAGTGCCGGCCGAGGCGTACTGGGGCGTGCATACGCTGCGCGCGATCGAGAATTTTCCGATCACCGGCGAACGCATCGGCCGCCATCCGGCCTTGATCGGCGCGCTCGCGGCGATCAAGCAGGCCGCCGCGCTCGCCAACGGCGAACTCGGCCTGCTCGACGCGCCGCGCGTCGCCGCGATCGTGTCCGCATGCGTGGAGATCCGTGCCGGCGCCTTGCACGACCAGTTCGTCGTCGACGTCATCCAGGGCGGCGCCGGCACGTCGACCAACATGAACGCCAATGAGGTCGTCGCCAACCGCGCGCTCGAGGCGATGGGCTGCGCCAAGGGCGACTATCGCCGCCTGCATCCGAACGAGCACGTCAATCTCGGCCAGAGCACCAACGACGTCTATCCCACCGCGCTCAAGCTGGCGGCCTGGGCGCAGGCGCAGGCCCTGCTGGCGGCGATGGCGGAACTGCGCGACGCCTTCGCCGCCAAACGCGACGAATTCGCCGACCTCCTCAAGGTCGGCCGCACCCAGCTGCAGGACGCCGTGCCGATGACCCTCGGGCAGGAATTCGGTACCTACGCGGTGATGATGGACGAGGACATGCTGCGCCTGGGCGAGGCGATGGCCTTCCTGCGCGAGATCAACCTCGGCGCGACCGCGATCGGCACCGGGATCAATTCGCATCCGGACTACGCCGATCTGGTCCGCCGCCGGCTGTCGGAGCTGACCGGCATCGATCTGGTCACGGCTCCCGATCTGATCGAATCCACGCAGGACTGCGGGGTGTTCGTGCACCTGTCCGGTGCCTTGAAGCGCATCGCGGTGAAGCTCGGAAAGGTCTGCAACGACCTGCGCCTGCTCGCGTCCGGGCCGCGCGCCGGTCTGGGCGAGATCAACCTGCCGCCGCGCCAGTCGGGTTCCTCGATCATGCCGGGCAAGATCAATCCGGTGATCCCCGAGGTCGTCAACCAGATCGCCTTCGAGGTGATCGGCAACGATCTGACGGTGACGCTGGCCGCGCAATCGGGGCAGCTCCAGCTCAATGCCTTCGAGCCGATCATTGCGCTCAGCCTTTTCCGCAGCCTGTCGCATCTGCGTCACGGCTGCGAAACCCTGGCCAGGAACTGCGTGGCGGGAATCAGCGCCAACGTCGACCGCCTGCGTGACCAGGTGGCGAGTTCGATCGGCATCGCCACGGCGCTGAATCCGCACATCGGCTACGTCGCGGCGACCGAGGTGGCCGTCGAAGCCCAGCTGACCGGCCTGAGCGTCGGCCACGTCGTGCTGCGGCGCGGGCTGCTGTCGGCCGAGGCGCTCGAAGCAATCCTCGGCGCGGAAAAATTGGCGCGGCCGAACCGGCGTTGAAGCGCGGAGGTTCCCGAGAGCCGCGGACGACGAGCGCGGCGGCACGACGGGATCTACGCCCGGAGGAGGACGCCTTGGCGCGGCGGACGCGACGTCATCGGCTCGGCGCCATGATTCGCAGTACGCCCCTGCCGCCGAGATTCTTCAAGGGGAAATACGCATGATGGGTGGCCGGGTCGACGGCCACCACATGGGCGTTCGGTCCGAGCAGCGCTTCCCCGATCTTCGCGGTCTTGCCGTCGGCGGTCGAGAACATCGAAACCACGCCCGCCTCGCCGGCGACATAGAGCAGATGGAGATCGGGATCGAAAGCCAGCACATCGGGATCCGCGCCGACGTCGAACGATTCGAGCACGTGCCTGCTTTCGAGGTCGAGCACGAGCAGTTTGGCGTTGTCTTCGCAGGCGATATAGGCGCGGTGCGACGCCGGGTCGATGAGCAGGCCGTGATTGCCTTTGGCGCCGGGCAGATCGATCCGCGCCACGACGCGGTCCGTTGCCGGATCGATCTCCAGCAGCTGGCCGCGCGTCTGCACGTTGGCGAAGATGTGTTTGGATCCGCTGTCGTACTGCGTGTTGCCGACTTCGCCGCCCAAAGGAATCGAAGTGATCCGAGCGTTTGTCGCGACGTCGATCACCGTGTCGCCGCCGCCGTGCTCGTCCGATACGTAGAGCTTGTGCACATCGGGCGCGTAAGCCATGCCGTCCGGATAGACGCCGCCCGGGATGCGCGCTTCGACTTTGAGCGTGGCTTCGTCGATCGCGACCACCTCGTTGTTGCCGGTCGCGGACGCATAGACTTTCCCGAGTTCGGGGATCGCGAGCACGCCGTGCACCTGGCTGATCGACGGAATGCGCGCGACGATCTGCCGTTTGCGCGTATCGAAGGCCAGCACTTCGCTGGCGCCGAGATGCGCGATGAAAAGCAGATGCCGGCCGGCGTCGTAGCTCTCGTAGTCGAAACGCGAGGTGTCGCCGGGGAGAGGCACGTCGGCGACGGCGTCGAGCGGGAGCTTGGCCGCCGCTGCCGTGCCGCACCATGCCGCCGCGGTGCAGAGCAGAAGTCCGACGGCCACGCGATGCGGGCGCGCTTGAACGGAATACTCAGTCATGATCGTCCTCCGTAGGCGTTGCGAAGGTGTGGATTTCGATTCGCGAATGACCGTCTTCGCGGGGCCGGCGCAATGCGCCGGCAACCCGCGGCGAACCATCGCTTTTTGCGTCAGTGCCGTTGCGTGTCGAGCGCCGCCTTGATCCCCTTGGCCAGATCCTGCGTCCGCCCGATGCCCCAGAAATGCAGGAAGAGCACGCGCGGCTCTTCGCTGGCCATGTGTTGATGGATGGCGACGATATCGATGTGCGCGGCACGCAGCGCCTTGAGTACATTCTGCAGTTCCGATTCGAGCATCGCGAAGTCGCCGTCGACCACGGCGCTGTCGTCGCTCCCCGCGAACGCGGCCCAGGTGTTGACACCCATGGCATTGCCCATGCTCTCGCCGTGCATCTTCGTCTCGCGGCCCAGGGTCACCTTGTAGACGCCGTTCTTGTAGTCGCCTTTCGCACCGATCGCCGCATCGATCTTCGCCGGGTCGAGGCTGCTCTTTGCGGGATCGATGTCCGCATGGGGGACTTCGCCCTTGCCGCCGCTCGTTTCCTTGATCCTGGCGAAGACCTTGCCGACCGCGGCGGCGAGCTTCGCCTCGTCGCCCATGCCGCCGATATGCATGAACATGACTTTCGGGCTGTCCCAGAAGAAGTGGTTGTGCAGCGCGGTCACTTCGAGGCCGTTGTCGAGCGCCGCGCTCATCACCGGGTTCACCTGATCCTCGAGCAGGACGGTGTCGCCCATGACGACCGTATGCTCGCCGACTTTCTTGAACGCCGCCCACGAGGTCAGGCCCATCGGCGCAGTCAGCCTGACGCCGGCCGCGGTCACCGCGAGATCGCTGCGCGGCACCGAGACCTTGAAGACGCCCTCCTTTTCGCTGAGCGCTCCCTTCGCGCCGGTCAGTTGCTCGATCGTGTTCGTATCGAGCGCGGAGCCCGCCGGGGCGGCGGCTGCGGCAGGTGCGGCAACGAGCGCCGCCAGCAGAGTCAACAGGCTCAATTTCATATTCGTCTCTCCTCTCGTCGATGGTGAAGCGGTGCAACGGGACCCGGCGTGGCCGCAACGCGTCCCGGGCGGGTAATCACAAATGCTGGGTGAGCGGGAACAGCAGCAGACCGAGAACCGCCGCGAGTACGACGACGACGGGTTCTGGAATCTTGTTGAACTTCCACAATATCGCGGCCGCCGCGAGCGCGATCAGCAGCGTCGGCAGGTCGATCACCGAGCGGCGGCCGAGGACGAAGACGGCGCCGGCGATCGTGCCGATCGCCGCGGCCGTGGCGCCGCCGATGAAGGCGACGATCCCCGGGCGCTTGCCGTGCTTCTTGAAATACGGCGCCGGGACGACCGTGAACAGGTAGCACGGCAGGAACATGCCGATCGCGGCAACGATCGATCCCGGCAGGCCGGCCACCAGATAGCCGATGAAACCGACCGTGATGACCACCGGGCCGGGCGTGATCATCGCCACGGCCACGGCGTCGACGAACTGGCGCTCGTTCAGCCAGTGATGATCGGTGACCACGCCGCCGTAGAGAAACGGCACGATCGCCAGGCCGCTGCCGAACACGCAGGCGCCCGCCTTGGCGAAGAATCCGAGGAGTTGGCCGAGCAACGGCCAGTCGAACAGCAGCAGCGCCGGCGCCGCCAGCGCCAGAGAGGTCGCCTTGTTGCGCCTGAGCGCCCGCGGCGGCGCGCGAACCAGCCAGACCAGAATGCCGCCGAGCAGGAACAGCCAGACGTACTCGGCTTCGGTGACCGCGGTGACCGAAGCGCTGACGACATAGATGCCCCACAACAGCAAGTCGCGGCCGATGTTTTTTGCGGTGAGCCGGTAAGCGCTCAAGGCGACGATGCCGATGACGGCCGCGCCCACCCCGTAGAACGCGGCCTGCATCCAGTCGAGGCCGCCGAAGCGGACGTAGAGCCAGCCGAGCGCGACCACCATCAGGAACGACGGCGCCACGAACGCGATGCCGACGAGGGTGGCGCCGAGCAGACGGTAGTGCACGTAGCCCAGATACATCGCGAGTTGGGCGGCCAGCGGACCGGGCATCAATTGGGCGAGGGTCAATCCCTCTTTGTAGTCGGCGTCGGTGATCCATCGCTTGGTTTCGACGAGATCCCGGTACATATAGCCGACCAGCGCGACCGGGCCGCCGAAGCCGATGCTGCCCAGTTTCAGCGCGTAGCACGTCAGCTGCCACAACGAGTAGCGCGGCACGGTCGACGATGCATCGCTCATTTGCGCTTCTCCCTGCCGGCCGCGCCGGCATAGAACGCGTACAGCGCATCCAGCGTGTGGCTCATGTCCTGCAGCAGCGCGTCGTCGTCCTTGGCGCGCTGGCGCGCCGCCGTCATCAGCGCCTCGAAACCGGCGGCTTCGGCAATCGCCGCGCCGCCGACGTCGAGCGCGTGCACGAGTTCGCCGAGGCGCAGCAGGCCCGGATCTTTTTCCAGGCCGAAGCTGGCCAGCAGCACTTCGAACGTCACCCGTTCGCCGATGTGGGTGAATGTCGCGCCGTCGAAATCGAAGCCGAGCGCGGATTTCGGGCAGGCGGAAGGTTTCTCGAGCCACAGGAAACGCGCCTTGGCGTCGATGAAGCGGCGGATCAACCATGCGCTGGCGACGCGATCCACCCAGAGGTGGCGCCGAGTGGCCCAGACGCGGCCCTGATAATCCCTGCGCTGCAGCCGCCGGACCGTGCCGCCGGCCGAATGCGGTTCGTCCGGAGAGAGGACGGTGTCGACCACGCCGATGAAGTCCGTCCATGCGGCGTCCGCGCGCACCGAGGCTTCGCCGGGGAAATAGTCGGTTGCGCGCAGCGCCTCGTAGTCGCGCCGCAAACGGCGCAGCAGTCTGTTCGTCTCGGCCGCCGACAACTTCGACAGGGACTTGCGCGCGGTGGTCAGCGACCTGGTGAATCCGGCCGAATCGTCGCTGCGGTCGAACAGGCCGAGCAGAAAATCGTCCTGCGCGCGATCCCGCGCGACCGTCGCGATCACGTGCGCGGTACCGCCCGCGTCGATGATCGAATCGGCCATCTCGTCGAGCGCCTGCCGATGCGCTGGCGTTTCAGGAAGGACATAGACGCCGTCGCGCAATACGCCGCAGCCCATCGCCTTCAGCGCGCGCCAGAAACGCATGCGCGCCGTCGCGTTTTCCGTCGGCAGCGTCAGGATCAGCAGCAACCATGCGCGCGGTTTAGCGATCATGGTTATGGATACTACTGCAATGTAGGAATATCTACATCAAATTTTTCGCACGAATCATGGCGAGGTTTTTCGTTCTTCCGTGAGGGGATCGAAACCGCCTGCGCGCGGGCGATCGACCACTCCGCCGCGGCCCAGCTCCCTCTCCCGCAACAGGCGGTAGAGGACCGGAATCACCAGCATCGACAGCAGCGGCGCGGTGAGCATGCCGCCGACCATCGGCGCGGCGATGCGCTGCATGATCTCCGACCCGGCGCCGTGGCCGACGAGAATGGGCAGCAGGCCCGCCAGAATGACCGCGACGGTCATCGCTTTCGGCCGCACGCGCTGCACGGCCCCTTCACGGATCGCGGCGAGCAAGGTCGCGGCGCTTGCGGGTTCTCCCGCCGCGAGCCGCCGCTCCCACGCTTGCTTCAGATAGAGCAGCATGACCACGCCGAATTCGGCGGCGACGCCGGCGAGCGCGATGAAGCCGACGGCGGTGGCGATTGAGATCGCATGCCCGAGCGAGTACATGAACCAGAAGCCGCCGACGAGTGCGAACGGTATGCCGGCAAGGATGAGCAGCGCTTCGTCGACGCGGCCGAAAGTCAGGTAGAGCAGGACGAAGATGATGACCAGCGTCGCCGGCACCACGATCCTGAGCCGCGCCAGCGCATGCGCGTAGTACTCGAACTGCCCGGACCAGGCGACCGAGACGCCCGCGGGAAGCTTCACTTCGGCGGTCACGCGCCGATTCAGCTCGTCGACGACGGCCGGCACGCTGCGTCCGCGCACATCGACGTAGACCCAGCCGGACAACCGCGCATTCTCGCTGCGGATCATCGGCGGCCCGTCGGCGATGCCGACCGTGGCCACGCTGCCGAGCGTGATCTGCGCGCCGGCCGGCGTGACGATAGGCAGCTCGCGCAGCTTCTGCACGCTGTCGCGCAGCTCGCGCGGATAGCGCACGTTGATCGGAAAGCGCTGCCGGCCTTCGATTGTCTCGCCGATGTTTTCGCCGCCGATCGCCGAAGTGACGATGCTCTGCACGTCGGCGATGTTGAGACCGTAGCGCGCGGCCGCGGCGCGGTCGATGTCGATCGTGACGTAGCGGCCGCCGGCCAGGCGCTCGGCAAACGCGGAACTCACGCCGGGCACACTCTTGGCGATGCGCTCGATCTGCGCGGCGACCTGATCGATCGTCGCCAGATCGCCTCCGGAGACCTTCACCCCGATCGGGCTCTTGATCCCGGTGGCGAGCATGTCCAGGCGATTGCGGATCGGCGGCACCCAGAGGTTGGTCAAGCCCGGCACGCGCACGCTGCGGTCGAGCTCTTCGATCAGCTTGGCATGCGTCATCCCGGGCCGCCACTGGTCCTGCGGTTTGAAGCGCACGACGGTTTCGAACATTTCCAGCGGCGCGGGATCGGTCGCGCTCTCGGCGCGGCCGGCCTTGCCGAAGACGCTCGCGACTTCGGGCACGCTGCGGATCATGGCGTCGGTCTGCTGCAGCAATTGCTGCGCCTTGCCCGCCGACAGGCCCGGCAGCGCGGTCGGCATGTAGAGCACGTCGCCTTCGTCGAGCGGCGGCAGGAATTCGCCGTCGAGCCGCGACAGCGGCCAGGCGGTGGCGAGCACGAGGAGCGCTGCGATGGCGAGCGTCGCGCGCGGCGAGCGCAGCGCGGTGTCGAGAACGGGCGCGTACAGCGCGATCAGTGCGCGCACCAGCGGATTGGCGCGTTCATCGGGAATGCGCCCGCGTATCCACCAGCCCATCAGCACCGGGATCAGGGTAACCGAAAGTCCGGCCGCGGCCGCCATCGCGTAGGTCTTGGTGAAGGCGAGCGGGCCGAACAGGCGGCCCTCCTGGGCTTCGAGGGTGAACACCGGCACGAACGAAAGGGTGATGACGAGCAGGCTGAAGAACAGGGCGGGGCCGACTTCGCCGGCCGCGTCGGCGATCAGGCGCCAGCGTTCCTGCGCGGTCGGTTCCGTTTGCGCAGGCCGGTGCCGCCATGCTTCGAGATGCCTGTGCGCGTTCTCGATCATCACGATGGCGGCGTCGACCATGGCGCCGATGGCGATGGCGATGCCGCCGAGCGACATCAGGTTCGCATTGATGCCCTGCAGGCGCATCACGATGAATGCCGCGAGCACGCCCAGAGGCAGCGCGATGATCGCCACCAGGGCCGAGCGCAGATGGAACAGGAACAGGGCGCAGACCACGGCGACGACGGCGAACTCCTCGACGAGCTTGCCCGACAGGTTCTCGATCGCGCGGCCGATCAATTGCGAGCGGTCGTAGGTTTCGACGACGTCGACGCCCGCCGGCAGCGCGGCGCGGATCTCGGCCAGCTTGGCCTTGACCGCGCGGATCGTCGTTTGCGCGTTCTTGCCCGAGCGCATCACGACGATGCCGCCGGCCACTTCGCCTTCGCCGTCCAATTCGGCGATGCCGCGGCGCATCTCCGGGCCGAGCTGGATGCGCGCCACGTCGCCGAGCAGCACCGGCACGCCGCCCGCGCCGGTCCTGAGCGGGATCGCGCGGAAGTCGTCGAGCGATTTCAGGTAGCCGGAAGCGCGGACCATGTACTCGGCTTCGGCCATCTCGAGAACGGCGCCGCCGGCTTCGCCGTTTGCGCGGCGCACCGCGTCGACCACTTCACCGTGGGCGACGCCGTAGGCGCGCAGGCGGTCCGGATCGAGCACGATCTGATACTGCTTGACCATGCCGCCGACGCTCGCCGCCTCGGCGACGCCGGGCACGGTCTTGAGCTCGAAGCGCAGAAACCAGTCCTGCAGCGCGCGCAGCTCGGCGAGATCGTGGCGGCCGCTGCGATCGACGAGCGCGTACTCGTAGACCCAGCCGACGCCGGTGGCGTCGGGGCCGAGTTCGGCGCGGGCGTTCTGCGGAAGGCGCGACTGTACCTGGCTGAGATATTCGAGCACGCGCGAACGCGCCCAGTAAGGATCGGTGCCGTCCTCGAACAGCACGTAGACGAGCGAATCGCCGAAGCTCGAATAGCCGCGCACGGTCTTCGCCCCGGGGACCGACAGCATCGTCGTCGTCAGCGGGTAGGTCACCTGGTCTTCGACGATCTGCGGCGCCTGGCCGGGCCAGCTCGTGCGCACGATCACCTGCACGTCGGAAAGATCGGGCAGCGCGTCGACCGGCGTCTGCCGGAGCGCGACGACGCCCCATGCGGCGAGAAGCAGCGCCGCGAGTGCCACGAGGAAGCGCTGCCGGATCGACCAGCGGATGAGGTTCGCGATCATGGCCGGCCTCGCGGCGCAGGCGCGTCGAGCGCGGCGAGATGGACGATCTCGAACTCGCCGTCGGCGTTGCGCACGAAATCGAAACCGACGCGCCGGCCGGGGCGGATTCCATCGACGGTCACGGCGGCGGGCACGAGGAAATCCATCGTCATCGCATCCATGCCGGGGGAAGCGATCGGATCGGCGGCGATCGACCAATGCGTGCCGTCGATGCGTTCGACGGTTCCGCTCGCCGCGTGCCGCACGGGCGACGCCGGCGGCGGGGCGGATTCATTCGTCGTGCCAGGCGCCTCAACGCCGAGCCGCGACAGCACGCCGCTCAGGCTCGCCTCGGAGTCGATCAGGAACTGGCCAGAGAGCACGACGTCGTCGCCCTCGGCGAGGCCTTCGAGCACCGCGGTCTTGTCGCCGCCCTGCGCGCCGATGCGCACTTCCCGTGCACGATAGCGGCCGCCGCCCGCGGCGACGATGACGACGTTGCGCGTGCCGGTCGCGATCACGGCCTCGCTGGGCACGAGGAGCTGCGGCGCGGTGCCGGCGGAGGCGATCTCGACGGTCGCGAACATGCCGGGGACGAGCCGGTGTTGCGGATTGGCAAGCACGATGCGCGCGCGCCGCGTGCGCGTGGCGGCGTCGAGATCCGGCAGCAGCGTTTCGATCGAGCCGCTGAAACGTTCGCCCGGAAACGCGGGCAGGGTGACGGCGACGGCCGCGCCCGCCGCGATCTGCGCGGCGTCCGTTTCGGCGACCGCGGCGTTGATCCACACCGTGTCGAGTCCGTTGAGGGTGAGCAACGGCGCTCCGGCGGCGACGCCGGCGCCTTCGCGCACGGCGAGATCGGCGACGACGCCGTCGCGCGGCGCGGCGATCGTGAAGCGGACCTGCGCGCGGCCGCCGCGTTCGAGCGCGCGTATCGATCCCTCGTCCATGCCGAGCAGCACGAGACGCCTTCGCGCCGCGGAACGCAGCGCATCGAGATTGCCGCTTGGCGCGCCGCGCAGAGCGACGTAGTCTTCCTGCGCCGCGGTCCAGTCCGGAGCGAGCAGCGTCGCCAGCGGCTCGCCGCGCCGGACCGCGGTCAACGGCGCGCGCACGAACAGCTTCTCGACGATGCCGGCGACGCGGCTGGGCACCGCGACGATCGCGCTTTCGTCGAAGGCGAGCGTGCCGGTCGCGCGCAGCGGTCGCGAGAGCACGCCGCGCTCGGCGCGCGCCGTGCGCACGCCGAGGTTCTGGGCGATGCGCGGATCGATGCGCACTTCGCCGCCCGCAGCGGCTTCGTCCGCGTATTTCGGCAAGAGCGGCATGTCCATGAACGGCGACTTGCCCGGTTTGTCGAAATGCCGGTCGGGCTTCATCGGGTCGTACCAGTAGAGAGCCTTTCTTCCGTCCGCGTCGGGCGTCGACGCGGCGGCGGGCTGCATGGAAGGCGCCGGCCGGCGCATGACGAGATACATGGCCGCCGCGCCGAAGCCGAACGCGGCGGAGGCGATCAGGACGAGGGTGAGGTTGCGCATGGTCAGTGCTCCTCCCGGCGGGGATAGGCGTAGCGCAGCGAGGCCCAGGACCGGCCGAGCGTGCCGAGCAGCTCGGTGTAGGCGATGCGTTGCTCGACGGCGTTGTCGAGCGCGGCGAGCGCCGACTGCAGATCGCCGCGGCCGCCGCGGTAGGCGGCGAGCGCCGCCTCGGCACGCGTGTCGCCGAGAGGAAGCAGCTCTTGCTCGTAGCGCTTCGCGCGGCCGGCTGCGCTGCGCCAGGCGGCGAGGGTCTTGGCCAGTTCCATCGAGTGCATGCGTTCGGCGTCGGCGCGCTCCGCCTGCACCTGGGCGAGCGCCGCCTGCCTGGAGGCGATCATCGGGTCCTGCCGCTGCGAGGCGAACAGCGGCAGCGGCACGCGCAGTTCGAGCGAGATCATGTTCGAGTAGCGCGGGCCGCGCTGAGCGAAGTCGAGTTCGAGCGACCAGTCGGGCTTCTTCTCGGCGCGGGCGAGCGCGATTTCGGTCGTCGCCGCCTGCTCGGCCGCGTCGAAGGCGAGCAGTTCGCGGTGGCGGCCGACATGGCGCAACAGCGCGTCGGGGTCGGCGCCGATGTCGTTCCAGTCGGGCGCGCCGCCGAGCGGACGCGACGCCGCGTCGGGCAGCCAGCGCGCGAACTCGGCCTGCGCCTCGGCGACGTCGCGCTGTGCCTGGTCGATGCGGTCTTCGAGCATGACCTTCGCGGCTTGGGCCGCAACGCCGTCGGCGGCGCTCGTCCGGCCTGCCGCGAGCGCCGCCGCGGCGCCGTCGACAGCGGCCTGCGCGCGCGGGCGCAGCGATTCGAGCAGGGCGATGCGGCGTTCCGCGGTCAGTCTGGCGATCCAGGCTTTGGCGACGCCTTCGCGTACGGCGAGCCGCTCGTTCGTCAGCAGCGCGGTCTCGCGCTCGGCGGCAGCCTGAGCGCGCCGCGTGCGCAGTTCGCGCTTCTCGCGGCGCGGGAACGCCTGCGTTACGCCGACTTTGCGCATCGTCATGAAGTCGCTCGTGAGACTGCCCGCGTCGCCGGTCGTCACCGGCAGGTTGTCGATGCCGGCGACGAGTTCGGGATCGGGCAGTTCGCCGGCCGGACGGATCGCCTCGGTCGCGGCATCGACCGCGGCGCGGCGTGCATCCAGAGAAGGAGCTTGTTGCTCCGCGAGGCGCACGGCCGCTTCGAGCGGCAGGGGCGAGTCGGTCTGCGCGGCTGCGGCATATCGCACGGCCGCCAGTGCCGCGGCGAAGGCGAGGCGCGCGATCGCGCGGCGCCGCGGCGCGTTCCGGCCGGGCCGGAAGGAAACAGGTTTGGGGGAAGACATACGAACTCCAACAACGGAACCGGGAATCCGCACGGCAGGCCGCGCGGCGTCGGATCAACCGTCGTCGAAGCTCAAATCTGGAAGGTGCAGTGCCGGATCGATATCGGCGGTGCCGCCGAGCGCGCGGTCACTTCGCATGCGGGCGCGGCGGCGAATAAGCTGGGCCGCCACGCCGCTGCGCGCAGCCAGGTGGTCGGCGGCAGCAGGGCAGGCGGTACCGTCGGCTGCTGCGCGTGGTCGGACGAGGCGGTCTGCGGGCTGCAATGTTGCTCGCAGCGCGCCTTGTCGCCCGCGGCGGCCTGTTCGCAGTCCGCCATCTTCATCAACGCTGTCGCCGCCGCCTGTGAGGTTTCGAGCGGGCAGCGGTATCCCGCCATCGCCGCCTGCTGGAACAGCAGGGCGAACAGCGCGAGCAACGCGATCCAGCGGCGGTGGCGGTAGCGGATGAGCATCGGATGAGAAGACCGCGCTTGCGGGGGAACGATTACAGCACGGCGACTGCGGCGGATGGTAGCAAGTTCCGCCGTTTCTCGCGCGGCGCTTTGTCGCGATCGTTGCGGCGCGGAAGCAATGGGCGGGCGGCGTGTCGGCAAAGGTGCGGCAGGCGATCCTCGGCGCGGCGAAATTGACGCGGCCGGGCTGGCATCCAAGCGCGGGTTTCATTCTGCGACGCAGCGGCGATTCGCCGGCCGGGGCGATATCGCGCGGCGCTTGCCGGGCGCGGCGTCTCGGATCTATAGTGTTGACTAAGTCAACATAGAGATGCCGCCATGGACACGATCCGGGAAGTCCGGCAATTCAATCGCTTCTACACCCGCCTCGTCGGGCTGCTCGACGAGCATCTGCCGGACAGCAGGTTCACCCTGCTCGAAGGCCGCGTGATGTACGAACTCGCCACGGCCGCGGAGCGCACCGCCGCGGATCTCGGCCGCACACTCGACGTCGACAAGGCCCAGCTCAGCAGGGTCGTGCACACGCTGCGCCGGCGCAGGCTGCTGCAGGCCGAGGCCGACCCCGCGCACGCGAAGAAAAGATTGCTGTCGCTGACGCCGGCGGGGCGCGTTGCCTTTGCCGAACTGGAGCAGGGCACGCGGCTGCGCATGGAGTCCGTTCTGCGGCCGCTCGACGGCGCGAAGCGGAAGCAGCTCGTTTCCTCCATGCGCGTCATCCAAGGCGCGTTCGATGCGAAAGACGCCCGGCCCGCCGAGGTCGTGCTGCGTTCGCTCGTTCCCGGCGACATCGGCTGGGTGATTCACCGCCAGGCGGTGCTGTACGCGCAGGAGTACGGCTGGGATTGGACCTACGAGGCGTTGATCGCGAAGATCCTCGGCGAGTTCGCCGCCGCCTTCGACCCAACGAAGGAAGACGGCTGGATCGCCGAGCGCGCGGGGCAGATCCTCGGTTCGGTTTTCCTCATGAAGGGCGATGCTCCCGGCGCAGCCAAGCTGCGCCTGCTTTACGTCGAACCCGCGGCGCGCGGATCGGGCGTCGGACGCCGGCTGGTCGACACGTGCATCGCACGGGCGCGGGAGCTGGGCTACCGCCGGCTCACCCTGTGGACCAACGACGTGCTGATAGCGGCGCGGCGGATCTACGAGACGTCCGGTTTCCGCCTCGTGAGCGAGAACCGGCACCGTTCCTTCGGCAAGGATCTCGTCGGCCAAACCTGGGAAATGGACCTGCAGGCACAAGAGCGGCAGAGCTCTCCGCGGCGGAAGGCGAGCCGTCGGAAGCGATGACGGCTGCGGTGAACGCACCTCGGCCGCGATGGCGCGCTTGTGGACGCCGCGGCCTGCGTCGCCGGCTGTCGCTCCTCCGGGGCCGAAGAAGGATTCATCGATCGGATCGTCATCCGTAGTTGAAGGCCGATGGCAGCGAACCGGGACATTTCGAAGCTGCCATACGCGGTGTTGCGCGGACGGTCGGCCCGATTCCGGGCTCGATCCGCGGTTCAGGACTTGCTTTGCGGATGTATCGTCTCGCCGCGCCTCAACATGGCGACGAAGGTTTCGATCTTCTTTCTTCGCGCAGCTTCGGTTTTCAAATTGTGCAGGCGGAAGGCGAGCGCAAAGCGATTCTGCTGGCTGAGCCGGCCGAGCATGGCCTTCGCTTTCGGGTCGGCATCGATCGCGGCCTGCAGGTCGTCGGGGATTTTCATGTCCTTGCTGCCGCCGTAGGCGCGGTCCCAACGCCCGTCGGCCTTGGCGGCCTCGACCTGCCTGAGGCCGTGCTCGGTCATCCGGCCTTCCGCGATCAGCCGGGCGACGTTGTCCACGTTGATCTTGCTCCAGATGCTTTTCTTGCCGCGCGGCGTGTAGCGCTGCAGATAGCTCTGCGCGTCGAAGCTCTTGCGGATCGCATCGATCCAGCCCCAGCAGAGCACGACGTCGATCGCCTCTTTCGGCGTGATCGATTTGCGCCCGGACGCGAGTTTGTGGATCTTGATCCAGACTTCCTCGTGCTTGTCGTGATGCTTGCCGAGCCAGCGATAGAAACTGTCGGCGTCCTCGAACTCGCGAACGCTGGCGGGATTGACCTCGACGGCGGCCATGGCGGCTCCTGCTCTCGAACAAGGGAATGGGCTGCAGCGCCGAATGCCTCAGCGTGCGGGCTTTCTCACGCGCCGAAATATACCCGGCATCGGCCGTTCATTGCTTGCTTGTACGCTCACTGTCGGAAGCAGAAGAAAACCGCGAAGGCACGAAGAGCACGAAGGAACACGAAGAAGAAACAGGGGCGAGGTGCAACGTGAATCGATTTTCCATTCTTCGCGTGTCTTCGTGGTTCATCTTTTTTCTTTTCGTCACGCGATCACATAAACACGGTCCGTTTCAATCTTTCCACGTTTTGCGCAGCGGATGCGCCTCGGTATTGAACGTGACCGCGTCGAAGTCGAGTGCGCCGTCCGGCGAGAACAGCAGGAAGTAGTACTTCAAGGTTTCCGCGTAGAGGAAGCTCTCCTGCGAGTCCTTCTTGCGCTTGTCGACCACGCTGTCGAGCGCGGCGAAGCCGGTGTCGGTGCCGCACCAGCGCACGAAGTCCTCGAACATCTCGCGGCCTTCGGCGAGATAGCGCGCGTCGCGGGTCAGGCGATGCAGGTAGTAGGCGGACTCGACGATCTCGGGGCGCAGGGCGTAGCCCGCGCTCGTCACCTTCATCGCCCGATAGTCGAGCGTTTCGGGCTCGATGCCGTGCAGGCGCCACATCTTCATCGACGCGGCCTGCAGGCGGCGTGCGCGTTCGACGTCGCCGCTGACCGCGAGCAGGGCCGGGAAGAAGGCGTCGAGTGCGCCGAACTCGCTCTTGCGGCGCGCGCCGGTGTTCATGTCGACATGGCCGTACCAAAGCTCGCCGCGGACTTCCTCGGCGACGTGCGCGTCGAGCCCCTTGATGCTCGTCTCCCACATCGCCTTGCAGTCGGCGTCGCCGAACAGGCGCCAGCACTTGTAGAGGTATTCGTAGTACGAGTCGATGCCGCCGGAGACCGAGCTGTCGGTGTCGGTCCATTCGCCGCTGTCGATGTCGAGTCCGGCGCCGACCAGGCCGAGCTTGGAACTGCGCTTGAAGGTCTCCACCAGCGCGCGCTTGGCTTTTGCGTAGTAGACCGGCTTGCCGGTGAGCTTGGACAGCGTGCCGAATTCCAGCAGCAGGGTGCCGGTCTCGGCGGGTCCGCTGGCCGTGCCGCGCACCCTGCCGGTGCGCAGGTTGACGTCGACGTAGGGCAAGCCGGTCTTCGAGTCGAACGAGGGCAGCAGGCGCGTGCCG
>CBJLOV010000091.1:0-16692 GCA_966424745.1 uncultured bacterium
CACCCCTTGCTTTCGGCACATGGCAGGCGGTTGTCGCTTGCTATGCTGCGCGGTCGCTTTCGTCCGATCCTCGCAGGTGCCGCCATGTCCTTACGTTTGCCGAAACTCCTGTTCGCCGCGCTGGCGGCGTTGCTGACCGCAGCGCCGGCCTGGGCCGACGACAACGCCAAGGACGCGAACAAGGAAGCCGCCGGCAAATCCGACGAGGCGAAGTTGCCGCCGTTCCCGGCCGACAAGACGGTGAAGCAGACGACGACGATCGGCGGCAAGACGATCGCCTATGACGCCACCGTCGGTTCGCTGCCGGTGCTCGATGAGAAAGGCAAGACGATCGCCGACGTGATGTTCGTCGCCTACACCGTGCCGGGCAAGGACCGGCCGGTGACTTTCGCCATTAACGGCGGTCCAGGTGCGTCGAGCGTCTACCTCAATCTCGGCGCGCTCGGACCCAAACGTGTGCAGTTCGGCGCCGAGGGCAATTCGCCGTCCGACCCGGCCACCCCGGTCGACAACCAGGGTTCGTGGCTCGATTTCACCGACCTCGTCTTCATCGATCCGGTCGGCACGGGCTTCTCGCGCTCGCGCGTGAGCGAGGAAGAAACGAAGAAGAAGTTCTACTCGACCCAGGCCGACATCGAATATCTGTCGCGCATCGTCTACGACTGGCTGGTCAAGAACGACCGCCTGATGTCGCGCAAGTATCTCGTCGGCGAAAGCTACGGCGGCTTCCGCGGCCCGCGCATCACGCACTATCTGCAGACGCGGCTCGGCGTGGCGATGAACGGCAACGTGCTCGTTTCACCTTATCTCGATCCCGGGGCGCAGAACGACAACGGCGATCTTTCGCCGCTGCCGTGGATGCTGACCCTGCCGACGATCACCGCGACGAATCTGGAGCGCCAGGGCAGGCTCGACGAAGCGACGATGGCGAAAGTGATCGAATACACGCGCGGCGACTACGTCGTCGACCTGCTCAAGGGCCGTTCCGATCCGCAGGCGGTCGAGCGCATCGTCAAACGCGTCACCGAGCTGTCCGGCCTCGACCCG
Source organism: uncultured bacterium (assembly GCA_966424745.1). Classification (GTDB taxonomy): domain Bacteria; phylum Pseudomonadota; class Gammaproteobacteria; order Xanthomonadales; family Rhodanobacteraceae; genus Rudaea. Next base: position 1,048 of record CBJLOV010000091.1, read on the forward strand.
ACCTTCGTGCGTCGGGCCGGCGGGCGCCTTGAGACGCAGGCCTTCCTGCGCGAGGTCTTCCGCAACGAGGGCAAGCTCGGCAGCCGCTATGATGCGAACGTCACCGAATGGGACCCGTTCCCGTTCTCGCCGGACCAGCGTACGAACGATCCGCTGCTCGACGCGATCATCGCGCCGACCACGACGGCGATGGTCGATTTCGTCACCCGCACCGTCGGCTGGAAGTACATCGGCCGCTACAACGCATTGAGCTATGAAGTGAACCGCGCCTGGGACCGCAAGGACGAGCCGCGCGGTTCGGTGCAGGAGTTGCGCCAGTCGGTCGCGATCGATTCGAAGCTGCGGGTCCTGATCGTCCACGGCTGGGGCGATCTGTCGTGCCCGTTCATGGCTTCCAAGCTTATCGTCGACCAGATGCCGCTGATGGGCGATCCGCAGCGCGTCCAAGTCAGGGAATATGCCGGCGGCCACATGTTCTACAGCCGCGGCGACAGCCAACAGGCGCTGCGCCGCGACGTCATGGCGATGTACGCGGCGCACTGAGCCCGCGGCGGCGGCGGGCCGGCGAGGTCAGGCGTGTGAACGCTTGGCGCGCCGCGGCTCGCCCTTGTCGCCCGCGGCGACCAGCGCCATGACTTCGGAAAGGATCGAGGTCATCGCCGCTTCGGCGCGCGCGGTGTCGCCCGAGCGGATGGCATCGAATACGCGCCGGTGTGCCGGAATGCTCGCGGTATGGCCCTTGATGCGGTTGGTCATGCGGATCGAGATCTTCAACGCCGTCGTGATCAGCTCGTCGAGCTGCATGTAGAACGGGTTGCCGGTGGCGTTGAGGATGGCGACGTGGAACGAGATGTCCGCGGCCAGGTGATCGCCGTCGCCGCGCTCCGCCGCGGCCATGCGTTCGAGGCCGGATTCGATGTTGCGCAGCGAGTCCGGCGTCGCGTTCTTCGCCGCGAGCGCCGCGGCGGCGGGCTCGAGGCCCAGGCGCATCTCGGTGAAATGGCGCAGCAGCTCGTAGGAGAACTTGCGTTCGAGCATCCAGCGCAGCACGTCCGGATCGAGCAGGCTCCATTGTTCTTGCGGCTGCGTGGTGATGCCGCTGCGCGGTCGCGCGGCGAGCATGCCCTTCGCGGTCAGCATCTTCACCGCTTCGCGGGTGACGCTGCGGCTCGTGCCGTAGTGTTGCGAGATCTCCGCCTCGGTTGGAAAGCTGCGCCCGTCGAATTCGCCGGCGACCACCGCCTGACCCAACGACTCCAGCAACTGCTCGGTCAAGGTCAGCCTGCCTGAGCGCCTGGTTCGGTCGAGGGTTTTCATCGTCTGCATATGCCAGTGAGCCTAACAAGCGCGCCTGCCGCTTGGCAACGAACGAGTGTGAAGAAATGTTGCACTGCGCCTTGGAAATAAATCTTATAGATAGTATTTATCATACAAATAACAAAAACCACACACCACTCGATCGATTCAACTTGGAGGGAGAACGAATGCGTTCCACGCTTAAGTCGTTGCCATTGCGCCGCCTGTCGCTGGCGATTTCCGTACTGATTTCCCAAGCCCTGTTGACCTGCCCGGTCGCGAACGCGGCAGAGGACGACAAGTCGGCCGCGGCGACCGATTCTACGCAACCCGGAGACCCCGCCCGTCTCGGCGAGATTTCCGTGACCGGCCAGCTCGCCGCGATCCGGCGCGCGCAGGCGATCAAACAAGACGCGGTCGGCGTCGTCGACTCCGTGTCGGCCGAGGAGGCCGGCAAGTTTCCCGACCAGAACGTCGCGGATGCGCTGCAGCGTGTGCCCGGCGTCGCGGTCGACCGCTCGGGCGGCGAATCCAGCAAGGTCACTGTGCGCGGTTTCGGCCCCAGCTTCGTCAACGTCACCGTCAACGGGCGTCCGATGCTGTCTGATTCGGGCGACCGCAGCTTCCATTTCGATGCGCTGCCGTCGGAATTGATCAGCACGGCCGAAGTGCTGAAAACCCCCACCGCCAGCCAGGAAGACGGCGGCATCGGCGGCACGATCAACATCACCACCGCGCGGCCGCTCGACAGCAGCGGCTTCCACATGGCCGGCAGTCTCGGCGTCGTGAACGACAGTCTCGATACGAGTCTCGCCAACAAATTCACGCCGAGAGGCTCGTTCCTGATCGGCGACAGCAACGCGGACCACACCTTCGGCTGGCTGGTCTCGGCGATGTACTACAAGCGCGATCACAAGGAAGACCTGATCGAAACCGGCGGCTGGTACGTCAATCAGGATTTCTCCAAGATCAGCAGCGATCCGCTGGCGAAAAACGGGGCGTATCCGCAGACCATCGACGCGCAGGCCATGGCCTCGACGAACACGCGCAAGGGCTTGAGCGTCGCGCTCGACTGGAAGCCGTTCGACAAGCTGATGGTGAAATTCGACTCGCTGGTTACGAACTACAAGCAGGACTACCTGACCCACTACGTCGGCTACTACGGCAATCAGCCCGACACCACCGCTGTCACCTTCGATAGCAACGGCACGCCGCTGAGCTTCACCCGCAACACCAACAACGGCGCGGCCCAGGCCACCGACTCGGTCATGACCAGCAATACGCCGCGCGACGCCTACGTGACGCAGACCGGATTGAACGTCGCCTATGACATCACCGATACGCTCAAGGCCGATCTGGACATCGCCTATACGGGCGCCTGGAACAAGTACGACAGCGGCAACACCTTCCTCGTCGTCGGCACGCGCAACACCGGTCTGCCGATGAACTTCACCAATCCGAACAACGGCAATTTCCCGTACTACGACTACGCCAACCTGATCCAGCCCAGCGATTCGAGCAACCTGATGACGCATTGCTGCAGCACGGGCGGCAATCACCTGAGCAACAAGGGCGACAACTACCGGCTGCACCTGTCCAAGCGTTTCACCGACGGCGTGTTGTCCAAACTCGACTTCGGCGTGGAATCCACCGACACCACGCTGCGCCAGATCAGCTACAACACGACCTACAACTCGGGCGACGCGCTCAATCTCTGCGCGATCTATTGCGGCTACAACGCCAGCGTGCCGGCGAGCGCCATCGGTGCGGGCATCTTCAATGCGGGCGGCTGGTTCGGCCAGCAGTCGCAGGGCTTCCCGAGCCAGTGGCTCAACTACGACATGAACAAGTTGCTGGCCTATCTGCTTTCGCCGGCCGCGTACAACCAAATCTACGACTATCGCAACAGCCTGAGCTACGCCACGCCCGAAGCCAAGGCGGCGGCGCTGAAGCAAGTGACGGACTTTGCGGCGGCCGCGGCGAAGTTCGGCGGCTGGGTATCGAAAGCCGACCCGCGCACCTTCAGCCAGATCGAAGAGAAGACCAAGTCGGCCTATTTCTCCGCCGATTTCGACGGCACCTTGGCGGACATGCCGTGGCACTTGAACGCCGGCTACCGCTACGTCAAGACCGACACCACCTCGGATGCCTACGCGGTGCTGCTCACGGCGGTGACGGTCAATCCGTCCGATCCGAGCAACGCCATTCCGACGTATGGTTCGTTCTCGCCGATCCAGTTCACCGGCAGCTACAAGTACTGGCTGCCGTCGGCCAACTTCAAGCTCAATGTGCGTGATGACCTGGTGGTTCGTTTCGCCGCGTCGAAGACGCTCACCCGTCCCGACCTGACCCAGTTGGCCGCGACCACGAGCTACAACTTCCGTCCGGCCAACCAGACGATCACGACCGGTAATACCGATCTGAAGCCCTTCCTGTCGAAGAATATCGATGCGGGCATCGAATGGTATTTCGCCGACGCCAGCTACGTCGCCCTGGACGGTTTCCACAAAAAGGTCAGCAACTTCACCACCACGATCACCACGCAGACGACGATCCTGGGCTTCCCGTTCGACTACACCCATCCGGTCAATCTCAACGAGTCGACGATCAAGGGCTTCGAGTTCACCTTCAACTACCAGTTCGCCAACCTGCCGTCGCCGTTCGACGGCCTGGGCATGGCGTTCAACTACACCGGCGTGCAGAGCAGCACTTCGATCGATCCGCAGGTGCTGAAAACCGGCAACGGCCAGCTCTTCGCCGTGCCCGGCATCGGCGACTCGGCCAATCTCAGCGGCTACTACGAGAAAGGTCCGTGGCAGGCGCGCTTGGCGGTCAACTGGCGCGATCAGTACCTGTCCTGCCTGTCCTGCGGGCCCGGATCCCAGCCGTGGACGACCAAGGCCTATGCGCAGCTGGACATGAGCGCGTCGTATAAGGTGAACGAAAATCTTTCGGTTTTCGTCGAAGGCACCAATCTGACGCGCGAAGATGTCCAGGTTTTCCAGGTCTACCAGAATCGCCCGGTCAGCACGACGTTCGATGGCCGCACGTTCGCCGTAGGCGTGCGCGGTACCTGGTAAATCGCGCCGCGACCTGCTTTTGCCCACTTTGAGGAAAAGGGATGCTATGCCGTCGTTGAAGGGTATATCGGCTGCCGTCTTGGCCAGCATGCTGTTGATGGCCGGCTTGCCGGCGAAGGAGCCCGCGCCGATGCCGAAGCACGGGCTCAGCGTCGGCCAAGGGCAGTTCCTGCTCGACGGCAGACCTTTCCGCATCGTCTCGGGCGAAATGCACTACCCGCGCATCCCGCGCGAGTACTGGCACGATCGTCTGAAGATGGCCAAGGCGATGGGCCTCAACGCGGTCACCGCCTACGTGTTCTGGAACGTGCACGAGCGCACGCCGGGTCAGTACGACTTCGGCGGCCAGTACGATGTCGCCGAATTCGTTCGCGCCGCACAGGCGGAAGGGCTGTATGTGATCCTGCGGCCCGGTCCCTACGTCTGTGCCGAGTGGGAGTTCGGCGGTTTCCCGGCCTGGCTGCTCAAGGACCCGACCACCGTCGTGCGCGGGCGCGATCCGAAATACCTGGAACCGGCGAAGCGCTGGCTGCATCGCCTCGGCCAGGAACTCGCGCCGCTGCAGTACGCGCACGGCGGTCCGATCATCGCGGTGCAGGTCGAGAACGAGTACGGCAGCTTCGACGCCGATCACGCCTACATGGAAGACATCCGCCATGCGCTGATCGACGGCGGCTTCGACAACGCCCTGCTTTACACCGCGGACGGTGCGGACTACGTGACCAACGGTTCGCTGCCGGATTTGCCGGTCGCGATCAATTTCGGCACGGGCGACGCGCAGGCCGAGTTCGCGAAACTGCACAAGCTGCGTCCGCAGGGTCCGTTCATGAACGGCGAATACTGGGACGGCTGGTTCGACCACTGGGGCGACAAGCACAACACGCCCGATGCGAAGAAGCAGATCGCCGACCTGGAATGGATGCTCGGCCAGGGCTATTCGATCAGCCTGTACATGTTCCACGGCGGCACCAGCTTCGGCTGGATGAATGGGGCGAATTGGGACAAGGGCGAGTATCAGCCCGACGTAACCAGCTACGACTACGACGTGGGTCTCGACGAAAGCGGCCGGCCGACGCCGAAGTATTTCGCCTTCCGCGACGTGATCGCGAAGGCGACCGGGGTGACGCCTCCGGCCGTGCCGACGCCGCCGCCGACCCAGGCGATCGGCACGGTGGCGCTGCCCGAAACCGCTTCGCTCTGGGACAATCTGCCGTCGCCGGTCGTCGCGCACGATCTGAAGACGATGGAAGACCTCGATCAGGCCTACGGCTACATCCTTTATCGAACGACGCTTGCGGACGCCGGCGGCGACCTCGTCCTCGACGGCCTGCACGACTATGCGCGCATTTATGTCGACGGCAAGCCGGCCGGCACGCTCGACCGGCGTCTGAAGCAGACCAAGCTCGCGATCAAGGGACGCAAGGGCGGCGTGCTCGACATCCTCGTCGAGAACACCGGCCGCATCAATTTCAGCAAGGAGCTGCGCGGCGAGCGCAAGGGCATCACCGGTTCCGTCACGCTGCGCGGCGCCAAGCTCAACGACTGGAAGATCTATTCGCTGCCGCTCGACAATGTGGCCGGCTACCGCTTCGCCAACAAGTCCTGCAGCGCGGCACCCTGTTTCTATCGCGGCCGCTTCGATGCGCCGAAGTCGGGCAGTGCCGCAGCAGACACCTTCCTCGACACGCAAGGCTGGAACAAGGGCTTCGTCTGGCTCAACGGCAAGGCGCTCGGCCGTCACTGGAACATCGGCCCGCAGCGCACGCTGTACGTGCCCGGCGCCTGGCTGACGGCGCAGGCCAACGAGGTGATCGCGCTCGATCTCGGCGGCGTCGCGCAGCCGCGCGTGACCCTGCGCGACAAGCCGGTGCTCGACGCCAAGCCGGCTTCGGCGGCACGCTAATGGACGGCGCCCGCCTGCGAGGTTCGAAGAGATGACCCACGACTCCATCCCGCCGCCTTCGGCCCTGCGTCTCGCCGGCAAGCGCGCCGTCGTCACCGGCGCCGCGAACGGCATCGGTGCGGCGATCGCGAAACTGTTCGCCGCGCACGGCGCGCGCGTCGCCGGCTACGACCGCGCCGCGCCGGCGGGGGATGCGGCTGCAGTGTGCGAATACTTCGTCCAGGGCGACGTCGCCGACGAAGCCGCGGTCGGTGCGTTCGTCGTCGGAGCCGGCAAGCGTTTCGGCGGCATCGACGTGCTCGTGAACAACGCCGGCGCCGACGTGTTCGGCGAACCGCTTGCGCTGTCCTCGGCCGATTGGCAGCGCAATCTCGCCACCAATCTCGGCGGCGCATGGAATTTCAGCCGCGCCGTGCTGCCGTTCATGCTCGAACGCGACGCCGGTTCGATCATCAACATCGCTTCGGTGCACGGCCACAAGATCATCCCCGGCGCATTTCCCTATCCGGTCGCCAAGCACGGCCTGATCGGCATGACGAAGGCGCTCGGCATCCAGTACGCCGCGCGCGGCGTGCGCTGCAATTCGATCTCGCCGGGCCTGATCATGGTCGAGCGCATCGAGCGCTGGTTCCAGGCGCAGCCCGAGGAACGGCAACGCCAGACCGAACTGCTGCCGTGCAAGCGCATCGGTACGCCCGAGGAAGTCGCCTACACCGCGGTGTTTCTCGCCAGCGACGAAGCGCGCTTCATCAACGCCACCGACATTTTGATCGACGGCGGCCGCTCGCAGCTCTACCACGAGTGAGGACGGAAGCATGGACTGGACCCAACACCTGCCGTTGATCGCCATCCTGCGCGGGATCAAGCCCGAGGAAGTCGCCGAGCACGTGCGCGAGCTGATCGCCGCGGGCATCACCTTGATCGAGATTCCGTGCAACTCGCCGCGTTGGCTGCAAAGCGTGGAGATCGCGCTGCAGACCGCCGAAGGCCGCGCGATCGTCGGCGCCGGCACGGTGCTCAACGGCGCCGATGCCGACGCGCTGGCGGCGACCGGCGCGAAGCTCATGGTGACGCCGAATACCGAACCGGCGCTGATCCGTCATGCCGTCGCCGCCGGACTCACCGTCGCCGCCGGCTTTCTGACGCCGACCGAAGCCTTCGCCGCGCTCGGCGCGGGCGCGCAGATCATCAAGCTTTTCCCGGCATCCAACCTGGGCCCCGGCTATGCACGCGCGCTCAAGGCGGTGCTGCCGGCGAGCACACCGCTGTTCGCGGTCGGCGGCGTCAATCCGGTCAATCTGCAAGATTTCCTCGGCGCGGGCTGTGCGGGCGCGGGGCTCGGCGGCGATCTTTATGCACCGGGCCAACTCTCCACCGCGACCCGGGCCCGCGCCGAGGCATTTGTTCAATCCTTCAAGAAGAAGTCGAAGTGAAAATCACCAAGCTCACCACCTACCGCGTCGCGCCGCGCTGGATGTTCCTCAAGATCGACACCGACGAAGGCATCGTCGGCTGGGGCGAGCCCGTGGTCGAAGGCCGTGCGCGCAGCGTCGAGGCCGCCGTCGCGGAAATCGGCGAGCAGCTGATCGGCCTGGATCCGGCGCGCATCAACGACCACTGGCAGACCATGTATCGCGGCGCGTTCTACCGCGGCGGCGCGGTGTTCATGAGCGCCATAGCGGGTATCGACCAGGCGCTCTGGGACATCAAGGGCAAGGCACTCGGCGTGCCCGTGTACCAGCTGCTCGGCGGCCTCGTGCGCGACCGCATGAAAACCTATTGCTGGGTCGGCGGCGATCGGCCGGCCGACATCATCGCGCAGATCCGCCAGCGTCTCGAGCACGGCTTCGACACATTCAAGCTCAATGCTTGCGAGGAGCTGGGTTTGATCGACACGAGCCGCGCGATCGACGCGGCGGTGGCCAAGGTCGCCGAGATCCGCGCGGCGTTCGGCAACACCATCGAATTCGGCCTCGACTTCCACGGCCGCGTCGGCGCGCCGATGGCGAAGACCCTGATCCGCGAACTGGAGCCCTACCGTCCGCTGTTCATCGAGGAACCGGTGCTCGCCGAGCAGGCCGAGCATTATCCGCGGCTCGCCGCGCAGACCGCGATTCCGCTCGCGGCCGGCGAGCGCATGTTTTCGCGCTTCGAATTCAAGCACGTGTTCGAGCGCGGCGGCATCGCCATCCTGCAGCCCGACGTTTCGCACGCCGGCGGCATCACCGAATGCATGAAGATCGCGGCGATGGCGGAAGCTTACGACATCGCCCTCGCTCCGCACTGCCCGCTCGGGCCGATCGCGCTCGCCTCCTGCCTGCACGTGGACTTTGCGAACTGGAACGCGATGCTGCAGGAGCAGAGCATCGGCATCCACTACAACGCCGACGGCGAAGTGCTCGACTACGTCGTCAACAAGGACGCGTTCGCGATGGAGCAGGGTTCGGTGAAGCCGTTCACCCGGCCCGGCCTCGGCGTCGAGATCGACGAGGCGCGCGTGATCGAGCGCAGCCGCAACGCGCCCGACTGGCACAACCCGGTCTGGCGGCACACCGACGGCAGCGTCGCGGAATGGTGAAGTGAGCGCCGTGGCGTCCGCATCGAAGTCGTCCGCAGCCGATCCGGTTCGAGCCGAGCTCGTACTGGACTGCCGCTGCGAACTCGGCGAGGGCATCGTCTGGGACGAGCGCAATCAGGCATTGCTGTGGACCGACATCCACGGCGCGCGCCTTTGGCGGCATCGCCCGCACGACGGCGCGACGCAAAGCTGGCGCCTGCCCGACCGCCTCGGCTCGTTCGCCCTGTGCGAATCCGGCAAACTGCTGCTCGGTCTCGCGAAAGGCCTTTACCTTGCCGACCTGCGCGACAGCGACTCGAGCGAGCGGCTTGCCGCGCAGCTGCTCGTCGCAATCGACGAACATCCGACCTTGCGCCTCAACGACGGCCGCTGCGACCGCGGCGGCAACTTCGTCTTCGGCACGCTCGACGAAGCCGCGCAGAAGCGTCCGATCGGCCGTTTCTACCAATACTCCGCGCAGCACGGGCTGCGTATGCTCGATCTCGGCGGCGTGGCGATTCCGAACAGCATCGCGTTCGCGCCGGACGGCCGCACCCTGTACTACTGCGACACCCGCCGCGGCGAAATCATGGCCTGCGCCTACGACGCCGGACAGGCGCGCACCGCCGACCCGCACGCGTTTGCGCGCGTCGATGCGCCGGCCGGTCCGGACGGCGCGACGGTCGATCGTGACGGACGCCTGTGGAGCACGCACTGGGGTGCGGGCCGCGTCGTCTGCTACGGCCTCGACGCGAAGATCGAACACGAAGTCGCGCTGCCGGTCAGCAATCCGAGCTGCCCGGCGTTCGGCGGCCAACGGCTCGACGTGCTCTACCTCACCACCGCCCGCGAAGACCTGAATGTGGCGCAGCTGCAACGCGAGCCGCACGCCGGCGGCGTCTTCCGCGCGCAGATCGACGGCGTCGTCGGCCTGCCGGAAGAAAGGTTCGCAGGCCTATGATCGCGATCGATTGGGGCACCACCAGCCTGCGCGCGTTCCGCCTCGATGCGGAAGGCCGCGTTCGCGAACAGCGCCGCTCGGCGCGCGGCATCCTCGCCGCCGAAGGCCGCTTTGCGGAGGTACTGCGCGAGACGATCGACGGCTGGGACGACACGCCGATCGTGATGGCCGGCATGATCGGCAGCCGCCAGGGTTGGTACGAAGTGGCGTATCTCGATTGCCCCGCGGGCCTCGACGATATCGCCGCTGCCCTGCATCGCTTGCCGGCGGCGAAGTTCGAAGGACGCGAGATCTGGATCGTGCCCGGCCTGCGCACGCGCGACGCGGGGGGCGCTTACGATGTGATGCGCGGCGAGGAAACTCAGATCTGCGGCGTGCTGCCCGAACTGACGCCGGAGCGCCAGACCGTTTGCCTGCCCGGCACGCACAGCAAGCGCGCCACGGTCGCGGCCGGGCGCATCGAGGGTTTCGCCACGGCGATGACCGGCGAACTGTTCGAGCTGCTTTGCTCGCACAGCGTGCTCGGCCGCCTGATGCAGCCGGGCGAGCACGATGCCGATGCGTTCGCGCAGGGCGTCGCCCATGCCGCACGCCCGGGCGATCTGCTCCATCACCTGTTCGCGGTGCGCACACTCGGCCTGTTCGACGCGCTCGCTCCGACGCAGCTGCGCCCGTTCCTTTCGGGCCTGTTGATCGGCCACGAACTCAACGACATGCCGGCCGGCACAGGCGCCGTGCATCTCGTCGGCGCGCCGGCGTTGCTTTCCGCTTATGAGACGGCGCTGGCTTTGCGCGGACATGCAGTGCGCGTGCACTCTGAACTTGCCTCGGCCTGCGGGTGCTTTATGTTGGCTAAACGGGCCGGATTATTGAAGCGAGGAGAATTTTGACGCGGATCTACGCGGATTCGCGCGGATAAAGCAAATCGATTTTTGTTCTTGATCTATCCGCGTTCATCCGCGTAGATCCGCGTCAAAAATATCTTCCGCAACGGCGGCGGGCAAAAGTACAAAACGCATCCTGGTCGGGCGATCGGTCACGACTGAGAAAAAAGAGGGAGTAGCGGTATGAAACTGTCGTGGCTCGACATCGTTATCGTGCTGACGTATCTCGTCGGCATCTTCGCGCTGGCGCAATGGGTGTCGCGCGAGAAGGGAAGCCATCGGAAGGACGCGAAGGACTACTTCCTCGCCGGCAAGGCCCTGCCCTGGTGGGCGATCGGCACCTCGCTGATCGCGGCGAACATTTCCGCCGAGCAGATCATCGGCATGTCGGGCTCGGGCTACGCGCTCGGCCTGGCGATCGCCTCGTACGAATGGATGGCCGCGGCGACCTTGCTGATCGTCGGCCGCTGGTTCCTGCCGGTGTTCCTGCGCAACGGCATCAACACCATGCCGCAGTTTCTCGAAGAGCGCTACGGCACGCGCATCCGCACCGTGATGGCCGTGTTCTGGCTCATCCTCTACGTATTCGTCAACCTGACCTCGATCCTCTGGCTCGGCTCGATCGCGGTGAACCAGGTCACCGGCATGGACCAGTTCACCGCGCTCGTCCTGCTCGGCGCCTTCTCGCTCGCCTACCAGCTCTACGGCGGGCTCAAGGCCGTGGCGCTGACCGATTTCGTCCAGGTCTCGCTGCTCGTCGTCGGCGGCCTGCTCGTCGCCGCGATCACGCTCGGCAAGATCGGCGACGGCAGCGCGCTCGCCGGCTTCCATAAGTTGCTCGAAGCGCATCCCGAGCATTTCCGCATGATCCTGCCGCCCGACAGTCCCTACTACAAGGATCTGCCCGGCATTGCCGTCCTCGTCGGCGGCCTCTGGGTGATGAATCTGAGTTACTGGGGCTTCAACCAGTACATCATCCAGCGCGGACTGGCGGCGAAGAACATCGGCGAAGCGCAGAAAGGCGTGCTGCTCGCCGCATTCATCAAGCTGCTGATCCCGCTCGTCGTGGTGGTGCCCGGTATCGCCGCGGTGGCGCTGGCGCCGGGACTTGCGCGTCCGGATCAGGCTTATCCGACGATGATGGGCCTCTTGCCGACCGGCGTGCTCGGCGTGGTCTTCGCTGCGCTGATTGCGGCGATCATGGCTTCGCTTGCCTCGAAGATCAATTCGATCGCGACCATCTTCACCCTCGACTTCTATGCCCGCCTGCGAGGCCGCAGCGATGAGGCTCATCTGGTCAACGTCGGCCGCATCGCCTCCGTCGGCGCGGTCGTGATCGGCGTTCTGGCCGCGAAGCCGCTGCTCGGCAGCTTCGACCAGGCGTTCCAGTACATCCAGGATTTCACCGGCTATTTCACCCCGGGCATCACGGTGATCTTCCTGCTCGGCCTGTTCTGGCCGCGCGCGAACGAGGCCGGCGCGCTCGCCGCGGCGATCGGTTCGGTCGTCCTGTCGATCGCGATCCGCCTCGGTCTGCCGTCGATGCCGTTCATGAATCGCGTCGGCCTCGTCTTCGTGCTCTCGCTGTTGCTCGGCGTCGTCGTTTCGCTGTTGAGCGACGGTGCGGCCGGGAAAAACCGCATCCGCACCGACGACGTCAGTTTCCGTACCTCGAAAGCCTTCAACCTCGGCGCGGTCGGCGTGGTCGTCCTGCTGGTCGTGCTCTACACGGTGTTTTGGTAAGCCGTTTACTTTGATCCTCGCGGAGAACATTCGATGAAAAACGTCACGCTGAAAATCTTGCGGTCGCTGGCGCTCGCGCTCTGCGTCGTGGGCGTATCCTCGACGCATGCCGCGCAGGGCGCGGCCGAACTCGCGCCGACGCCGCAGATGGGCTTCAACAACTGGAATTCCACCCACTGCCGCGCCGAATTCAACGAAGCGATGATCCGCGGCATCGCCGACAAGTTCATCGAGCTCGGCCTGAAGGACGCCGGCTACACCTACGTCAACATCGACGACTGCTGGGCGAACTGGCAGCGCGATGCGAACGGCAACCTCAAGCCGAATCCGGAGCGCTTTCCGAGCGGGATCAAGGCGCTCGCCGATTACATCCACAGCAAGGGCCTCAAGTTCGGCCTGTATTCGAGCGCGGGCAGCTGGACCTGCGAGCCGAAGCAGCAGAACCGCGGTTTCCCCGGCGGTCTCGGCCACGAGAAACAGGACGCCGCGCTCTACGCCTCGTGGGGCGTGGATTATCTGAAGTACGACAACTGCAACAACGAGAACATCGACGCGCGCATCCGTTATCGAGCAATGGGCGAGGCCTTGCGCGCGACCGGCAAGCAGATCTTCTACAGCCTGTGCGAGTGGGGCGAGAACAAGGCGTGGCTGTGGGCCGGCGAGCCGGTCGGCGCGCAGTCCTGGCGTACCACGGGGGACATCTCCGACAACTACCCCTCGATGCTGAAGATATTCAAGGAGAACGTCGTTCTCAACAACAGCGCCAGACCGGGCCATTGGAACGATCCCGACATGCTCGAAGTCGGCAACGGCGGCATGAGCGAAGTCGAATATCGCAGCCACTTCAGCCTGTGGGCGATCATGGCCGCGCCGCTGATGATCGGCACCGACTTGCGCACGATCAAGCCCGACTCGCTCAAAATCCTGCTCAACAAGGAAGTGATCGCGATCGACCAGGATGCGCTTGGCAAGCAAGGTGAGCGCATTCGCAACGCCGACGGCGTGCACGTAATCGTCAAGCCGCTCAAGGACGGCAGCCAAGCGGTCGCCGTGTTCAACGAGACCGATGCCGCCAAGGACGCGTCAGTTACGGCCTCCGAGCTGGGGCTCGACAAGGCGAAAAAGTATACTGTCCGCGATCTTTGGGCGCATGCGGACGCAAAAGGCGACGGCGCGATCCAGGTCAAACTGGCGCCGCATGCGACGGCGATCTATCGCATCAGCTCGCTGTGATGCACACCGGAACGTTTCGATGATTTTGACGAGTCCTTCGCTGCTGCTCGAGATAGAACCCGCGTGGGGCGGAGGACTCGTCCGTTTCGACTGGATCGCGAACGGTACGGCGGTGCCGTTGATGCGAGCCTTCGAGCGCGGAGCGTCCGCGCCGTCTTCGCGCACGCCCGATCCGAACCGCCTCGCCTGCTATCCCCTGATTCCCTGGTCGGGTCGCGTATCCGGCGGCGGCTTTTCGATCGACGGCCGCCGCATCGAACTGCCGCTCAATCGCGAGGACGAACCGTGGCCGATCCACGGCAGCGGCTGGCAGCGCGCGTGGCGGGTTGCAGAAGAGTCGGCGAGCGAGGTGTCGCTGGCGCTGGAGGAAAGCGCCGTCGATGGCTATTGTTATCGTGCCTCGCTGCGCTATGCGCTCGACGATAGGGTGCTCGTCGTGAGTTTGAGCGTGACGAATACCGGCTCGGGCGCCATGCCGTTCGGCCTCGGCCTGCATCCGTTTTTCCCGCGCCACGAAGAATCGCGCCTGCATGCGCCGGCGCAGGGCGTCTGGCGCAACGACGGGCGCACGCCGTTGCCGGTCGAGCGTATCGCCGTGCCTGCGGCGTGGGATTTTTCCGGCGACGCGGCACTCCCCGACGGTCTCGACAATTTTTTCGACGGTTGGAACGGCCGCGCTGCAGTCCGTTGGCCGCAACGCGGTTTGCGTCTGGACATCGCCGCCGATGTCGACCGCTATATCGTCTACGTACCCGCGCAACGCGACTTCTTCTGCTTCGAGCCGGTCGATCATGCCGCCGATGCGGCGAACCTCCCCGGCGGCGCCGCCGCGAATGGCATGACCGTGCTCGCACCGGGGCAAACGCTGACGCGGCGATTTTCCTTCCGCGCTTCCGCCGAATCCTGAACGCCACCGGGTTTCGCATGCGCTGAGACAGGCACGGCGCATACTCGCGCCATGCGCCGCGAACGCACTCCCGACTACACGAACCGCCTCGATGTGCCCGCACGCATCAAGGGCCGCGGCGCGCCGTCGAACCCCGAGGGCCGTTTCGAATCGCTGACGACCACGCGCGAGGACGACGGCTGGGAGCAGGACGGCGAGCCCGAACCGCGGCCCGAGACCACGGTGACCGAAGAGCGTGCGCGCACGATCATCAGCCGCAACGAATCGCCGGACATCCATTTCACCCAGTCGATCAATGCCTATCGCGGTTGCGAGCACGGCTGCATTTATTGCTATGCACGGCCCTCGCACAGCTATCTCAACCTGTCGCCGGGCATCGATTTCGAAACCAAGCTGTTCGCGAAGACGAATGCGGCCGAGCAATTGCGCAAGGAGCTGGCGAAGCCGGGCTATCGGTGTTCGCCGATCAATCTCGGCGCCAACACCGACCCGTACCAGCCGATCGAACGGCGCTATCGCATCACGCGTTCGCTCATCGAAGCGCTCGGCGAACATCGGCACCCGTTCACGATCATCACCAAGAACGCACTCGTCGAGCGCGACATCGACCTGCTCGCGCCGCTGGCCGCGCAGAACCTCGTGCACGTGTTCATCTCGGTCACCTCGCTCGACAATCGCCTCGCATCGACGCTCGAGCCGCGTGCGAGCGCGCCGCATCGACGCCTGAAAGCCGTCGAGACGCTCAACGCAGCGGGTGTCCCCTGCGGCGTCATGGTCGCGCCGATCATTCCGATGGTCACCGACAAGTATCTCGAGAAGATCCTCGAAGGCGCCGCGAAAGCCGGCGCGCCCGCGGCGGGCTACACGATCGTGCGCCTGCCCTACGAGCTCAAGCACCTGTTCCGCGAATGGCTGGCCGTCAACGTGCCCGAGCGCGCCGAGCATGTGATGAGCCTCATTCAACAAATGCGCGGCGGTCGCGACAACGACCCGAACTTCGGCTCGCGCATGCGCGGCGAGGGCGAATTCGCCGAGCTGATCCGCCAGCGTTTCCAGCTCGCCTGCCGCAAATACGGCATCG
>CBJLOV010000092.1:0-16298 GCA_966424745.1 uncultured bacterium
CCTCGAACGACAAGGTCAACGGCCAGGCGGCGACGCTCGGTGCGAGCGGCAATGCGGCGATCGCCCAATCCGGCACGTGGCCGGGCGGCCTCTCCCTCGACCCGAGCACGGGCAAGGTGAACTACGATGGCACGACGGTGCCGGGGACGTACTCGGTTGCCTACCAGCTCTGCGACAAGAACACACCGGTGAATTGCGCGACGACGACCGACACGGTGACGATCAGCGCGAATATCCAGCCGCTGGCCGACAGCGGCACGGCGACGGCGGGCACGGCCTCGACGCCGATCGCCAATGTCGCCTCGAACGACAAGGTCAACGGCCAGGCGGCGACGCTCGGTGCGAGCGGCAATGCGACGATCGCCCAATCCGGTACGTGGCCGGGCGGCCTCTCGCTCGACCCGAGCACGGGCAAGGTGAATTACGACGGCACGACCGCGCCGGGGACGTACTCGCTGGTGTACCAGCTCTGCGACAAGAACACGCCGGCGAACTGCGCGACGGCGACGGATACGGTCACCGTGTCCGGAAATATCGCGCCGACACCGGACAGCGGCACGGCGACGGCGGGCACCGCTTCGACGCCGATCGTCAATGTCGCCTCGAACGACACGGTCAACGGTCAGCCGGCGACGCTCGGTGCGAGCGGCAATGCCACGGTGGCCCAGTCGGGCACGTGGCCGGGCGGCCTCACGCTCGATCCGGCCACGGGCAAGGTGAACTACAACGGCACGACGGCGCCCGGCAGCTACTCGCTGGTGTACCAGCTCTGCGACAAGAGCACGCCGGCGAACTGCGCGACGACGACCGACACGGTGACGATCAGCGCGAACATCCAGCCGACGGCCGACAGCGGCACGGCGACGGCAGGTACGGCCTCGACACCGATCACGAACGTGGCCTCGAACGACACGGTCAATGGTCAGCCGGCAACGCTCGGCGCAAGCGGCAACGCCACGGTGGCCCAGTCGGGCACGTGGCCGGGCGGCCTCACGCTCGATCCGGCCACGGGCAAGGTGAACTACAACGGCACGACGGCGCCCGGCAGCTACTCGCTGGTGTACCAGCTCTGCGACAAGAGCACGCCGGCGAACTGCGCGACGACGACCGACACGGTGACGATCAGCGCGAACATCCAGCCGACGGCCGACAGCGGCACGGCGACGGCAGGTACGGCCTCGACACCGATCACGAACGTGGCCTCGAACGACACGGTCAATGGTCAGCCGGCAACGCTCGGCGCAAGCGGCAACGCCACGGTGGCCCAGTCGGGCACGTGGCCGGGCGGCCTCACGCTCGATCCGACGACGGGCAAGGTGAACTACGACGGCACGACCGCGCCGGGCACGTACTCGCTGGTGTACCAGCTCTGTGACAAGAACACGCCGGCAAACTGCGCGACGGCGACCGACACGGTCACGATCGGCGCCAGCATCCAGCCGGTGGCCGACAGCGGTACGGCGGTCCAGGGTACGTCCTCGACGCCGATTGCGAACGTTGCCGCCAACGACAAGGTCAACGGCCAGGCGGCGACGCTCGGCGCGAGCGGCAACGCGACGGTGGCCCAGTCGGGCACGTGGCCGAGCGGGCTCACGCTCGATCCGACCACGGGCAAGGTGAACTACGACGGCACGACCGCGTCGGGTGCGTACTCGGTGGCGTATCAGCTTTGCGACAAGAACACGCCGGCGAATTGCGCCACGGTCACCGACACGGTGACGATCGCCACCGCACCGTCGATCGATGTGGCGAAGACCTTGGACGACAGCGTGCAAACGCCGATCGTCGGCGGGCAGACGATCACCTATGTGCTGACGGCGACGAACAACGGCGATACGCCGCAGAGCGACTACACGATCGACGAAGTGGTGCCGGCGAATACGACGTTCACGTCCATCGTCAACGGCACGACGTCGGCGGTGGCGTCCTGTACGGTCGGCGCGGCGGCGGGCACGCTGTGCCAGGTGACCTTCGGCTCCGTGCCGGCGAAGGCCGACGGCGTCGCCGGAACGGCGACGGTCACGATCACGTTCACCGCCGTGGCGAAGATCGCCGACGGCACGACCTTCATCGCGAACGAGATCTCGGTGCCGGCGAACTGCACGGGCGTGCGCTGCGACCCCGCTCCGCTGCCGCCGGGCTGCAGCACGGCCGGCGAGACCACCACCTGCACGCCGCCGGCCTCGTGCCCGGCGAAGGATCCGCACTGCGTACAGGCGCCGGTGGCGATCGCGGATGTGGGCACGAGCGGACCAGCGCCGGTTTACGCAACGATCGGCACGCCGGCGTCGGTGCAGACGACCTGCACCAACGGCGGACCGAACGCGGCGACCAATGCCACCTGCGTCGTGACCGGAGCCCCGTCGGGCGCAACCACCGTGTGCACGCCGACCTCGCCGGTGGCGAGCCTCGCCAACGGCGCGACGATCACCTGCACGACGACGTTCACGCCGATCAACGAGACGCCGGTCGTGCTCACCACGACCGCGGGCAGCGACACGCCCGACCCGGCCACGCAGAACAACACGACCACGACCACGGTCACCGCAGGCCGGATCACGGCCAATCCGGACAGCACGACGACCTCGTACGGCACGCCGGTGACGATCGACGTGACGGCAAACGACGTGGCCAGCGGATCGACGATCGACAAATCCAGCGTGACGCCGACCGCCCAGCCGGCACACGGCAGCGTGAGCTGCAACGCACAGGGCCTGTGCACCTACACGCCCGCGGCAGGCTACACCGGCACCGACACGTTCACCTACAAGGTGTGCGACACCTCCACGCCCGCGCGCTGCAGCTCGACGACGGCGACGGTGACGGTCGGGCCGAAGGCGAACGACGACACGGTGACCACCTCGCAGGGCTCGCCGGTGACCGGCAATGTCTCGGGCAACGACGTCTACCCGCCGGGCTCGACGTTCACGGCGACGACGCAGCCGGGCCACGGCACGCTGACGATGAACCCGAACGGCAGCTACACGTATACGCCGGCGGCGGGCTACAACGGATCGGATACGTTCACCTACACGGTGTGCGCGCCGCCGCAGCCCGATCCGAAGCTGTGCTCGACCGCGACGGTGCATGTCACGGTACAGGCGCCGAACGTGTTCGACCCGCCGTTCATCACCAAGGCGGCGCATCAGGTCGATGCGCAGAACGTGTCGTGGACGATCGTCATCGACAACAATCAGAACCCGACCGCACAGAACGTTGTCATGCGCGATCCGCTGCCGGCGCAAATGGTCGCGGTCAGTGGCAGCGTGACCTGTGTGGCCTACGGCAGTTCGACGGTGAGCAACTGCTTCTTCGACGCGGCGAACAATCGCATCGAGGCGGATACGGTGCTCGGCTCCGATCTCGGCCAAGCCAACCCGGCGACGGCGCCGAACCGTGTCGAGGTGGTCTTCCAGGCGAAGTACATCACTTCACCCGTGCCGGTGACGAACGTCGCGCTGGCCTGCTTCGATGCGCAGAACAGCCAGAGCGGAGCCGCCACCTGCACGCAGTCGGCGGCGGGCTCGGCGGCGTACACGCCGTCCGCGCCGCAGAATCCACCGGTACCGGCGCCGCTCAACTCGCGCTGGATGCTGATCCTGCTGGGTGCGATGTTCGTGGCGACGGCGGCCGTGCGTGCGCGCAAGGCCGCGGGCAAACCGGTTTAAGTTGTGACGCATGCCGAACCCATCCCTCTCGGATGGGTTCGGCGATGCCGGATGGCAGCGGCCAAATTCGAAGCGCGCTCGGCTTCGGATCGTCGAACTTTTCCCGCCGTTCGCGCTGAGCGTAGCTCGCGCAGCGAGCGCAGTCGAAGCGTCCATCAACATCGGGCCTTTCGACTCCGGCCCTGCGGGCCTGCGCTCAAGGCGAGCTGATTTTGTAGGCGGGTGGAGTTCCGGAGCGAGCGGATTTCACAGGAATCCCCGCCCACGCCCACCACACCGTTCGCGCTGAGCGTAGCTCGCGCAGCGAGCGAAGTCGAAGCGCCCTCAGCAGTGAGCCGTTTCACTTCACCTCTTCGGGCCGGCGCTCAAGTCCCTGCCGGCCGCGACTGTTCCTCGATCCAGGCGAGATATGGCGCATGCGCTGCGGTGATATCGATCGCGATCACTTCCGGCAGCTCGTAGGGATGCAGCGCGACGATGCGTTCGCGCAGCGCGGCGAAGCGCTCGCGCGTGGTCTTGATGAGCAGAAGCTGCTCCTGGTCGCGGCAGAGCTTGCCCTGCCAGCGATACGTCGAGACGATGCCGCCGATGCGATTGACGCAGGCGGCCAGGTGCTCCTCGACGAGCGCCGTTGCCAGACGGTCGCCCGCCTGCTCATCGGGGCAGGTGCATAGCGCTATGATCGCGGTCATGTCGAACCCGGAGAGAGCGATGATCGAAGGTGTATCCTGCCGCGGAAAAAAATCCCGTCAACCCGGCCTCCTGCGTTGGCTCGCAGCGCTGCTCCTCGCCGGTATCGCGCAGGCCACCTGCGCGGCGGCGCCGACGCCGGAGATCAACATCGCCACCTACAACCTGCGTCTGAACACGGCGTCCGACGGACCCAACGCATGGCCGCAGCGACGCGAAGCGGTGAAGGCGCTGATCCGCTATCACGAATTCGACATCGTCGGCACGCAAGAGGGCCTGCCGGACCAGATCGCCGATCTCGACGCCATGCCCGGCTTCGCCCACGTCGGCGTCGGCCGCGACGACGGCAGGGACGCGGGCGAGCATTCGGCGATCTTCTATCGCACGGCGCGTTTCGACGTGGAAAAGCACGGCGACTATTGGCTCAGTGAAACGCCCGACAGGCCTTCCAAGGGCTGGGATGCGAAGTGCTGCAACCGCATCGCGAGCTGGGCGAAATTCCACGACCGCGCCACCGGCAGGCGCTTTTTCGTCTTCAACGTGCATTTCGACCATCAGGGCGAAGTTGCGCGCCGCGAATCGGCGAAACTGATGCTGCAGAAGATCAAGGAGATCGCCGGCGACGACACGGTGATCTGTACGGGCGATTTCAATTCCACGCCCGACACGGAACAGATCCGGCGGATGAAGACTGTGCTGCGCGACGCGCGCGAGGTCAGTGCCGAGCCGTCCTACGGCCCCGAAGGCACGTTCAACGATTTCAAACTCGATTCGTCCTTGCCCGAACGCATCGACTACCTCTTCGTCGGCCCGAAGATCGAGGTGCTCAAATACGCCACGTTGACCGATTCGGTCAGGGCGCGCTTTCCTTCGGACCATCTGCCGGTCGCCGCGCGCATTCGCTTGCCGTAGGGCCGCGGTCGATCGCGCATGCTCTTCGCGGAGTTTTCAACAGCCGCGGGGCTGGTCACCCGGCCTTCGCTTTTGTTGTTTGCTTCAAGAGCCGAATCTTCCCTCGCCCCGTAGGGCGGGAGAAGCGAAGCGCATCCCGCCTTCTGGCTGGTACAAAGCAACGGCGGGATTCGCCGCTGCGCGGCTGCTCCCGCCCTACGCGTTGATCCTCATGACCTCGCCGCGGCTGATGGGGTTTCGAGATCAAGAGACGGATCAAGAGCCGAGCCGGACGCGATAAATCGCGCCCTGCGGGCTTGGTTGCCGATTTGGATGGCTGCTCAGGACTTGAGCAGATCCCCTGCGCCGAGGGTCAGCAGCTGTTCGGCGACCTTGCGGCCGAGAGCGTCGGCTTCGGCCTCGAATGCGGCGGTGGCCGATGCGCGGATCAGTTTGCCGCTCGCGGCGTCGCCGACCAGGCCGTGCAGGTGCAGACCCTGTTCGGATTCGACGCAATAAGCCGCGATCGGCACCTCGCAATTGCCCTGCAAGTGCCGCGTCATCGCACGTTCGGCGCGCGTGCAGCGAGCGGTCGCTGCGTCGTGCAGCGGCGCGATCAGTGCGCCGATGCGTTCGTCGCCTGCGCGCAGTTCGACCGCGATCGCGCCCTGCGCCGCCGCCGGCAGCCAGTCGGGCGCGGCCAGGCGGCTGCGGACGCGCGCGGCGAGGCCGAGCCGTTCGAGTCCGGCGCAGGCGAGTACGATGGCGTCGTAGTCGCCGCCGTCGAGCTTGGCCAGGCGCGTGTTGACGTTGCCGCGCAGGTCGACGAGTTCGAGGTCCGGCCGCAGCGCGCGCAGCTGCGCCTGGCGGCGCAGCGAAGACGTGCCGACCCTGGAACCGTGCGGCAGTTCGTCGATGCGCGCGAATTTCGCGCTGACGAAGCCGTCGGCGGCGTCGGCGCGTTCGAGCACGGCGCCGACTTCGAAACCGGTGTCGAGTTCCATCGGCATGTCCTTGTACGAGTGCACGGCGATGTCGGCGCGGCGCTCGGCGAGGGCGACTTCGAGCTCCTTGAGGAACAGGCCCTTGCCGCCGATCTGCGCAAGCGGACGATCGAGAATGCGGTCGCCGCGCGTCGTCATCGGCAACAGTTCGACGGTCAAGCCCGGATGCGCGGCGCGCAGGCGCGCGGCGACGTGTTCGGCCTGCCATAGGGCGAGCGCGCTCTGGCGCGTGGCGATTCTGAGAAGGTTCATGGCGATATTTTATCGGTCGCGGACGCCGAGGTCTCGTCCTATCCGCCCTTCACGAACCTGCGCAGCGAGGGCAGATTGCGGCGGCTGACTTCCAATTGTTCGTCGCTGTCGACCAGACGCACGAAGATGCGTTCGTCGGACGCGCGCACGAGGCCGGCGAGGCGGTTCTTCGCGACCAGGCAGTTGCGGTGGATGCGCACGAAGCGGTCGTCGAACTCGACCTCGAGCGTCTTCAGCGACTCTTCAACGAGCACTTCGCCGCGTACGTGGCGGACGCGCACGTACTTGTCTTCGGCGATGAAGTAGTCGATGTCGACAACCGGCACCATGACGAGGTGGCCGCGCCCGCTCTCGCACAGTTGCGTGCGCCGCACAGGCGCCGCGGACGCGGATTGCAGCGTCGCCATCGCCTTGCCGCTGTAGCGCCGCGCGCGCGCGGCCGCCGCCTGCAGGCGTTCGAGGCGGATCGGCTTGACCAGATAGTCGATCGCGTTCGCCTCGAACGCGGCGAGCGCGTGCTCGTCGTAGGCGGTGCAGAAGATCACCGCGGGCGCGGGTTCGAGCGCGGCCAGATGAAGTGCGGCCTCCAGGCCCGTCATCAGCGGCATGTTGATGTCGAGCAGGACGAGATCGGGCGAGAGCTGCGCCGACATCTCGACCGCGGTACGCCCGTCGCCGGCCTCGCCGACGATCTCGAAGCCGCCGAGCTCGCCGAGCAGGCTCGCCATGCGCGCGCGCGCGGGCGGTTCGTCGTCGACGATCAAGGTTCTCATCGGTTGCGCCCGCCTCGCGTCATGGATCGCGCATTCTATTGAAATAGCTCAACCGGCAACGGCTGCCTGCCGGTTCGCGCCGTCAGGGCGACGGCAAGATCAGGGTTACCTCGAAGTCGACGGCGCCCGCGCGCACGTCGAGCGCGCCGCGCCGGCCGAAATGGTACTCGATCCGGCTGCGCGTATTCGCAAGCGCCATGCCGTTTCGCGACGGTGCGCGCGCACCCTCGGCCGGCCGCGGGTTGGCGATGGTGACGACGACCCCGTCGGCATCGCGCCCGCGCGGCGCGCGGCGCGCGCGCAGGCTCACCGTGCCGCCTTCGGGCAGCGGCTGGATGCCATGGTGGATCGCGTTTTCCACCAGCGGCTGCAGCAGCAGGGCGGGCATCGGCAGATCGCGCGGCAGGTCGGCGTCGAGATCGAACTCCACCTGCAGGCGCGTGCCGAGGCGCAATTGCTCGATCGCCAGATAGCGCTGTGCGAGTTCGAGTTCGGCCGCGAGCGTGGACGGTTTGCCGTCGGCGCCGAGCGCGGCGCGGAACAGGTCGGAAAGATCCTCGACCGCATGCTCGGCCGCCGCCGGCTGGGTGCGGATCAGGCTGGCGATCGTATTCATGCTGTTGAACAGAAAATGCGGGCGGATGCGCGCCTGCAGGCTGTCGAGCCGCGCCTGCGCTTCCGCGCGCACACGCGCGCGCCATTGTTCGATCACGTAGAAGTAGCGCAGCAGGGCGGCGCCGACGAGCGCGGCGAGCGCCGTGTTGCGCAGGCCGAAGCGCACGCCGAACGCCGCCGGCAGGGTCAGCCCCAGGCCGAGCTGCTGGTCGAGGACGAAGACGACCGCGCTGCCGATCGCGGCGATGGCGAGGATCAGCGCATAGGCGACCAGCACCCCGGCCGGCGGCGAGAGCTTCGCCAGCGCCGTACGCGACTGGCACAGGCAGACGATGCAGACGAGGACGAGCCATTGCGCGAACACGGTCGCCGTGCCGAGCCGCGGCAGCAGCGGCAGGGTTTCATCGCTCGGCGCGAGCAGGATCGCGAAGACGAGCAGCTCGGCCACGAGCATCGCCGCAAGCAGCACCGGCAGCGAGCAGAAATCCGGCAGCCAAGGTGCACCGGCGGCGGGTGTCTGCTTCGATGCGAGCGGCATATCGCTCATCGCGCTCCCGGCGTCAGCCCAGGCGTGCGCCCAGCCAGCGGCGCAGGTCCGCGATTTCCTCGGCGCAAACCTGGTGCGCCATCGGATAGCTGTGCCATTCGACCGCATAGCCGAGGCGCTGCAGGTGATCGCGGCTCATCGCGCCGAGCGTCTGCGGCACGATCGGATCGACGGAGCCGTGCGCCTGGAAGATCGGAATCGCCCGGTTGACCGCATCGGCTTCGGCCGCGGTCTTCTCCGCGAGCGGCAGATAAGTCGACAGGGCGACGATGCCGCCGAGCTTCTGCGCATGGCGCACGCCGCCGGCGAGCACGACGGCGCCGCCTTGCGAGAAGCCGGCGAGGATGATGTTTTCCGCAGCGACGCCGCGTGCCTGTTCGCGCGCGATCAGTTCCTCGACCTGGGCGATCGACGCGCGCATGCCGGCTTCGTCCTGGCGCTGGGCGATCTCCATGCCGGCGATGTCGTACCACGCGCGCATCGGCATGCCGCCGTTGACCGTCACCGGCCGCACCGGCGCATGCGGAAAGACGAAGCGCAACGCCGGCCAGGCGCGGTCGACGAGCTCCGGCACGATCGGTTCGAAATCGTGGCCGTCGGCACCGAGGCCGTGCAGCCAGATCACGGCGTGCTTGGGGTTGGCGGCGGTTTCGATTTCGACGGTGGGCAAGGGCATGCAGTCTTCCGATTCTGACGAGGCCGCATGGTGACGCTTTTCGATCGTGGAGTGAAGGGAGGCAGCCAACCTCGGGGCGCGATTCGTCGAGTCCGGCTCTGCTGTTGCTCTTTATTCGTCCGCGGCGAGGGCATCAGCGCGTAGGGCGGGAGAAGCCGCACAGCGGCGCATCCCGCCATTGCTTTGTCCCAGCCAGCAGGCGGGATGCGCTTCGCTTCTCCCGCCCTACGGGACACGGGCCCCTCAGCCGTGGCGAGGACAGGACGGCATTGCCCGCAGGGTCGCGTGCAGGATTTGCGCGAGTTCGCGAATGGACGCGGAGGTCCCTCGAGCGCACTCCGGCGTGGCCCCGCGCAACCGCAGAGTGGCCCGCTACGAACACGAGGAACGAGGACTAAAAACAGAGTCGAGCGCGATGAATCGCCCCCGGTGAGGGAAGTCGTGACTTCCGGCCGCTTGCCGGGGCGCCGGCCTCGGTTATCCTGCGCGCTTTGCGCGCCATCCGGGGGTCCGACTCATGCCACGCCGTCTGCTCAGTCTTTTCGTCGCCTCGCTGGTCTTGGCCTCCGCCGAGGGCCGGGCCGATGCTCCGTCCGTTTCAGCGTCCGCGCTGACGTTGGAAACGATCATGGCCGACCCGAGCTGGATCGCGGCAACGCCGCAGCAACCGTACTGGTCGGCCGACGGCCGCGCGGTCTATTACTCGGCCAAGCGCAAGGATTCGGCGATCGTCGATTTGCACCGCATCGATCTCGCCGACGGCAAGGACAGCGTCGTCGACGGCGCGGCGATGGCGGCGAGCGACGGCGCCGATGCGGTCTACGATCTCTCCGGCGCGCGTGCGGCGTTCGCCCGCAACGGCGATATCTTCGTGCGCGATCTGCGCAACGGCGCGCTGAGCCAGATCACGCGCAGCCCGGACAAGGAATCCTCGCCGCAGTTCTCGGCCGACGGGCGCACGCTGAGTTTCCGCGCCGGCAACGACTGGTTCGTGCACGACCTCGCCGGGCACGTGACCGCACCGGCGGCCGTACTGCGGACCGAGAAGGACCCCGATGCGAAACCCGCCGAAGACGATCTGCGCGATTTCCAGTTGCGCACGTTCTCGACTCTGAAGAAGCTCAAGGACGACAAGGAGGCACGCCGTGTGCACGCCGAAGAACTGCGCCGCGCCGATTCCACGCGCGCGGCCGCGCCGTTCTGGCTCGGCGACGAGGTGAAGGTGCTCGATACCGAGTTGTCGCCCGACGCGCGCTGGATGCTCGTGGTGACGACCGCGAAGAAGCACGACGAGGGGCGCCGCGGCGAGTTGTCGCGCTACGTGACCGAATCCGGCTACGAGGAATTCGAGAAGGAGCGCGTGCGCGTCGGCCGCAATGCGCCGGCGCCGCAGTCGCTGCAGCTGCTCGACCTCGTCGGTCACAAGGCATACCCGCTGGCGCTCGACGCTCTGCCGGGCATCCACGACGACCCGCTCAAGAGCGTGCGCGAGGAAAACGCAAAGGCCGGAAACAAGCCGGCGGAAAAGCAAAAGGACGACAAGGACCAGAAGAGCAAGCAGCCTTCGGCCCTCGGCTCTCAGCCCACCCGCTCCGTGCGCATCGTGTCGAGCGCGGAGGACGGCGGTGGCGGCGGCATCGTCTGGAGCCGCGACGGGCAGGCGCTGGCGATCCAGCTGCGGGCGATCGACAACAAGGACCGTTGGATCGCGACGGTGGACTTCGACCGGCATGCGCTCGTGCCGCAGCATCGGCTGACCGATCCGGCCTGGATCAATTGGAACTTCAACGAGTTCGGTTTCCTCAAGGATCAGCGTACGCTCTGGTTCGAGTCGGAAGAAAGCGGCTATGCGCATTTGTACACCAAGGCGCCGGGCGGCAAGGCGGCGGCGTTGACCAGCGGCAAGTTCGAGGTCTCGCATCCGGTGCTGTCGACCGATGGGCGCTGGTTCTACGTGCGCGCCAACGCCGAGGCGCCCTATGCCTACGATGTCTACCGCGTGCCCTCGGGCGGCGGCAAGTTCGAGCGTGTCACCCGATACCAGGGCCTGCAGGACTTCTCCCTGAGCCGCGACGACAGACAGCTGCTCGTCACCCACTCGTCGAGCTACGTGCCGGCGCAGCTGGCGATCGCGAGCGCCGACGGCACCGGAGCTCCGCGCGAACTCGGCGACACGCGCCTGCCCGGGTTCGCGGCGATGAGCTGGCTGGCCCCCGAAATCGTCGCGGTGCCGTCGACGCACTTC
This sequence comes from uncultured bacterium, assembly GCA_966424745.1. Taxonomy (GTDB): domain Bacteria; phylum Pseudomonadota; class Gammaproteobacteria; order Xanthomonadales; family Rhodanobacteraceae; genus Rudaea. The sequence continues at coordinate 11,362 of CBJLOV010000092.1, forward strand.
AAGGGCGTCATCCACGCGAAGCTGTACAAGCCGTCGAATCCGGACAAGTCCGCCAAGCGTCCGGCCGTGGTCTTCGTCCATGGCGCGGGCTATCTGCAGAACGTGCACATGCAGTACCCGGCCTATTTCCGCGAGCAGATGTTTCACAATCTGCTCGTGCAGAAGGGTTACGTCGTGATCGACATGGACTACCGCGGCTCCGAGGGCTACGGCCGCGACTGGCGCACGGCGATCTACCGGCAGATGGGCCATCCCGAGCTCGAGGACCTGCTCGACGGCAAGAAGTATCTGGTCGACAACTACGGCGTCGATCCGAAGCGCGTCGGCATCTACGGCGGCTCGTACGGCGGTTTCATGACCTTGATGGCGCTGTTCCGCGCGCCGGGCGAATTCGCCGCGGGCGCCGCGCTGCGGCCGGTCACCGACTGGATGCAGTACAACCACGAATACACCTCGAACATCCTCAACACGCCGCAGGACGACCCTGTCGCGTACCGGCGTTCGTCGCCGATCGAGTTCGCCGAAGGCCTGCGCGACCCGTTGCTGATTTGCCACGGCGTGATCGACGATAATGTGTTGTTCGAGGATTCGATGCGCCTGTACCAGCGCCTGATCGAGCTGCACAAGGACAACTTCACCATTTCGCCGTACGCGCTCGACCGTCACGGCTTCACCAATGCCGATTCGTGGCTGGACGAGTACAAACGCATTTACCGTTTGTTCGAGCAGAACCTCGGCAACCGATCTTGAGAAAACCGATGAGCGATCTGCCGCATTGCCCCAAATGCAACTCCGAATACACCTACGTCGACGGACATCTGTACGTCTGCCCGGAGTGCGCCCATGAATGGGCCCAAGACGCGGCACCGGAGGCGGCCGACGAGATCAAGGTCGTGCGCGATGCCGTCGGCAACGCGCTTGCCGACGGCGACACGGTCACGGTGATCAAGGATCTCAAGGTCAAAGGCTCGTCCGCCGTGGTCAAGGTCGGCACCAAGGTGAAGAACATCCGCCTCGTCGACGGCGATCACGACATCGACTGCCGCATCGAGGGCATCGGCCAGATGGGGCTGAAGTCGGAGTTCGTCAAAAAGGCGTAGCCGTCCGTAGTGTAGGTTGGCGATAACATTCCGTTTCGAGGCATGGGACCATGTACGCAAAAGCGCTGACGCCGATCCTCAACGTCTCCGATCTGCACGAGAGTTTCGCCTGGTTCGAAAAGCTGGGCTGGCGCAAATGCTGGGACTGGGGCAGTCCGCCGACCTTCGGCGCCGTCGGCTCGGGCACATGCGAAATCTTCCTCTGCCGCGGCGCCCAGGGCGGACGCGGCAAGGGCAGCAATACGACCACGTTCGGCGACGACGCGAACGGCGAGACCGCGGACAAGGGCGTGTGGATGTCGATCTGGGTCGACGATGTCGACGCGGTCCACGAGCATTGCCTCGCCCAGGGCGTCGAGGTGATGTTTCCGCCGACCGATATGCCCTGGGGCGTGCGCGAGATGCATGTCCGCCACCCGGACGGGCATGTGTTTCGGGTCAGCCGCGGGTTGGAGGAACACGACTGACGAGGCTTGCGCCGTCGATGACGTCGGCTCGTCGGGAAAGCGATCCGGCCCTGTTCCCATGCGTGCGCCATTCGCAGTGTTCGTTTGCGGGTTTCTTCGCCGAGTGGCCGGTCATTCATACCGTTCCCCCGCTCATCATTCGGGAGCTTCCACTCACCCCGTAGGGCGGGAGAAGCGAAGCGCATCCCGCCTTCCTGGCGATACACGGCGACGGCGGGATGCGCCGCTGCGCGGCTTCTCCCGCCCTACGCACATTTCCTTTTCGTGGCTCGTCATTGCCGCCGCTCCCAACAGCCGATGGGCCGGTCATCCGGCGTATTTGCTCCCGATCTTGGGCAGCGTCGGTCGCGATGCATTTTTCGTCCCGTTTTTGGAACAGGATCACGGGGCAAACGGCGATCGCCGGCGAATCGTTTCCCCCGCGGCGCAAACCGTGGATACTGCGGCAATGTTGCAGCCACGTTGCGCCACCGCCGCAGATCCCGGTCGCTTTCCGCGCGAGGCAGATCGTCGCGCATGAGCACGTCGAAACGAGCGCTCGGCCTGTGGTCCGCCACCGCGCTCGTCGTCGGCAACATGATCGGCTCCGGCGTTTTCCTGCTGCCCGCGTCGCTCGCGCCCTATGGGCAGGCGAGTCTCTACGGCTGGGCCTTGTCGGCGACGGGGGCGCTGCTCCTGGCCGGGGTGTTCGCTTATCTCGCACGGCGCTACCCGATCGCCGGCGGACCCTACGCCTATGCGCGCATCGCGTTCGGCGAGTTCACCGGTTTCATCATGGCGTGGAGCTACTGGATCTCGGTCTGGTGCGCCGTTGCCGCGATCGCCGTGGCCTTTGCCGGCAGCATGGCTGCCGTTTTCCCCGTACTCGCCGCACCCGGACGCGAAGCCGCCTGCGCCCTGATCGTGCTCTGGCTCGGCACGGCGTTCAACATCGCCGGCGTGCGTACGGCGGGCATCGCGCAGCTCGTCATCACGATCCTCAAGCTGTTGCCGCTGTTCGTCGTGATCGCGGTCGGCGCGGCTCGGCTGGACGCGCAGTCGTTCACCCCGTTCAATCCGAGCGGGCAGGGCTGGCTTTCGGTGACGACGATCACCGCCGCGCTCGCGCTCTGGGCCTTGCAGGGCATGGAGTGCGCGACGATTCCGGCCGAGCACGTCGTCGATGCCGAGAAGACGATTCCGCGCGCGACCTTCATCGGCGTGGCGCTCGCCGCGGTGGTGACCATCGCCGCCTGCACCGTCGTGATCGGCCTCGTGCCGCTGGACAGACTGGCGATGTCGACCGCGCCGTTCGCCGATGCGGCCTCGCGGCTCTGGGGCGCCGGCGCGGGCGTCGCGATGGCGGCGGCGATGGCCGTGTCCTGTCTGGGTGCGCTCAACGGCTGGATCCTGGTGCAAGGGCAAGTGCCGTACGCCGCGGCGCGCGACGGGCTGTTCCCGGCGTACTTCGCCAAGGTCGACGAACGCGGCACGCCGCGCATCGGCCTGGTCGTCGGCAGCGCGCTGGCGACGGTGCTCGTCTGCGCGAATTTCACCGGTTCGCTGGTCGCGGTGTTCACCGCTTCGATCCTGCTGGCGACGGCCGCGGCGCTGCTGCCGTACTCGTTCAGCGCGGCGGCGATGCTCATGCTGGAAATGCGGGCACCGCGGCGCTCCGCTTGGCGCCTGCTCATCGCCGGATCGGCGCTGATTTACGGCATTTGGGCGCTCGCGGGGACGGGCGCCGAGGCCCTGCTCTGGGGCGCGGGGTTGTTGCTCGCGGCCGTGCCGTTCTATTTCTATCAGCGCGGTCGAGTCCGGACGCAGGCGACGACCTGACAAAAATCACTTCCACGTTGCCCGGGCCTGCGGCAGGATACGCGCCTCCCCGCATGCGTGCGATCCCATGTCTTCCTCGGTGCAAAAACCGAATCACGCCCTGACCGAGGGCGCGATCGGCAAAACCCTGTTCCTGTTCACCTTGCCGATCCTCGTCGGCAACGTGCTGCAATCGCTCAACGGCTCGGTCAATGCGATCTGGATCGGCCATGGCCTGGGCGAGGCCGCGCTGGCGGCGGCGTCGAACGCGAACACGATTCTGTTCTTCCTTCTCGGCGCCGTGTTCGGCGTCGGCATGGCGGCGACGATCCTCATCGGCCAGAGCATCGGCGCGAACAACATGGACCAGGCCAAGCGCGCGGTCGGCACGAGCCTCGTGTTCTTCGTCGTGATGTCGGCCGTCATCTGTACGGCCGGGCTGTCGCTCGCGGAACCCTTGATGGAATGGATGCGCATGCCGATCGAAGCCAAGCCGCTCGCGATCGCGTATCTGCGCGTGATCTTTCTCGCCATCCCCTTCATCTATCTGCTGACCTTCATCGGCATGAGCCTGCGCGGCGCGGGCGACGCGCGCACGCCGTTCGTGTTCCTCGTCGTCAACGTCGTGCTCGACATCGTGCTCAATCCGTTGTTCATCTTCGGCTGGGGACCGATCCCGCGCATGGGCATCGCAGGTTCGGCGACGGCGACCCTGATCGCGACCGTGCTCAGCCTGATCGGCGTGATCGTCTTCCTGTATCGCAGCAAGCATTTCCTGCGCATTCGCGCCGACGAGCTGCACTATCTGAAGATCGATCCGGTGATTTTGAAGTCGCTGATCAGCAAGGGCCTGCCGATGGGCCTGCAGATGATCGTGATGTCGATGTCGATGCTCGCGATGATCTCGCTCGTCAACAGTTTCGGCGCGCACACGACGGCCGCCTACGGCGCCTGCTTCCAACTCTGGAACTACATCCAGATGCCGTCGATCGCCGTCGGCATGGCGGCTTCGAGCATGGCTGCGCAGAACGTCGGCGCCGGCCTGTGGGACCGCGTCGGCAAGGTGGCGATGACCGGCCTGTTCTACAACGTGCTGCTGACCGGCAGCCTCGTCCTCATCGTCTACCTGTTCAACCGCGGCGCCCTCGGCCTGTTCCTGCCCGGCGACGGCGGGGCGATCGAGATCGCCCAGCACATCAACCACATCGCGGTATGGTCGTTCGTGCTGTTCGGCGTGTCGTTCGTGCTCGCCGGCGTCGTGCGTTCGACCGGCGCGGTGATCCCGCCGCTGATCATCCTGGTCGTCTCGCTGTGGATCGTGCGCATTCCGTTCGCCTACACCTACGTGCACTACTGGGGCGCGGATGCGATCTGGTGGAGCTTCCCGATCGGCTCGTCGGTCTCGATGGTGCTCTCCGCGCTGTACTACCGCTACGGCGGCTGGAGAAACGCGCGCATGCTGGCAACTCCTGTGGCGCAAAGCAAAGGCGTTTTGGACGCGGATTAACGCGGATCGAGCGAAAACGAAGTTATTTTGGCTCTATCCGCGTTCATCCGCGTGTTTCTGCGTCCA
>CBJLOV010000093.1:0-16254 GCA_966424745.1 uncultured bacterium
CACCCACCCGATGACCGCGACCTCCGCGGCGCGGGAACCCGACCAGGCGAGCCGTTGGTGGGACGCCTATTGCGCCGAGCACGGCGTCGCCCTCGGCGTCGGCCCCTGGGGCGAAGCGCGGACGGTGTACACGAGCGGCGCCTTCGACTCGCGCTTCATCGACGGGCAGCGCAGGGACCGCCACGTCGGCCTCGATCTCTTCATGCCGGCGGGGAAGAAAGTCCATTGTCCGCTGGCGGGCGTGGTGAGAAGCGTCGAGATCGAACGGGAACCGCTCGGCTACGGCTGCTTCGTCGTGGTCGATCACGCTCCGGCCGGCTGTCCCGCCTTCGCCACGCTGTGGGGGCATCTGGCGCACGAAGCCGCGCTGCGTCTGCGCCCCGGGGATAAGCTCAAGGCCGGCTCTCTTCTCGGCGAGATCGGGGCGCCGGCGGAGAACGGCGGCTGGACTCCACACCTGCACCTGCAGATATCGACCGATCCGGCCCTCGCCGCGAGGGAAATACCGGGTGCCGGCGAGGCCTGCTACCTCGATGTCTGGAGCGAGCTCTTTCCAAACCCCGCCGATCTCGCCGGCCTTCCGGCCGAAACCTTCAGCTCGAAGGGGCGGACGCGGTCGCAGATCATCGCGGCGCGCAAGATTTCGCTGCTGCCCAATTTGTCCGTCGCCTATTCCGAGCCGATCAAGTTCGTGCGCGGCGAAGGCGTATGGCTGATCGACGACCACGGCCGCGCCTATCTCGACTGCTTCAACAACGTCTGCCATCTCGGCCATGCGCATCCGGACGTCGTCGCGGCGATCGCACGCCAGGCATCGATCCTCAATACCAATACCCGTTACCTGCACGATCTGATCGTCGACTACGCCGAACGCTTGACCGCCACCCTGCCGGCCAGGCTGTGCGTGGCGGCATTCGCCTGTTCGGGCAGCGAGGCGAACAGCCTCATGCTGCGCATGGCGCGCGCCCATACCGGGCGCAACGAAGCGGTCGTGCTCGACTGGGGCTACCACGGCACGACGCCGGAATTGATCGAACTCAGCGCCTACAAATACAAACGCAAGGGCGGCAAGGGCCGAGCGCCGCACGTGTTCGAGGCGGTCATCCCCGACCGCTATCGCGCTCCGCCGGAATGGCCGATCGAGGAGCACGCCGAGCGCTTCGCCGCGAGCGTCGCCGAGCAGATCGCGACGATGGCGAAACACGGACGCGCGCCGGGCCTCTTCCTCGCCGAGTCGATTCCGAGCGTCGCCGGCCAGGTGTTTCTGCCCGACGGCTATCTCGATCGGGTTTACACCATGGTGCGCGCGGCCGGCGGCGTCTGCGTCGCCGACGAAGTGCAGGTCGGATTCGGGCGCGTCGGCAGCCATTGGTGGGCCTTCGAAACGCAAGGCGTGGTCCCCGACATCGTCACCATGGGCAAGCCGATCGGCAATGGCCATCCGATGGCCGCCTTGGTGGCGACGCGCGAAATCGCCGAATCCTTCGACAACGGCATGGAGTACTTCAATACGTTCGGCGGCAACCCCGTTTCCTGTGCGGCGGGAATGGCCGTGCTCGAGGTCATCGAACGCGATCGCCTGCGCGAGAACGCGGCGAAAACCGGCGCTTATTTGCTTCAACGTTTCCGTGAACTCCAGGCCCGCTTCGACGTGATCGGCGACGTACGCGGCCTGGGCCTGTTCCTCGGCATCGAACTGGTCGAAGACCGCAGGACGAAGGTTCCGGCCACCGCACTGGCGCGGCGGATCAACGACGAAGTGAAACTGCGCGGCGTGTTGATCGGCACCGAAGGTCCGCACGACAACGTGCTGAAGCTGCGGCCGCCGATGATCTTCGGCCGGGCCGATGCCGACTATCTGGTCGAAGTGCTCGAAGAGGCTTTCACGGCGGTGTTGACGCGGGACCGCCGCTGAAAGGTTCGTCGCGTCGTGCGCTTCGGGAGTAGGAGCGATCGATGCGGATCAATATGGATGAAAAGCAAAGAACGCGGGTTTACGCGGATTAAAGCGGAAGGCCATTTGGAAGAATGCGGCTCTGTGTATCTCCCGTCGTAAATTGCGGAATCGGACATCGCCGATGCGCTGCCCGCGTGTAAGTCGCCATCGGCTCGACACTCGCGCACAGGCGCGAGTCTGGATCCAGCTTTGGATGTGGGTCTTCGAGAACAAGAGCCGGGCGCGATAAATCGCGCTCCTACCTTCCTCGCGCCTGCGAGTTGCCGATGAAGAGGCCTTGAAAGTGCAAGGACGTCGTAGGGGCGTGATTTATCGCGCCCGGCTGCGGCGGTTGGGAAACGATCAAAGCAGGAACGGGATTCCCACCCGCGCGAGCGCGACGGGCCGAGCGAGGCAACGACTCACCTCGAACAGCGAACCGGCCGTCTCGACCCTGAACTCTTCACGAAGGGCACCATGCCCCCTTCTACGGACGCCTTTTCCCGCACCGATAAAGTGCCGGCGCAAACGATCACAGTGCAGGCCCAACCGGCGTTTTGCAGGATGCATGTTTTTCCCCTGCGTGCGAATCTTTCGATGAAGCTTTGCGGCGAACGGGGATTCGCCGGCAAGACGGCAGCGAAGCCGATCCGGGGACGGAGATCTCTCTCAGGGACGGGATGCCCGCGCTTCGAATGCAGATCACAAAAATAATTTAGACGTCCAAACGCAAACCCATCCTTGCGTTCCCGTGCGCGCGATCCGGCTGATCGATTGCGCTATTACATTGGAACAATCGATGCGGATCGAAACGGCGTCGAGCACATCAATCGATCGGAGGGATTTCACCATGCAATACAGAACGCCAATCAACCGCAGCGTGCTTGCCTGCGCCGTCGGCACGGCGCTGTTCGCCGTCGCCGCGCAGGCACAGGACGCGCCCTCCCAGGCCGCATCGACGCCGAGCTCTCCTGCGGCCAAGCGCGAAACGCAGAATTCGAGTGCGTCCGGCGCGGCCCCCACGCGCGAGCTCGACCAGATCGTGGTCACCGGCAACGCCAGCGTCGGCGGCATCAAGAAAATCGAAGCCAGCTACTCGGTCACCACGGCGAACCTGGACAAGATCAAGGAAGCCAACCCGGTCAGCGTGGCCGATCTTCTGAAGATTTCCCCGGGCGTCTATTCGGAGTCCTCCGGCGGCCAGACCGGCGCGAACATCGAGGTCGCCGGCTTCCCGTCGGACAGCGGCGCGCCGTTCGTCACGTTCGCCGTCAACGGCGCACCGCTGTTCCCGCGCTGGGAGTACTTCACCGACGCGATGATGCGCCTCGACGACACCATCGATCGCCTCGAAGCGCTGCAGGGCGGCCCGTCGGTGCTCTACGGCAACGGCCAGCCCGGCATCATCGCCAACTTCATCCTGCGCGAGGGCACGAGCAAGCCGTCGGGCGACGTCGGCCTTACCTACGGTTCGGAAGGCATGTGGCGCTTGGACGGTTTCTACGGCTTCCCGATCGCCGAGGGCTGGTACGGCAGCGTCGGCGGCTTCTGGCGCAAGTCCGACGGCGTGCGCAGTCCGCAGTTTCCCGCCGACGACGGCGGCCAGCTGACCGCGACCCTGCGCCACGATCTCGATCACGGCTCGGTGCTGTTCTTCGCGCGCCTGCTCAAGGACAAGAACCAGTTCGTCACCGATACGCCCATCCTCAACCCGTCGCCCGGCAAATTCTCGCCCTATCCCGGCTTCGATCCGCTGACCGGCACGTTCGGCAGCAACGCCGACCGCCGCCAGTTCCTGCAGACCACGCCGTGCTACACCGCAGGCTGCACCCCGGGCGGCATCGGCTTCGACCTGGCCAACGGCGAAGGCGGCGACATGCATCTGGTGGGCGCCAACCTCGATCTGGATTTCGACAACGGCTGGTCGATCTCGGACAAGTTCCTGCTGCTCGGCGGCAACATGGACACGAGCGCCTTCTTCAGCACCGGCGCCAATCCGCAGACCCTGGGCAGTTTCATCTCCGATTCCGTATCGGCATTCGGCCTGCCCGCGAATCTCACCGCGACCGCCACCTACCGCAACGGCCAGGCGGCCAGCATGAACGAGAATGTCTCCGTGCAGAACCCGGAATACATCCACAAGCGGGTCAACTCGGTCAGCAACGAATTCCATCTGAGCCGCGAACTGTTCGAGGGCAATACGCTGACCCTGGGCAACTACACGGCGGTGTATTCGGTGTCCCATTCGGAGGACAACGGCCTGAACATGCTGCTGCAGGCGAAATCGAATCCGAATCCGATCGTGGTGAACCTGAGCGACGGCACACACACCTATCAGCTCACCGACGGCCAGGGCCTGTACTGGAACACGCAGCCGCAATCGTGGATGGCGATCAACGAACACTGGCGCGCCTCGACCACGGCGTTTTTCCTCAGCGACGTGTGGAACGTCGGCAACTGGCGATTCGACGGCGGCATGCGCGTGCAGCACAACAACACCAGCGGCTGGTTCCAGAACGGCACCTCGGGCGACCTCGATGCCAATCCGTACACGCTGTACAACAACAATGCCCAGTATCTGGTCAACGACTTCCTCCACCCGTCGTACAAGAAGACGGCCTCGTCGTGGACGCTCGGCGCGAACTACCTGCTCGGCGACAATATGAGCGTGTATGCGCGCGCCAACCGCGGCGTGTTCTTCCCCGGATTCGACGACGTGGTCTACCAGCCCGACGTGCCGGTGGAGCGCATCCGCAATTTCGAAGTCGGCTTCAAATATCAGGCGCCGTGGATCTACGCCGACATCGCCGTCTACGATCGCCGGTTCACCGGCGTGCCGTATTCGATCACGCTGGACAGCGGGCAGGTCAATCTGGTCTACGGTTCGAAGACCAAGGGCCTCAACACCCAGGTCAGCCTCACCCCGTTCGAGAACGCTTCGCTGACCCTCAGCGGCAACTACATGGACGGCCACTATTCGAACTACGACGGCTGCATTCCCTACGTGGCCCAGGACGGCAGCAACCGCTGCGACAGCATCACCGGCAAGAGGCTCGATCGCCAGCCGCGGGTACAGTATCGTCTAACCCCCGCCTATACGATCCCCACCGAATGGGGCAGCGTGAAGCTCTGGGCCACGTACGAGTACATGGGCAACCGCAACGGCGACCAGCTCGAGCTGCAGCCGCTGGGCCACTACTACGACCTCGCCGTCGGCGCCATGGCGAACATCGGCAAGAACTGGGTATTGACCCTGCGCGGCACCAACGTCACCAACCAGATCGGCATCACCGAAGGCAATGCCCGCCTGTTCGGCTTCGCCAGCGGCGGCGGCGTGATCCTCGCGCGCTCGATCGAGGGGCGCGAGGTCAACGTCCAGGTCAAGTACAAGTTCTGAGGGCGGCGCCTTCCGCGATCGGTTTGCGACCGGCGCGGACAAGCGCGAGATCGTCCAGGCACTCCGCGATTGGACGATCATGAGACCAAGGCGGAAAGGCGAACCACGAACACACGAAGCGCACGAAAGAATGGAAAATCGATTGGCGTCGCATCTCGCCGCCATTTTTTGTTCTTCGTGATCCTTCGTGCTCTTCGCGTCTTCGTGGTGTTCTTCCGCTTTTGGTGGGTAGTCGTACAAACACGAAACAGTCGAGGCGCGGAGAGCGCACAGGAACGGCACATGGCTTTCAGGTTCGTCCGGTTTTTCTCCGCGTTCCCCGCACTTTCCATGACAGCGATTTTCGATTCGGGCTTTGCCGCCGCGTGGCGATTCCTTCCAGGGCTCGCGGCGGCCCTTTTCGCGAGCGCCGCCGCGTGCGCGGCGGAAACGCCTTCTTCCGCGCACGAGGAGAACTACTTCGACGTCCTCGACCTGCACGGCGCGCCGAAGACGGCGACGGACAGAAGCTTCAATATTTTCTTCGACGGCGGGGCCTGGCACGGGTACAGCCTTCCGCCGTCCGACGACACCGGCACGGGTTTCTCCGGGCCGTTCGTGCACAGCCTCGGCGAAGGCCGCTGGGTCGGCGCGCGTTTCGCGCAGACGACCCTGCGCGATGCGGCGAAGCGCGAGGACATCGCGCTCGCCCCGGCCGAAAGCCGCGCGGCGCCGGGCTATCTGATCCGCCGCTACGCCGCCGCCGGCCTGCAAGCCACGCAGACCTTGTTCTTCGCCGATTCCTGGCATGCGCTGGTCCGCATCGAACTGACCTCGGCCACGGCGCGCGATCTCGACCTCGGCATCGAAGGGCGGTTGATGCGCTCGAACACGGTCCGGCTCGACCGCGACGGCGACGCGATCGTCGAAACCTTCGCCGGCTCGAATTCGAAACTGATCACGGCGCTGCATGCAGACGGTGCCGCGACCCGGATCGCGACATCCGCGGCCGGCTATCGCCTTGCCACGACGCAGCCGCTCCATCTCGAACCGAACCAAACCAAGGTCGCCTATCTCGAACAGACCTTCCTCTACGATGCCCGCGCCGAAGTCCCGCCTGCGGTCGACTACGCGCGGGCCTGGACGCAAAACCGCGAACGCTGGTCGGGCTATCTGAAATCCGTCTCGTCGAGCCGGCTCGCCGGCGTGCCCGACGACACCGCGCGGCGCATCGCCGTGAAGGCCGCGATCACCCTGCTCGGCAACTGGCGCGCGGCGCGCGGCGACCTGCATCACGACGGCGTCATTCCGTCCTACTCCAATCCCGACTTCAACGGCTTCTGGGCATGGGACTCTTGGAAGCACGCGGTCGCGCTGGCCGCGTTCGCGCCGGCCCTGGCGCGGGATCAAGTGCGCGCGATGTTCGACTACCAGGCCGACGACGGCATGGTTGCCGACTGTGTCTATCTCGACAAGGCGAACGACAACTGGCGCGACACCAAGCCGCCGCTGGCGGCATGGGCGGTATGGCAGGTTTATCGCGCCACGAACGACGACGCCTTCCTCGCCGAGATGTACGCCAAGCTGGTGCGCTATCACCGCTGGTGGTATGCGGCGCGCGACCACGACCGCAACGGCCTCGCCGAGTACGGCTCGACCGACGGCAGCAAGATCGCCGCGAAATGGGAAAGCGGCATGGACAACGGCGTCCGCTTCGACGCGATCGCCATGCTGAAAAACGCCGACGGCGCCTGGTCGATGGATCAGGAATCCGCCGATCTCAACGCCTTCCTCTACCGCGAGAAACTCGAGCTCGCCGCCATCGCCGGCGCGCTCGGCAAGACCGACGAAAGCGCGCGGTGGAGCAAGGACGCCGAGGTCTTGAGAACCGCGATCCAATCGCGCCTGTTCGACCGGACACGCGGCTACTTCTTCGACGTCAGGCTCGGCAGCAGCGAATTCGTCCCCGTCTACGGCTCGGAAGGCTGGACGCCGCTCTGGGCGGGAGCGGCAAGCGCCGAACAAGCGCAAGCCGTCATCCGCATCATGCTCGATCCGAAAAAATTCGCCACCGCGATGCCTTTCCCTACCCTGGCCGCCGACGATCCCCGGTTCTCGCCGATCAAAGGCTACTGGCGCGGACCGGTCTGGCTCGACCAATCCTGGTTCGGCGTGGATGCCCTGAAGCGCTACGGTTTCCGCGAGCAGGCCGACGAGATGGCCCGGCGGCTGCTGCTCGGCGCCAGGGATCTGACCGCGCAAGCCCCGATGTACGAAAACTACGATCCGCTGACCGGCCGTGGTTATCAATCGCGCAACTTCAGCTGGACGGCGGCGAGTTATCTGTTTCTCCTGCGCGATTGAACCCGCGCCGTTGGCACCCGATTTCGCCTCATGCCGCGGGCCTTGAGCAACTCAATGGCCGCCATGCGCTTGGCCCTGCGCATCTCTTTCTACGCGATCCCGTGCCGCACGCGCACTTGCCTGCGCGAGGCTCGCAAGAGACGAAATAGCGGCATCACTTGGACTGCTCGGCAGCGGAAAGCCTGGCCTCGATCTCACTCACGCTGCGATCGAACGCATCGCGGTTCGGCCCGAGCATCAGGCTGCGCAGCATTTTTTCTCCGTACTCGGCGCGGCGGCGCGAATCCTCGTCTTTCGCGCAGCGAGCGGCGAGCCGGTAGTTCGCCGCCGCCCAGGCGAGATCGGTCTGGTCCTGCGCCCAGCCGCCGTTGTAGTTCGAATGGTGGATCAAGTCGGCCAGCGCCAGTCTCGCCTGGCAATCGCCGGATCGGGCCCGCTGCTCCTGCAGCCAGCGCCGCGCCGGTCCGCGCGCAAGCCCCGCGGACTCGTCATAGCCGAGCCGCGCCGGGGTGAAGGCGAAGGCACTGCGCTCGCTCGCCGCCAGCGCATGCACCCAGCCGTCGTCGCCGCCGCGTGCGCCGATCAGCTTCACGCGCAGGAGAACGTCGTCGAGGACGGCCCGGTCCGCGGGCCGATGCGGATCCCGATAGTCGCGCAGCGCGGTCTCCAGCAAGGCCGCGGCGCGCTGTCTCGCCTCCCCGTCCATCCGCCTCCATGTCCGGTCGGCGTCGAACGATGCGCCGGCCCAGGCATACAGCGCATAGGCCCGGGCCGTATCGAGTTCCACCGGGCTGTTGATGGAACGCTCGACGATCCCTCCCAGTTCCGCCGCCGCTGCACCGCTGCCGAGCTGCGCCGCGCGCGACAACCATTGACGCATGGGCGCATCTTCGGGCGTTCCGCCGTCGTATGAGTATCGGAGGATCAAGGCGACGAGCATGGCAACGGCCGCCTGGCGGTCGGGCGGAGCCGCGTCGATCAGGGCGGCGACATTGCGCGCCCGGTAGTCGATTTCTTCCTTCGACACGGTATGGCCGTAGTCGGGCGCCGCGGGATACCGCTTGCGCAGCGCCTGGCTCAGCAAAGCGTCGAAATTCCCCTGTGCCGCCGACTTGGCAATCCACGACATGCCCTCGTCCGCATCCGTTTCGACGCCGTGGCTGCCGACCAGGTAGAGCGTGCCGAGCGCGAACTGGGCGCGCGCGTTTCCACTTTGCGCCTGCGGCCGGATCTCCCCCTCGATCCAGCGGCGGTCCTCCTCCGTGCCCGGTAAAGACTGCCGATCCGGCCGGCGTTCTCCCGTCGCCGTCTCGATCAGCGCATTGCGCGCCTCTTGCGGCAGGACGACGCAAATGACGCAGACGATCAACACTGCCAATGCGCAACCCGCGCATACCACGGCACGCGACAGCCGCCCTTGCGCAACGCCTTCGCCGAGATAACTCCGGGCAATCCGCAACATCATCGCCAACGCGAAGACGACGAGCAGGACGGCGAACGCGACGAGGCATAGCGCCAGAATCGCCTTGGGCAGGAAACCGAAGCCCAGCGCGACCAGCAACAACGCAGGGCCGTTGCTCAATAAGGCCATGCCGCCAACCGCCGAAAACAGCACAAGGGCGAAGAGCACGATCGAAAAAACGCAAATCTTCAGAGCTTCGGCCAGAAACCCCATCGACACCCCCGGATAAAAGACCTGCGCGCGACAGCCTAGCCGGAATCGGACGCCGTTGCGCGTGAATCAAGGCGCGACGGCGGCATCGTTTTCAGAGCCCGCTCCTCGGCAATAACCGGTTTCCTCGTCGCCCGATGACGACGAATTGTCGCTCGAATACACGTTCGTCGGCGCGGATTCCGGCGCCCCGGAAACGCCGTTTATTGACCCGATTAATTTAATTCGGTGACGACGTTGACAATTAATCAACTAAAACAGGCACATAAAATTGAGTTAAGACACAAACGCATTTTTTTTGCGGCGCATACTCATTTCGCTGTTTATGAAAGCGTCATCGCTCTCCGCAAACATTCGAAACGCGGATTCGAAGCGGTCGACGACTTCCATCACTGGTCGAATTGGAGATCGAGTTTCAAAGGGGGAACTCTTATGACCGCATTCGGCTTTTGCCGGCTTATCGGCCGCGGCTCTGCCATCTGCGCGTCCCTCGCCTGCGTCCCGTGCCTGGCCGAGACCGCGCGAGCGTCGTTTCAGGTGGCGATGGTCATCCGCGAATCCTGCAGCATCGACAGGGCCGGCATCACGGCGGGGCCAACGGCCCACCGTCCCGCGGTGTCCTGCTCCCACCCGGTTGCTTATCAGATAAAACCGGGCACGGAATGGAATGCTCCGTCATTGCGCATTGCGCCGCCCGATTCCAATTCGACGAACGGCGTTCCCGTATACACGATTATTTTTTAATCGGGGATTCGTCGCCGTCGTCGGCAGACTGTTTGCATTCGACGGCAGCGGTTTGCAAGGGCGGAAACGCCGCTCGAATCGGATTTCATCCGCGCCGCTTCGTCCGTGAAGCGGCGTGGATTCGATTCGGCCGGCTCTGTCCGGCAGTCTCGCCGGAACTCAATGGTACGGCATCAACCCGAGCATCCAGGAGAAATCCTGGGAAATCGAGTTGGGCACGACCGGCGTGCAATTGCCCTTCTGGTTCTTGTTGCACGCATAGCCGACCGCCGGCCAGCCCTTCGGCGGTCCGCCGAAATTGTTTTCCGGCTGCCCGTGCGCAGGCTCCTTGCCGTCGAAGTAAGCGTATTTGTGGCAGGTGATGCACGACGCCTGGCCCGGGGGAACCCGCGCGTTGAACTCCACGAACGAGCTGCCCAGCGGGATCGCCGCGCCCTGGGTGTTGACGAACAGCGTCTGCGCGCCGGTGAGGTAGTAGTTGGCGAACGCCGGGTTGAGCTGCGCCGACGCCATCAACTGCTTCAACTGCGGACTTTGCGGCACGACCGTGCCCTTGCCGTAAGGCACGTTCGACGTCGTGCCCCATGGATCGAAGCAGGTGTCGTACAGCTTCGGATCGCAGCGGTTCGGATTGGTGATCGTGCTGGCCGGCTCGAAGGTCGCCCACAACCAGTCGGGCAGGACCTTGGAAGAGATGTGCAGGCCGACCAGGGCGTAGCAGGTTCCGTTGATCGTTTCGGTGTACAGCTTGTTGGTCGGATCCGGGCATTGGAAGGTCGGATTGAACGAACTCGTCGGCACCCAGTCGGCCTTGACTTCGATCGCATCCCAGGGGAACGTGATCGCGCCGCCCTGCCCTTTGGCATAGGCCTGTTGTCCGGTCAGGGTGATGAGTCCGTTGGTTTTCACGAACCCCGTTTCCGGCGGATTGACGTAGACCTCCTCGCAGAACTGGGCTTTCGGCGTGACGTTCGACGGCGGCGGATATCCTCCGACCGGCTTGGTCGCCATGCTGCTGCATTCGATGCCGTTGTCGCTCGTGTTGGCCAGGGCCGGTTCGCGGGCGCGCAGCAGCGGGCTGGGATGAAACACGCGCGTCCTGCCGGCACGGGCCGACTCCGAGGGACAACCGATCATCTGCGGATTGAGCTGGCACTGCTCGGTCCAGCCTTCGAACGCGAGCCCGCCGTTCGCCGGCCGCATCGCCTGCGCGAACAGGAACCAGGCGTACCTGGCGACCGCGGTGGGATCGGCGGCACTCGCCGGCCGGGCGGAGACGTCTTCCGCCGCCGGCGCCTGCGCGGATGCGCCGCTCGATGAAATGATGGTCAGCAATGCGGCAACAAGAACTCGTGGGTTCATCGGCACTACTCCTCATTGAATTTGGCGACTGCACGCCGTCGCCCGCGGGAACAATCAAGTAGTCGTTACGTTTTCCCTGCAGAACTGCGTGTTGACGAACGGCGACACGAAGAGGCATCGAAACAAGGGAACACGGATGCGCCGGATTCGGCAAAGAACCCCATTCGAAAACGAAATCCGAAAATAAAATCGCCGCGCCGCGCCATTCCGCGCTTCGACGGACAGGCGAATAACGGCAAGGCCCGTCACGTCGAAAACGCGGGCAATTACACGACGCGGAAGGCAAGCCTATTCGTCATACCCGAATCCCCTGTCGTCGGTTGCGGTACCGACAAAGCGTGCCGCCGGCGCGGATTCTAGGTGCTCGATAATCCGCAATCCGTGCCTGTTATCACACTCATTCCATCCGATCCGTCATTTGTGGCGGCGTCGACATTACGCGAAATTGCGGCATTTCCGTTTTTCGGGACGTGTATCGCAAAGCGATAAATCCATTCGCTCCGAATGGAAAAATCGAGATTATCGACAACGGCCCGGTTCATCGGGCATTGCGCATCCGGCTCGCCGCAAAAAAAATCGTGCGAGCGCCATCGCCCCGGGCAGCCATTACCCGGTTCGAAGCGTGTCCAGCGATTATTTCGCGGTGCGCTTGCGCAGCTTGTGCAGGCGGTGATTCAGCGCCGCGACCAGCCGCGCTTTCGCCGCGTCGTCGAGCGCCGTGCTGGAGCGTGCGATCCGGCGCAGAAGCCGCGCATCGTGTTCCACTCCGAGCGCGTGGACGGTCTCGGCGAGGCGATGCCAGCTCGCGGGGTGCTTCGCCTCGATCTCGGCGAGCCGCGCGGCGAACTCCTGTCTTGCCGTCATACCCGTCGGCCACTCGCCCGCCATCAGATTGCCGATCAGGACGCGCTGGTCGTTGAGCCGCCGCAGGCGCCGGCGCCAGCGATGGCGCACGGTTTCTTCGAACCGCCCCCGCGCCTTGGCGGCGGCCTTTTCCGCGCGCCGCGACGTTTTGCTCAGCGCATGGGCCACGGCGTCGAGATCGACGTTGTCCCAGGAGAGCCGGCACACCTTGTCGCGCACTGCAAGCAGGTTTGCGCGCAGCGGCTCGAACGCCGGATCACGGCGCCGATACGCGGACAGCGTTTCATCGCGCCGCGCGATGAGCTGTGTTCGCAGCGGGCGCAGCGATGCCGCCTCCGCGCGAAGCGCCGCGTGCTTGACGGTGCGATCGTAGGTTTCGACCGCGACCGCGGCATCGCGCAGGCGCGACAACGCCCTGGCCAGGCGCCTGAGTGCTTTGTCGGTCGCGCCCGCTTCGGCGTCGTCGAAGCCGCCCAGGGCGAGCGCGGCGCGAGCGCGCCGTATCGCCTTGCGCGCGTGGTGAACGGCGCGGTGCGGGTGGCGGCCGGCAGAGGCCAGCGTCGTCTCGGCGCGATCGATCTCGGCCAGGCAGGCGTCGCGCAGGGCCGGCCCGGGCACGGCGTCGGACCTTGCGATGCCCCGTGCAGCGCCTTTTGTCGACTTCATGACTTTTCCTGCAGACCGCATAGCTCCGGCAGACCCGCCGGAGCGACTCGAATCCCGAGTATACGAAGCGAACCGCCCCGCAGCGTCATGGGCGGGGCCATTCGCGCCGCAGGCGATGTTCGCGACGGAGACGGAAGATTCCATGACGGTGGGCAAACGGCATTCTCGGCGCCTGCCTTCCTTTGCTTCCGACAGGCAGCTGCTATTCTGGCACGCCGCCGCGCGTGCGATTTGATGCAGCGCAAATTCGACAGGCCGGCTTGCGGCGGCAACCGCCTCGAAAAAGGGAAGAATGAGCCGCGGCGGCACATGCATCCGATGCGCTGTGCCCCGTCGACGCTCCGGGCCCGTCGAAAATCGAACGGCTTCGACGGCCGCGGTCGTGCGGCGGCGGCGCATCCCATCCGCATCGGCCCAGGTTCGATCCAACGGCCCGGCACACCGCGTTTCCGCGCATTTCCGACGCTCGGCGGCCACCGGCGCAAGCGGATTTGACGTGAATCAAAGAGCGCGCGGCGACGGCGGTTAGTCTTGCTCGCATACCACTTCGCACCGCGCTGCCCACATGGAGGTCGCGATCATGTTCAAGCACATCCTCGTTCCAACCGACGGCTCCAAATTGTCGCAAAAGGCCATCAGGCACGCCGTTCGGCTGGCCGGGCAGATCGGTGCGCACCTGACGGCGTTGCATGTGATTCCCAGGCGCCACCCCTCGGTCTACCAGACCGGGTTGCCGCACCTGAGCGCGGAGGAATACGACCGCAGCGGCATCGAACACGCCTCGCAGTTCCTGCGTTTCGCCAGGCGGACCGCGGCGGCGGCCGAGGTCGCCTGCGACGCCAGGCAGGCGACAAGCGACCACCCTTACAAGGAGATCGTCAAGGCGGCGGACAAGTACGGCTGCGATCTGATCCTGATGGCGTCGCACGGCCGTCGCGGCATCGCGGGCTTCCTCCTCGGCAGCGAAACGCAGAAGGTCCTGACCCACAGCCGGGTGCCGGTGCTGGTTTATCGCTGAGTGGTGCGAGTCGTTGCAGAAGACAATGAACCAAAGCGCGAAAAAAGACGGCTCACCGTTCGTCGCGCCCGCGGCGGTCGAAGCGTGGGATACGTGGTTCCGCTGGCGCGAAAACGGCAGGCTGCGCGACGACACCGTCGAGGCGACGTGGCAGCGCGTCGCCGCCGCGCTCGCCGTCGTCGAACCCGCAACCGAGCGCCCCGCTTTCGAAGGCCGCCTGCTCGACGCCTTCGCCGACTGGCGGCTGCTGCTCGACGAACGCATACTCGCAAGCGCCGGCAGCGGAACGATGACCTGGCCCGACGACCGTCTCGTCGCGGTGCTCAACGTCGCCGGTTTCGTGCGCACGGCGGCCACCCCGCAGGACCCGATCGATCTCGCCGCGCTGCAGGACTGTGCCGACCTCGCCGTACACGCACTCGACAACGCGATCGTTCTGCACAATGCGTCCAGGCGCGTCGCGAAACGGCTGCGCGTCGGCCTCGTCGGCTTCGCCAACGCCCTGGCGATGCTCGGCCTCGACTACGCCGGCGCGGATGCACGGGCGCTGGCCCGGCGCATCGCCCGGGCGCTGGCCACGGGCTGCCTGAACGCCACGACCGCACTGGCCGAAACGCGCGGCCCGGCCGTGCGCAGCGACGCCGCGTGGCTGAAGCAGGCCTGCCTGCGCGACATGCCGACCGATCTGATCGACCGCGCCCGCCGCTACGGCCTGCGCCATGCCGGACTGACCTCGATCACCGCGCAGCCGCGCCTGGCCCGGTTCGCAAACGACGTCGCCGATTGCATTCAGCCGCTGGCCCCGGGCAACACGGCCGCGCCCGCGGCGCAAAGCGGCGCGCCACGAAAGACGTCGACCGGAACGCCCGTCCCCGCCCAGCTCGAGATGCGCGGTGCGATGCAGCCCTGGATGGACGAGCCGATCGCCTTCCCGCTGCAGACGAACGGCAAGCCGACGCCGGCCCGTCATCTGGAGTGGTACGCGCTCGCCGCCGCACGGCGGCTCGGCGCCCTGGCCTGGTGATCTCCCGCGCGAAGATCGTGCTGCGTCGACGCTGCGGTAGCGCGATTCCGTCGCGCACAACGCACCATGCACTATCCGGAGTGGTCCGATCGAAGACGGCGGATTCGTTGCATGTGCATGCGTCGCGTGCGCCCGGCACCATGGGGAGCCCGCAAATCCGACGACTGAGCTGAGCCGCCGCTGCGATGTCAACCATCGGTCGCGGATGCCCCCCTAGCCTCACGGCCTCGTCGGCAGCGCGCCTTGGCGAATAGTGCGTGACTGCTTCCATTGGCGGCACAGCGCCTGGGTCGAGCCGCGCCGCGAAGCAGCGTCGGCTTGAACGAATTGTCGAGCCGTCACCGGTCGGTGCCCGCACCGAGCACCCGGCCCCGACAACGTCCGAACCGGAACACTACTCCGGCAGATTCGAACGGATTCGGTCTGCGGTTTCAATAAGCTGCTCGGCAGAAGCTCGAACCCGCTCTCGACGCCGTGCATCCCCGCTTGGATCGTGCGAGGTACCTCTTTTGCGTCCGGCGCCCTCGAATGTTGCGAGTTGGGGCGGGCCTATACCCCAATCGCTGCCCTTCTGCCGAGGCACCACATGGAAATGGAAGTGCGGTGTTTCCTGTCCGCTATAGACCCCGTTGTTTTGGAACGTCAGTATTCCGAGGGGGCGATAAGTCTCGACGAGCGCCTCTGCGACTCTCTTGGCCGAGGCCATTATGGCCCCGCACTCCTGGTCAGAAAGATCGAGCAGCGTCGCCACATGCCGACGTGTGATCACGCAGCACTGGCCGACTTCGAATTGCCACGGATTGATCACGGTAACTGTATGTTCGCTTTCCTCTATGATCTTCCATCGTTCCTCGCGCGCTGCCACACAAAGGTCGCACGGGTCTCTTACCGGAAGTTCGATCACTTGCTCTCTCCGATCAAGCTGGTTTGCTCCAGGTAACCTACATCCGAATCAAGCCGCCCCGAGAGCGGCGAGGTGTTCGGCCAGGATGTCCGAAGCCCGAAGCCGATGCCGCGAAGCGGCGTCGGCTTGAAGGAATAAGGGGTATCCGCATTTCATGGTCGATTTCATCGCGTGCGTCGCACCGTCAAACGTGGATGGACAACGGAACGTCGCAGAACGGCCAGAAGCAGCCTTAAGGATATTCGAATTGCTTGCCCTCACGCAGCCATACGCAGGCCCGTCTTGCGGGCCTGCGTGTTATGCCGGCCGCTCGCCGCACCTAAC
>CBJLOV010000094.1:0-16070 GCA_966424745.1 uncultured bacterium
CCGAAGAAAGGTTACGGTGCCGTAGGGGCGCGATTCATCGCGCCCGGCTCTGCTTGTGATCTTGATCTGTCTCTTGATCCCGGGCCCTCGCGCACCTACAACACGTAGGGCGGGAGAAGCCGCGCAGCGGCGCATCCCGCCGTTGCGGTATTCCACCAACAAGGCGGGATGCGCTTCGCTTCTCCCGCCCTACGGGGGCGGTTTTTGATCTTGCTCTGTCTTTTGATTTCGGGGCGGCGTCTTTTTACTTTTCTTCGCTGTTGAAGTAACCCGCTCGGCCGCAGGACGAGTGGAAGCTCTTGCCCTCAAAAACAAAAAAGGTGCTGGATGGCCAGCCCACACCCAACAAGCGCCCCGCCAAGAGCACGCAGAAACGACGAGCGAAAAAAAACGAGACCGCAAAATTTTCACCTCCGCGGAATGACGAACAAGAACGAAGCGCAAGCAAGAACGAAGCGCAAGAACGGCGGCCGCAAGCGCCACCGCCGCACCGCCGCGTAATACGTTTGTCACAGCGTGCCCGTTATCGTGAGCGCCGTTTCCACGGTGCCGCGACACGGGTGCGCATCGATGCATATCGCCGACATCACCTTGTTCTTCGCGCCGCATTCGGGCGGGGTGAAGCGCTATCTCCTGGCCAAGCATCGCCACTTGGCCGGGCGCACCGGGGTGCGCCACAGTTTGCTGGTGCCGGGTAGCGCGACGGGCGAGGTCGAGCCGGGCGTTTTCACGCGCTCCGAATGGAGCATTCCCTGCGCGGGAGGTTATCGCGTTCCGCTGCGCCGCTCGCTCTGGCGGCGGACGCTGGTCGGCATGAAGCCGGACGTGATCGAAGTGGGGGACCCGTACCATCTGGCCTGGGCCGCGCTCGACGCGGCGCAGGACTGCGGCGCGATGACGGTCGCGTTCGCGCACTCGGATCTGCCGCGCATGATCGCGAGCCGCTTCGGCTGCGTCGCCGGGCGTGCGGCGGATGCCTACCTGCGCCGGCTTTATTCGCGTTTCGACCTGGTCCAGGCGCCGAGCCGGTTGATTGCGCAGCGCCTGCGCGAGAGCGGCATCGCGCGCATCGTCGTGCAGCCGCTCGGCGTGGACGCCGAAACGTTTCATCCGTCCCGCCGCGACGAGACGCTGCGCGCGGAACTCGGCCTCGGCGGCGATACGAGCCTTTCCATTTTCGCCGGACGCATGGCGCGCGAGAAAGACGTGCCGTTGCTGTTGCGCACGTTCGCCCGTCTCGGCCCGCGCCATCATTTGATCCTCGTCGGCGGCGAACGCCGGCAAGTCTTGTCGGCCAACGCGACGATGCTGCCGTACGAGCAGGACCCGGCGCGCCTCGCCCGTCTGCTTGCAAGCGCCGACTCGCTCGTGCACGCGGGCGCGCAGGAGACGTTCGGCCTGATCGTGGTCGAGGCGATGGCCTGCGGCCTGCCGGTGATCGGCGTGCGCGCCGGTGCGCTGCCGGAACTGATCGACGATCAGGTCGGCGCGCTCGCCGAAGCGGGCGACGTCGATTCGCTCTGCGCCGCGATCGAGAGAGTGCACGCGGGCGATGTCGCGAAGCTGAGCCGGCAGGCGCGTCTGCGCGTGGAACGCCGCTATGCGTGGAGCAGCGTCTTCGACCTGCAGCTCGAACGCTACGCGCGTCTGCTGCGTACGCGCACGCAGCCGGCGGCGGATATCGCCGACGTCGTCGAGCCCGCCGACGCTACGAGCCCGCCGTGAGCGCGCAGCTCTGCATCGCCCTGCACGACGTGGCGCCGGCGACCTGGCCCTTGTGCGCGCGCCTGCTCGATCTCGTCGATTCGCTCGGCGCGCCGCCGTTGACCCTGCTCGTCGTCCCCGATTGGCATGGCTCCGGGCGCATCGACGCGGCGCCCGAATTCCTGCGTGCGATCGATGCGCGCATCGCGCGCGGCGACGAGGTCGCGCTGCACGGATACCGGCACCGCGACGATGCGCCGTCGCCGCGCTCGCCGGCCGCCTGGCTGCGCCGCCGCGTGCTGACCGCGGGCGAGGGCGAGTTCGCCGAACTCGGCGCCGACGAAGCGCGTTCGCGCATCCGCCGCGGCATCGATCTGCTGCGCCGGCAGGATTGGAACGTCGACGGCTTCGTGCCGCCGGCCTGGCTGGCCGGCGCGGGCACGCGCGAGGCGCTGCGCCATGCCGGTCTGCGCTGGACCTCGACGCACACCGCGTTGATCGCGCTCGACGGCGGCGGCCCGCGGCGCATCGCCGCTCCGTGCCTGACCGCGTCGCCGCGCTCCGCATGGCGGCGCGTCGCCAGCCGCGCGTTTCTGCGCGCCGGCCTGCGTTTCACCGCGAATGCGCCGCTCGTGCGCGTCGGCCTGCATCCGGCCGACGCCGAACACGCCGATCTGCTTGCCTGCTGGCGCGAGGTGCTCGGCGCGCTCCTGCATCGGCGCGCGGCGTTGACGAAGTCCCGGGCCTTTTCCGCCGCGGCCGCCGATCGCGGCGAGCGGCAGGCCGTCCTCTACGGCGGTGCGTCTCGATGATGCGCCGCGCCGGAACGTTCCTGATCTTCGTCGCGCTGATCGTCGCGCTCATCGTGCCGATCTGGCTCGGCGGGCGGCATGCCGTGTTCACGAGCTTCGACTTGCCGGCGCACGTCTATCTGACCATTTTCGTGCTCGTGCTGTTCGGCTGGGTGATGCGCGCGGTCAAGC
The DNA here is from genome assembly GCA_966424745.1 of uncultured bacterium. Classification (GTDB taxonomy): domain Bacteria; phylum Pseudomonadota; class Gammaproteobacteria; order Xanthomonadales; family Rhodanobacteraceae; genus Rudaea. Next base: position 2,688 of record CBJLOV010000094.1, read on the forward strand.
AATGGCTGCTCATCGGACGCCTCGGCCTGCATGTCGGCGCCTGGCGCAACTTCGCGATTTCGCTGGCGACCGATTTCGCCTTCCTCGCCACGCCCGGCGGGGTCGGCGGTTATGCGGCCTGCATCTACTACATGCGCGGGATCGGTGCCTCGTACGCGCAGGCGACGGCGATCTCGGCGGCCGACCAGGTGCTCGACCTGATGTTCTTCGCGATCGCGATGCCGGTCGCGGCGCTGTGCCTTTCGCAGACTTCCGGACTCTCGCCGCTGCTCGCCCACGGTGCGGCGTTCGGCGGCATGGGCGCGCTCGCGATCCTGGTCGGCCTCGTGCTCGCGCGGCGTCCGCTCGGCGCCTGGTTCTTCGGCCCGCGCGGGCCGCTCGAACGCATTGCCTTCCTGCGCAAGCGCCGCGATGCATTGCGCGGCTTCGTCAACAATGTGCTCGCGCAGACGCGGATCCTGACCCGCGGCTCGCCCGCCTATTTCGCGCTCGCATTCGCTTCGACCGCGGTGCAGTGGCTGGCCCGCTACGGCGTGCTCTGGCTGATCCTCGCCGTGCTCGATGCGTACGTGCCGTTCTCCCTCGTCCTGCTGCTGCAGGGCGTGGTCCTGCACGTCGCCCAGTGGACCGGCATGCCGGCCGGAGGCGGCGGCGCCGACCTGGGCCTCGCCGCCACGCTGGCTCCGTTCGTTTCGACCGCAGCGATCGCCAGCGCCCTGCTGCTGTGGCGCATCGCAACGCTGTATCTCAGCTTGATCGCCGGAGTCGTCTCGATCACCGCGCTTCGTTGGAAACCGAGGAAGCGGAGCGGTTTGGCCACGGATTACGCGGACGAACACGGATAGAAGCGGATGTCCGCAGGATTCGCGCGCCCAAATTACAGCAGGCTCGGAACACGCAGTTCACTTTCCCTGCTCCGTGTTCGTCCGCGTAATCCGTGGCCAAAGAAAGAAACTCTTTACCCCGCCTGCGAATCGACCACGATCGGCGGCACCCGGCGCGAGCGGCGCAGGTTGCCGAGCATCAGGCCGCCGCGCAGCAGGCGCCCGGCGATCATGCGCGTGATGCGGGTGACGTCGCGGAACGGCTTGAAGTGACTCGCGCGCCGTTCTTCCTCGTAGCTCGCCCTGATCGGCACCGACACCGCACGGATGCCGCGCGCCGCGCATTCGATGAGGATTTCGCTCTCGAACACGAAGCCGTCGTGCGGCAGCGCGAGCGCGGTCTCGATCGCGGCGCGCGGGTAGTAGCGCTGGCCGCTCTGCGAATCGACGATGCGTTGGCCGCAGGCCCAGGACACCCAGAAGTCGGCCTGTTCGTTGCCGAAGCGATTCTTGTCCGGCTGCGCGTCCTTGCCGAGCAGGCGCGCGCCGATGACGATATGGTTCGGATACTGCTTCGCCGCGGCGAGCAGGCGCGGCAGATCGGCCGCGTCGTGCTGGCCGTCGCCGTCCATGGTCAGCACGCCGTCGGCGCCGAGTTTGCGCGCCAGCTCGAAACCGTCGCGCAAGGCCATCGCCTTGCCCTGCGGCGACGCATGGCGGATGCACTCGACCGGCAGGTCGGCGACCATCTCGCTCGTGCGGTCGTTCGAGCCGTCGTCGATGACGATCACCCGCGCGCAGTAGCGCAGCGCCGAAGTCACCACGGCGCGAATCGCACGCTCCTCGTTCAGCGCCGGAATCACGACCACGCCGGCCGCAGCCGCGTTCGCGTTCTGCGCCGCCTGAGTTTGCTCCCCGATCAAAACGTAATCTCCATGTGCAATGCCGAAGGCGGCAAGTCTTCGTCTTCGTGCAGGGCGAAGTCAAACGCCGCCGCTTCGCCCCTTGCGAGTGCGTTCAGAAACGGCAGGCATGCCGCGGCCGGGTTGTCTGTGTAGGAAGCCTGCAGCGCCGCGGGCACCGCCGCAAGTTCCGCCGCAGCACGGTCTTGCAAGCGCAGGCGCAGGCGCGGCGCGGCGGAGACGCCGTGCGGCGCGATGACGAAGGCCGCGCCGAACGGCGCGTCCCAGGCGACCACCTCGGCGAGCGGGCCGGTTGCGGCGACATCGAATGCGACGTAGAGCACGCTCGTGTCTTCGCACGCGGCGAACGTCGCGGCTTCGAGCAGGCCGGCGGCGAAGCTCGCGCGGCCCGCGCTCAGCGCGGTCGACGCCGCCGTGCAGCCGCCGGCGATGGTCCAGTAGCCGGCCGGCGCGTTGTGCACCGAGTTGTGGAACTTGGTCGGCGACAGGTCGAGCGGCGCGCGTGCGAGCACGGCGCAGAGATAGTCGTTGATCGCCAGGTCGCCGTGGCTCGACGCGAACACGTTCGGCAGGTCGCGCGGTGCGCGCTGCGCCATCGCGCAGGCCTGTTCGGCGACGGCGAGCGCGAGCAGGACCGACTCCGGCGCGCGGCGGCGCTCGTTGGCCGACAGCAGGGCGGGCGCCGGGCGCGCGAACGGCGCCGCGAAGGGCGGCTGCGCGCCGCTCAGCACCTGCCGCGCCGCAGTCCAGTCCGGCAGTCCGGGCGCGCAGACGGCGACGCCCTCGATCGCGAGGTCGAGCGCCGCGCTCACGCCGCGTCTCCGCGGGCGAAGGCGAGGCAGCAGTTGTTGCCGCCGAAGCCGAACGAGTTGGACAGGGCGATGCGCAGGTCCGCCTCGCCGTTGTCGATGCGGATCTGCGGCCCGCAGACCGGGTCGAGTTCATGCGTGTTCAAGGTGCCCGGCGCGAATCCGCGCTCGAGCGCGATGAGCGTGATCGCCGCTTCGAGGATGCCGGCCGCGCCGAGCGTATGCCCGGTCCAGCCCTTGGTCGAACTGGCGCGCGTGGCGGCCGGAAAGCGGCGTGCGATCAGCGCCGCCTCGACCTCGTCGTTCTGTCGGCTGGCCGTGCCGTGCAGGTTGATGTAGTCGACCTGATCGGGCCGGAGACCGGCACGTGCGAGCGCATCGTCGAGCGCGCGTTCGGCGCCGAGCCCCTGCGGATGCGGTGCGGACATGTGGTGCGCATCGCTCGATTCGCCGTAGCCGATCAGCAGGCTCGTTCCCTTGTTCGCGTTGCCGTCCGGCGGCAGGCGTTCGAGGATGGCGAAGCCGGCCGCTTCGCCGAGCGAGAGGCCGCGGCGGCGCACGTCGAACGGACGGCACTCCTCGCTCGACACGAGCTCGAGCGAATTGAAACCGAATAGCACGCTGTCGCAAAGCGTGTCCACGCCGCCGACGAGGGCCGCGTCGGCAAGGCCGGCGCGCAGCAGGCGCTCGGCGCTCGCGAACACTTTCGCGCTCGACGAGCAGGCGGTCGCGATCGTCAGGCACGGCCCGGACAGGCCGAGCGCATGCGCGACGAAGAGGCCCAAGGCGTGCGGCTGATGCACGCGCGGCCGGCGTTGGGACGCGGCAAAGCGCCCGTCCGCGTCGAGCTCGCGATAGGCGCGCTCGGTCTCGCCGATGCTCGAGGTCGACGTGCCGAGCACGATGGCGATGCGCGCCGGGCCCAGGCGGTCGCGCAAAGCCAGCGCGCGATCGAGGAAACCGTCCTGATTCAGGCCGAGCCAGGCGAGGCGGTGATTGCGCGAATCGAACGCGGCGAGTTCGCCGGGCAATTCGGCTCGTTCCAGACCTTCGACGCGGCCTATCCGGCAGGCGAGCGGCCGGGTCGAGAAGGAGTTTGTCGTCAGCCCGCCGCTGCGCGTCGCGAGCGCGCGCGCAATCGCCCCCGACCCGCGCCCGGCGGCGCAAGTGGCGGTATAGGCAGTGACGGCAAGCGGCGCAATGCGGGCTGGCAAGCGTGGCGGGTGAAGGCGAAAATACAAGCATGAAGTATAGGTTTGCGCGGCAAGGCGCCGCAACGTGGCGATGAGCATCGTGCCCGGCTTTCTGCGGCGCGGGCCGTGGCGGCGCTTGTCGGATCTCGACGTGCTGCATTCCTTCGCGGTCGCTTTCATCGCCTGCGTCGGCAGCGGCGGCCTCTTGTTCATCTACTACTTCGCGCGCAGCGTGATCACGGCGCGAACCGCGTCGACGACGATGAGGCGCGCCCGCGCGCTTTTCGTCTTCGGCAAGCGCCTCGTCGACGGGCGCGCCGACGCCGACTACCTTGCGCGCATCGCGCGTGCGCACGAACAGATTCGCGCGGGCCGATGCGATCGCGTGTTCCTGCTCGGCGGCGCGAACGCGGGCGTCACCGAAGCGGCCGTCGCGGACGAAGCGTTGCGGCGGCTCGGCCTGCCCGCCGGCGTCGAGGTGATTCTCGAGCCGATCTCGATCGACACGCTGGAGAACCTGCGCAACGCGCGCGATCTGCTCGCGCCGCCGAGCACGCCGGTCGCCCTGCTGTCGAGCCGTTATCACCTTGCGCGCTGCGCCCTGCTCGCGCGCCAGCTCGGCTTCGACTTCGAACTGGTCGCCGCCGAAGACCGTTTCGTGCCGAGCTTCGCGCGCCTGCGCCGCCTCTTCCTGGAGAGCGGCTATATCCTCTGGGCCGACATCGGCACGCGCTGGGCCCGCCTGATCGGCAACCGGCGCATGCTCGAACGCGTGAGCTGATTTTCGCGGGCGTCCGCGCCGGCGGATTGCCGGCCTGATCGATCTTGGCCGCCTTCGCCGATAGAGGCTATTCTCTGCGCCCTGTTATGCGGAAGGTCGAAGCCCCATGTCTGCAAGTCCGATCGCTCTCTTCGAAACGTTTCTGCGCGACCTGCAGGACCGCATCTGCGCGGCGCTCGAACAGGCGGACGGCGGCGCGAGGTTCGCCGAAGACGCATGGACGCGCAGCGAAGGCGGCGGCGGGCGTTCGCGCGTGCTCAAGAACGGCGCCGTGTTCGAACAGGGCGGGGTGAATTTCTCGCGCGTCGAAGGCAAGACCTTGCCGCCCTCGGCGACGGCGCATCGCCCCGAACTCGCCGGGCGCGCGTGGTCGGCGCTCGGCGTCTCGCTGGTGATGCACCCGCGCAATCCCTATGTGCCGACCACGCACATGAACGTGCGCTATTTCGAAGCGCGCCCTTCGACCGGGCTCGGGACAGGCGCGGAGGGCGCCGATCCGGTCTGGTGGTTCGGCGGCGGCTTCGATCTGACGCCGTACTACCCGTTCGACGAGGACGTCGTCCACTGGCATCGCGTCGCCCGCGAACTCTGCGCTCCGTTCGGCGCGGACGTGTATCCCAAGTACAAACGCTGGTGCGACGAGTATTTCTTCCTCAAGCATCGCAACGAAACGCGCGGCGTCGGCGGCCTGTTCTTCGACGATCTCGGCACGGGCGGCTTCGAACGCTGTTTCGACTTTGCGAAAGCGGTCGGCAACGGCTTTCTCGACGCCTATCTGCCGATCGTGGAAAAAAGAAAGGGCACGCCGTTCGGCGAACGCGAACGCGAGTTCCAGCTCTACCGGCGCGGCCGCTACGTCGAATTCAATCTCGTCTACGACCGCGGCACCCTGTTCGGCCTGCAGTCCGGCGGACGCACCGAGTCGATCCTGATGTCGCTGCCGCCGCGCGTGCGCTTCGAGTACGCGTACGCGCCCCAGGCCGGCTCGGCCGAGGCGCGGCTGGGCGAGTATCTCGTGCCGCGCGATTGGGTCTGAGATTCGGCCTGCGGCCGAGGGTCGTTTTCCTTTTCGCTGGGGCGCGGTTTATCGCGCGCGGCTCTCGCTCTCGAAAAGCAGACACCCATAGCGGAACCGGATTCCCGCCTGCGCGCGCGGCGTCGGCAGGATGCCAAAGCGAACATTCGCGCGGCGAGTCGACGACGAGCCGATGGCGACGAGGATGGCCGCATGGCCGCGCCGGCCGGGCATAATCCCGCCTCGTCGAAAGAAAAGCACCCGGGAAAACTCATGACATCGGCCATCCGAGGCGCCTTCCTCAGCTATACCGGCAATCCGTTCAAGGAGGACGCGGCAAGCACCTATCGCCACGAATCCGACGGACTGATCGTCATCGACGGCGGCAAGATCACCTATGCCGGGCCGTACGCCGCCGGGCGCATTCCCGCCGGGGTGACGCCCGAGCATCATCGCGACGAGTTGATCGTGCCGGGTTTCATCGACGCACACGTGCACTATCCGCAGACGCCGATGATCGGCGCCTACGGCAAGCAGCTGCTCGACTGGCTCAACCAGTACACCTTCGTCACCGAGCAGCGCTATCACGACAAGGATTTCGCGCGGCACATCGCGAAGATCTTCCTGCGCGAGCAGTTGCGCGCCGGGGTGACGACGCCGATCACCTATGCGACCGTGCATCCCGAATCGGTCGATGCGTACTTCGAGGAAGCCGAAGCGCTCGGCCTGCGCACCGGCACCGGCAAGGTGCTGATGGATCGCAATGCCCCCGCCGCGCTGCTCGACACCGCCAAGACCGGCTACGACCAATCGAAGGCGCTCGCGGCGAAGTGGCACGGGCGCGGGCGCTTCTTCTACGTCGTCACGCCGCGTTTCGCGCCGACCAGCACGCCCGAGCAGCTCGAAGCGGCGGGCGCGCTGTACAAGGAAATTCCCGGCGTCTACATGCAGACGCATCTGTCGGAGAACCAGAACGAAGTCGGTTGGGTCGCCGAGATCTATCCGGACAGCAAGAACTATCTCGACGTCTACGATCGGTACGGCCTGGTCGGACCGCGCACCTTGTTCGGCCATGCCGTACACCTGGTCGAAGCGGAATGGAAACGCATGGCCGAAGCCGGCGCGACGATCGTGCACTGCCCGACTTCGAATCTGTTTCTCGGCTCCGGCCTGTTCCATCTCGAACGCGCGCTCGTGTCGAGCAACCCGGTGCGCACGGCGCTCGGCTCGGACGTCGGCGGCGGTACCAGCCTGTCGCCGCTGATCACGTTGAACGAGGCCTACAAGATCGCCCAACTGCGCGGTTATTCCCTGTCGGCCCATCATGCGTTCTATCTCGCCACGCTCGGCTCGGCGCGCGCGATCTACCAGGACCAGCACATCGGCAGTATCGAAGCGGGCAAGGACGCCGACCTCGCCGTACTCGACTTCAAGGCCACGCCGCTGCTCGCCGAGCGCCAGTCCTACGCGCAGACGCTCGAGGAGCGCCTGTTCGTATTGATGACGCTGGGCGACGAGCGCGCGATCGAGGCGACTTACGTCGCGGGGCGCAGGGTGCATACGCGCGGTGCTTGATGTTCGTGTGTGGGTGTTGGTGCGTTTGGATGCGCGGGAGGTGTTGCTTTGCTTTTGCGCGGCATTCCTGCGGAGGGGCTCCCGACGGTTGGAAGGCTGGTTATCCAGCGCTTTGGCTTTTTTTGCTTTTGGTTTTTGAAGCAAGAGCTCCCACTCGTCCTGCGGACGAGCGAGTTACTTTTTTCAGCAGCAGCGAAGAAAAGTAGCCAAAAGACGCCGCCCCGGGATCAAAAGACAGAGCAAGACCAAACGCAGCTCCGTAGGGCGGGAGAAGCGAAGCGCATCCCGCCTTTTCAGCGGTGGTATACGGCAACGGCGGGATGCGCCGCTGCACGGCTTCTCCCGCCCTACGCGGTGCGGGTGTGCGAGGTCATGCCGGGGTTCGCTCGACGGATGTCCGTATCCATTCGCGAACTTGCGCGCCTCCTGCGCGCGGCCCTGATCAAAAGACGGAGCAAGATCAAACGCAGCCCCGTAGGGCGGGAGAAGCGAAGCGCATCCCGCCTTGTTGGTGGAATAGCGTAACGGCGGGATGCGCCGCTGCGCGGCTTCTCCCGCCCTACGCGCTTGCTCTCAAAAACCAACAACAAAAAGCCAAGGGGCTGAACGACACACTGCGTCCGCGGCCTGCCCTTCGGGTCACTCGCTACGCGAATGTTCGCTTCGCCCCCTCGCAGTCCCACCAAAAACACGCGAAGGACGAGCCAAAAGCCAACCGCCGCGAGAGTCAGACGCTCCGCGTCGCCACCGCCGGCGGCACGCGCGACGCGCGCGTCGCCGGGCCCAGGACGGCGAGCTGGCCGAGCAGCCAAAGACAGATGAAACCGACCGGAACGTAATACCACGGCAACAGCTTCGAACCGGTGACGTGGGTCAGCAGCCAAAGGCTGAACGCGTACGCCAATATGCCGCCGACGATCAATCCGGCCGTCGTGATCAGGAAATTCTCGGTCAGGAAATAGCGCAGGATGTCGAACTTGGTCGCGCCGAGCGCGCGCCGGGTGCCGATCTGCTTGGTGCGCTGCGCGACCCAGAAGCTGGCCATGCCGACGATGCCGAGCGCGGTGATCGTGAGCAGGGCGACTATGACGCCGCCGAGGATGATCGACATGGCGCGGTCGCCCGCATAGGCGTCGCCGCGCACCTTTTCCATGCTGCGCAGACTGCGCACGATGCGGCTCTTGTTCGACTCGGCCAATTTGGTTTCGACCAATTTCATCATTTCGTCGCGGCGACCGGGCTCGGCGCGGATCAGGTAGCTCGAACCGTTACCGTAAGCCAGGTGCGTCGGCCAGATCGTGGAGTATTCGAAACTCTGATCGTCCCAGCTCAGCCAAGGCACCTGAAGCCGGTCGACGACGCCGATGACGGTGAACGGAACGGAATCTTCGTAGAAGGTCTTGCCGACCGCGTCGCCGCCCGGGCTCAGTTTTTCCGCGAGCGCGCGGCTGACGATCGCCACCGGCGAGGCCTTGCGGTTGTTCTGCGTCATGAAGCTGATTTCTTCGGGCTTGAAATTGCGCCCGGCGATGAGCTTGAGTCCATAGGCATTGATCGCGTGGTCGTCCATCATGTAGAACGCGGAGGCCGCGGTTTCCGTCTTCTGGTCGGGCTTGACATTGATGCCGCTGCCCCAGCCGTTGCCGCCGAGCGGCACCATGCCGTTGGTCCCCGTCGCATCGACGATGCCGGGCAGGCTGCGCAGCATCGCCAGATCGGCGTCGATCGTCGTCTGCACATTGAAGGCCTGACCGAAACCGAAGCTGCCGATCACGAAGGTATCGGTCTCGTTCATGCCGGTCTGCCGCTGCATGCGCTGCATGCGCTGATTGATGATGAACAGCGAATTGCACAGGATCGCAAGCGTCAGCGCGACCTGCAGGCCGATCAGGATCATCGCGACCTTGCTGCGCATCAGGGCGGAGATAATCGGGCGGATTTCCATGGTGAACCTCGTCGTAGTCGATGTCCGGCGCGCGCGGGCGCCGATTGCGAAAGTTTTTCTCGGCGCGGGCGCGCGAAGATCGGATGGGAGCGTTCGGTCCTTCGTCTCGTCACTGCGTCTTCAACTGCGCCGCCGGCGCCACCTGGCACGCGCGCCAGGTCGGATAGAATCCGGCGACGACCGCACTGACGATGGCGAGGACGATGGTCAGCGCGACCATCTGCCAGTCGAGCTGCGCGACGCTCTTGAAGTTCGCATAGAGCGCGCGCACGGCGACGAGGCCGAAACCCGTGAACAGCAGGCCGAGCAGGCCGCCGGCCAGGCCGACGACGCTCGACTCGGTCAGGAACTGCGCGAAGATCTGCCGCCGGCTCGCGCCGAGCGCGCGGCGCAGGCCGATTTCGCCGGCCTTGCGCGTGAACTTGGCGAGCAGCAGGCCGATCGTGTTGACCAGGCAGACGATCAGGAAGGCGAAACCCAGCCCGCTCTGCACTTTCACGTCGCTCGATACGACCTTCTGGTCGACCATCCATTGGTTGACGTCGAGCAGGCGGTTGTCGAGCGGGCGCGCGAAACGCCCCGACTTCTTCTGTTCGTTGACGTAGGCGTCGAGAAACGCCTTGTAGTCGGCCAGGCGGGCGGGCGAATCGAGCTGCACCCAGAGCTTGATCCAGACGCATTCGGAATCGAGATAGGCATCCCAGCCCTCGCTGGAATTCTTCCAGCAGCTGTTGTTGCCGCTCGATCTCTTCTTCAGATCGATGCCGGTCGTGAACGGAATGAAATAGTCTTCGGGGGTCTCGAAGGAGCCGCGTCCGCTGATGTCGTAGAACAGGATGCGCAGCGGCCAGTCGGCGAGCACGCCGACGACCTTGTAGTCGACGTCGTCCATGCGCACCGTCTTGCCGGTCGAATCGGCGCCGCCGAAGAGCTTCTCGTTGCCGGCCTTCGACAGCACGACCACGCGCGCGTGGGCGTCGTCTTCCGCCTTCGTCCACGGTCGGCCGTACTCGAACTTCGGCTCGAACATGCCGAAGAAATCGGAGAACGTCGTGCGCACGAGCGAAAGATACGGCTTGACTTCCTGATTCTCGGGCTGGATCGGCATGGCGAGATTGAACATCGCCGCCTGCTTGTCGGCTTTGCCGGCCTGCATCAACGCGACCGCATCGCGATAGGTGACCTGATCGGGCGGCGATCCGTCCTCGTTGTACGGATTGTTCGGATCCCAGTTGTCCATCTGCACGATGTGCAGCTTGTCGCTCTTCCACGGAATCGGATCGCTGCCCATCACGTGCAGCACGGTCAGCGTCGTCATGCTCGCGGCGATGCCGAGCGCAATGCCGAACACCATCAGCGCGGTGAGGATCGGGTTGCGCCTGAGGCTGCGCAGGCCGAGTTGAAGGTAGTACGAGAACATGGTCGTTCCTTTGGCTTTCCCTGCCCCGCGGGGCAGGCCGGAAGAATCAGGCCACCGCCGCTTCGATGTCCGTGCCGCGCGTCTTCACGCGCAGCTTCGGCTCGACGTCGAAATCGGTGACCTGGCCGTCCATCACGTGCACGTTGCGCTGCGCGCGCGCGGCGAGCTCGGGGTCGTGGGTGACCATGATGATCGTCGTGCCCTGGCGGTTGATCTCCTCGAGCAGCTCCATGACGCCGCGCGCCATGAGCGAATCGAGGTTGCCGGTCGGCTCGTCGGCCATCAGCAGGCGCGGCGAGCCGGCCAGCGCGCGTGCGATCGCGACGCGCTGCTGCTGGCCGCCGGAAAGTTCGGACGGATAGTGCTTCATGCGCGAGGACAGGCCGACCCGGCCGAGCGCGTCCTCGATGCGCTTCTTGCGCTCGGCCGCGCCGTAGCCGCGATAGCGCAGCGGCACGTCGACGTTGTCGAACAGGTTGAGATCGGGAATCAGATTGAAGCCCTGGAAGATGAAGCCGATCTTCTCGTTGCGCAGCTTCGAGCGCGCATCGTCGCCGAGGCCGCGCACGTCGACGCCATCGAGCCAGAACTCGCCCGAGGTGAATTCTTCCAGCAGCCCGGCGATGTTGAGGAAGGTCGTCTTGCCCGAGCCCGAAGGGCCGGTGACGGCGACGAATTCGCCTTCGCGCACGTGGATCGAGAAGTCGCGCAGCGCGTGGGTCTCGACCATGTGGGTCCGATACACTTTGGAAAGATGTTGCATTTTCAGCATGGCAACCTCGGATTCAGCGATGGATAGGGGAAGCGGCGGATCGGCGACGATCGTCCGCAGGTTCGACACTCGGGAGGCGGCGCCGGGAATCACGCACAGGCCCGGCGCTTTGGATTGATCCGTACTCAAACTTGCGATCATGCTCTCGTCTCACGGTGGTACCACCCTTTCCGCTCCGGTCAACGGCTCGGCAACGAAAAAGGGAAGCGGCGGATCGCTTTCGATCGTCCGCGCGCGGGATGTGCGGCACGCAGCGCCGGCAGCGGCAAGGAAGTTCCGCACCGTGGGCTGCTTGGTCATGGAATTCATGGTCATTCCCGGGCTTCAGTTGAGTACGACCTTGACGGCGCCGTTGAACGTATCGGTGCCGGAAATCACGATGCGGTCGCCTTCCTTGAGCCCGGACAGAATCTCGACCGCGTTGAGGCTCGTCGCGCCGACCTGGATCGATTTGCGCTCGGCAATGCCGTCGTGGACGAGATAAGCGATGCGGCCGGCCCCCGAGTCGACGAAGGAGCCGCGCTCGACCACGAGCACGTTCGGGCGTTCGTCGATCAGGATGCGCGTGGTCAGCTGCTGGCTCTGGCGCAGGCCGGCGGGTTTGTCGCCGGCGAAGCGCACGCGCGCGACGACCTGGCCGTTGACCACCTCGGGCGACACCGCGGACAGCTCGCCCTTGTACTTCTGCGCACCCTCGGTGATCTCGGACGGCATGCCGATCGACAGATCGTGCGCGAACACCTCGGGCACCTGCAGCTCGACTTCGAGCGAGGTCAGGTCGATCACGGTGACGAGGCCGGTGTTGATCGGCACATTCGCCTTCTGCTGCACGAGCAGCTGGCCGACTTGGCCTGCGACCGGCGAGCGCACCTTGAGCTGATCGACCTGGCGCGACAGGTCGGCGACCAGCAGCTTCTGCCGTTCGAGCGCGAGACGCTTGGTCTTCAGCTCGAACGCGGCGGTTTCGTTCTGCAGGCGCGCGTCGGCCTGGGCATGGGTCACGTCGAGCTCGGCTTTGGCCAGCGCGTCCTTCGAACGCAGCACCTCGACCTCGGGCATCGCGCCCATCTTGAACGCCTGCGACTTGCGCTCGACTTCGCGCGCCGCGGTCTGGCGGTCGATCAGGGCCTGGTCGATCGTCTTCTTCGCCAGCAGTTCCTTCTGCCGGGCGTCGATGCCGGCGCGGCCGACGTCGATGTCGAGGCTCGACAAGGTCGCCTGCTCCTGCTGCAGCTTGTTGGTCAGCTCGGGACTGTCGACTTCGGCGAGGACCTGATCCTTTTCGACCTTGTCGCCGGCATGGGTGAGCAGGGTGACCGTGCCCGCGGCGGTCGCATACAAGGTCGGCGCCTGCGCGGCGACGACCTTGCCTTGCGCGGAGACGTCGCGCACCAGGGTGCCGCGCTTGATTTCGGCGATGCGCAGCGCGGAAGCCGACACCGACGTTCCCGCGGACATCAGCCGCGCGACCGACGGCACGAGCCAGACGAGGGCGACGAATACGGCGGCGCCCGTGGCGCCGGCGACGATCCAGCGTTTGTTGACGCGCGCGGGCGCGATTTCGATGCGGCGATCTTGGCCTGAAGTGTCTCGGATCATGATGCGGTGCTTGCGTCGATGAGGGGGTGTGACGACAGTGTCTGAGCAAGCAGCGTGCCAAGGCCAAAGGCCGTATTAAGTATTTGTTGTATTGAGGTTTTTTTCTACGGACGGTTGTCCATATCCTGTCCGCGCGGTGTTGCGGACAGCACGCGGACAACAACCCGCGGAAGTGATCGATCGGGCAAAAAGCCGGTCGCCCGGAAGCGGGCGACGGGCAGTAGGCGGCGTCGCCGACGAGGGCGACCCGGCCGGTGGACCACGAGTCCATCTCGCCGACGCTGAGGCCGTCGCAGTAGAAGTCGGGGGCGGCACGCATGGCGTCGAGCAGCTGCGGAGCGATCCAGCCGTGCGGGGCGAAGACCTCGGCCAGGATCTGCTGCTGCCGAGCGGTGTCGCGCCGGTCGTAGGCCGCATCGGGCGAGGCGAACATGAAGGCGGCCTTGGCTGCGGTGTCCTGACGGGTGCTGTAGACGTTGAGGGTCCGCCCCTTCTCGGCCTGGATGGTCTCCCAGCGGTCCAGCTCC
>CBJLOV010000095.1:0-15833 GCA_966424745.1 uncultured bacterium
ACGGCATCACGCCCGACCTGACCACGTTCGGCAAGATCATCGGCGGCGGCATGCCGGTCGGCGCTTATGGCGGCCGGCGCGAGATCATGGAGAAGATCGCTCCGTCCGGGCCGGTGTACCAGGCCGGCACGCTGTCGGGCAATCCGATCGCGATGGCGGCGGGCTTGGCGATGCTCGAAGTGATCCAGGCACCGGGTTTCTACGACGAACTGGAGCGCAAGACCAACCTGCTTACCGACGGTCTCGTCGCCGTCGCGCGCGAGACGGGCGTGCCGTTCAGCGTCAACCGCGTCTGCGGCATGTTCGGGCTATTCTTCACCGCGGACAAAGTGGAAACCTTCGCCCAGGCGACCGCCTGCGACGTCGCGGCGTTCAACCGCTTCTTCCACGCGATGCTCGATCGCGGCATCTATCTCGCGCCGTCGGCGTTCGAGGCAGGATTCCTCTCGACCGCGCACAGCGAGCAGGACATCGCCGATACGCTCGACGCCGCGCGTGCGGCATTCAAGATCGCCGCGGCGGAATAGAAGCTTTTTCGATCGATATGCCCGCCACTCCCTTCCGCCGATACCCATCGGCGGGAGAGGGCGAGGGCCTTTCATTCGGAACTCGACGTCGCCCGATGCACACCTTGCGCCGCCAGCCCGGAGGTGCGCGCCCCGCGCTCAGTTGGCTTCCTTCATCGGCGTCGAGGAGATGCTGTTCTCCGACAGCGCCTTCTGCGCGGCCTGCGTTTCGCTCGCGGTGGCGTAAGGGCCCAGGCGCACGCGGTTGTAGGTCTTGCCGTTGATGTTGATCTGGTAGACCTTGGCCGAGAACCCGAGCATCGCCAGGCGCGCCTTGAATTCGTCCGCGGCCTTGGCATCGGTGACCGAGGCGACCTGCAGCATGTAGCGGTTGCCGCCGGACTCGGCCGCGCTCGTCGGAGCTTGCGTCGGCGCGGCGGCGTTGTTGTTCGCGGCATTCGCCTGCGCCTGCTGCTTGGCGCGCTGCTGTTCGGCCTTGGCCTTGGCCGAGAGTTCCGCGTCGGGAATCACGACTTCTTTTTCCGGCAGCACCGAATAGAAGTCGTAATTGCTCTTCGGCGCCGCGGGCGGGGCCGCCTTGGCGGTGTCGTCCGCGAGGGCCTTTTCGGACTCCTTCGGCGCCACCGCTTCGGGATTCGGCTGCGGCAGGTTCTTGCCGCCGCGCAGGGTCGGTATCTTGCCGCCGTAGAGCACGGCGACCGAGCCGACCACGCCAAGGGCCACGCCGAGCAGCACCATCGCCCAGGCCGGCGTCTGCCGGCGGTCGCCGTTGCGCGAGGCTTGCGAATTCCGTTTGGCCATTACATCTGCTCCGGGGCGGAGACGCCCAGCAAGTCGAGTCCGTTCGCGAGCACCTGGCGTGCGGCGACGGCGAGCGCGATGCGCGCATCGCGCAGGTCGGCGTCGTCGACGATGAACTGGTGCGCGTGGTAGTAGGTGTGCAGCGAGTAGGCGAGCTCGCGCAGATAGCTTGCGACCAGGTGCGGCTCGAGGCTCGCGGCCGCGGTTTCGACCACTTCCGGATAGCGCGAGATCTCGACCATCAGCGCGGCTTCGTGCTCGTTGTCGAGACGCGCCAGCCTGGCCAGCCCGTTTGCGCGGTCCCACGTGAGGCCGCGCTCGTCGAGCTGGCGCAGCACGCTGCACACGCGCGCATGCGCGTATTGGATGTAGTACACCGGGTTGTCGTTCGACTGCGACCGCGCCAGGTCGATGTCGAACACCATCTGCGAATCGGACTTGCGCGCGATCAGGAAGAAACGCGTCGCGTCGCGGCCGACTTCGTCGATCAGGTCGCGCAGGGTGACGTAGCTGCCGGCGCGCTTGGAGATTTTCACCTCTTCGCCGCCGCGCATCACGGTCACCATCTGGTGCAGCACATACTCCGGATAGTTCTTCGGGATGCCCATGTCGAGCGCTTGCAGTCCGGCCTTCACGCGCGCCAGCGAGCCGTGGTGGTCGGCGCCGAGCTCGGTGATGGCGCGCTCGTATCCGCGCTGCCACTTCGACAGGTGGTAGGCGACATCGGGCAGGAAGTAGGTGTAGGTGCCGTCGGACTTGCGCATGACGCGGTCCTTGTCGTCGCCGAAATCGGTGGTGCGCAGCCAGAGCGCGCCGCCCTCCTCGTAGGTATGGCCGTGCGCCACCAGCTCGCGCACGGTCTCTTCGACCTTGCCGTCGCCGTACAGCGACGACTCGAGGAAGTAGACGTCGAAACTCACGCCGAACGCGGCCAGGTCCGCGTTCTGCTCGCGGCGCAGATAGGCCACGGCAAAACGGCGGATCGCGTCGAGATCGTCGGCGTTCTTCTCTGCGGTCACGACGTGGTTTTCGAATTCCACGCTGTCGCCGCGCAGATAGGCGTTGGCGACGTCGACGATATAGTCGCCGCGGTAGCCGTCCGCCGGCCAGCCGGCATCGTCGGGAGTCGTTCCTTTCGCGCGCGCCTGCACCGATTTGGCCAGATTGTCGATCTGCGCGCCCGCGTCGTTGTAGTAGAACTCGCGGGTGACGTCGGCGCCGCTCGCGCTGAGCAAGCGGGCCAGGCAATCGCCGACCGCGGCGGCGCGGCCATGGCCGATGTGCAGCGGTCCGGTCGGATTGGCGGAGACGAACTCGACCTGGGTCTTGCGTCCCGCGGCAGCGCGGCCGGTGCCGTAGCGCGTGCCGGTGTCGAGCACGCGCCGCACTTCCTCGCGGTAGGCGTCGGCGCTGAGGAAGAAGTTGATGAAGCCCGGTCCGGCGATCTCGACCTTCTGCAAAAGCGGACTCTGCGGCAGCGCCGCGATCAATGCTTGCGCGAGCGCGCGCGGATTCGTGCGCGCGGCCTTGGCGAGCGCGAGCGCGGCATTGGTGGCGAAATCGCCGTGCTCGCGGCTCTTCGCGCGTTCGAGCACAAAATTCGTGTCTATTCCGGCGGGCAGCGTACCGGCGCTGTGCAGGCGCTCGAGCGCCTGCGCGATCAGGGCTTGCAGGGGTTCTTTCACGTTCTCGGGGGACTGTAAAACCGGCACGTATTGTAGGCCCTCGCCCTCTTTGGCGTCATTAATGCGGAGGCGGGCGCGCCGAATAGGGATATTCCGACCCCGTCCGTCCCCATGATCGGCGAAAGATGAATCACGAAGACGCGAAGGGCGCGAACGAGAGCCGCGAAGAAAAGCATGGCTTGATGGGTTTTTCCTTCGCGCCCTTCGTGTCTTCGCGTCGACTCTTTTGATCTCGGCCTGCGCGTTTGGCAAGTAATCGGACAAGCGCGGTCCAGACCGTCGCCGGTCGTGCCGGCGGTGAGCGAATTTGTCTTGCATGCCGTCGCGCTTCCGTCCTCGTGCAAGGGGCCCGGGCAGGTTAGCCTGCGCCCACATTCTGCATGGGGAGGGCGGCGATGCGACCGGTTATGACGAAAACGCGGCTGGGTTGTGGCATTGCGCTCGCCCTGCTCGCGACGGCGACGGACGTGGCGGCGCAGACCGCACCGAACCCGCCCGACGCGGCCGCGCCCCCCGCGACCGAGCCGAAGGACCGCGGCGAGAAACTCGAAGCCATCGTCGTGACCGCAAGCAAGCGCGCCGAGGAGGAGCAGAACGTGGCCGGGCAGATCACCGCTCTGACTGGCGCGGCGCTCAGCGAAGCGCATGCGATGCGGTTCGAGGATTTCGCCCCGTTCGTGCCGGGACTGAGCTATCAGTCTTCGGGTCCGACCAGCGATCTCATCGCGATTCGCGGCATCACCACCGGCGGATCGCAATTGAGTGGCGCGGTCGGGATGTACATCGACGAGGTTCCGGTCGGTGCGAGCTCTTCGTTCGGGCTCGCGTTCCAGACCACCGCCATCAATACCTACGATCTGGCCCGGGTGGAGGTGTTGAACGGGCCGCAAGGCACCGTCTACGGATCCAACGCACTCGGCGGCACCATCAAGTACGTCACCGCCGCGCCCGAACTGAACCTGCTCTCGCTGCAGGGCGAGGTGGAAGGGTCGAACACGGCCCACGGTGATTTCAACGACGGCGTGCGCGTCGCGGCGAACGTGCCGCTGCTGGATCACCGCGCCGCGCTGCGCGTGGACGGCTTCCAGCAGTTCGATTCGGGTTGGGCCACCGATCCTTTCCATCAACGCGACGGCCAGGGCAAGAGCCGCACGCTCGGCGGCCGCATGTCGTATCTGATGCAACTGAGCCCGGACGTCGATCTGCGCCTCAGCGCCTTCTCCCAGGAAATCCACGGTTCCGGCTACGCGGTGTCGCTGCGCGACCCGATTTCGGGTACGCCGGTCTACGGCCCCTACGACCAGCGCTACGCGGTGGCGCAGCCGTCGGATGCCTCGCTGCGGCTGTATTCGGCCGTGCTCAACTGGCACCTGCCGTTCGCCACGCTGACTTCGGTGACGGCCTACCAGGTGAATGCGGGGCAGTATACGAACGACGTGAGCGACGTTTACAACCCGCTGCTCTCGTCGATCTTCGGCACGCAGGCCTATGGTCTGTACGTGAACACGCATACGCGCAAGTACACGCAGGAAATTCGGCTCGCTTCGGAGAACAACCAGTCGTTCGAGTGGCTGGTCGGCGGGTTCTTCGCCCACGAGCGCACGTTCGAATTCGTCCATCTGCTCAATGCGGGCGATCCGTCGGGCAACTTGGCGGGGTTCTCGCCCTTTCACGGCGAACTGCCGAGCCGCTACCGCGAATACGCCGCCTTCGCCGACGGCACCTACTATTTCTCGCCGCGGTTCGACCTGACCCTGGGCGTTCGTTACAGCCAGAACAGCCAGCGCTACCAGCAATACGCTTACGGCCTGTTTGTCGTACCGACGAACCCGGCCGAGACTACGCACGAAGACGCGAGTTCTTCGCAGAACGTGACCACCTATCAGATCACGCCGCGCTTTCACTTGAACGACGACGTGATGATCTATGCCAAGGCGGCGAGCGGCTATCGCCCGGGCGGTCCGAACTTCGTGCTCGAACTCGGCAAGGGTTCGCCGAGCTTCGATGCGGATACGTTGTGGAACTACGAAATCGGCGAGAAGGCGCGGCTGCTCGACGGCAGGGCCACGCTGAATGTCGACGTCTACGACATCGAATGGTCGAAGATCCAGCTGACCGTCAACAACGGCGGCATCAACCAGCTGATCAACGGCGGCGACGCGCGCATCCGCGGCGCCGAAATGGAATTCGGCTACCGCGCCACCTCCGCGCTCACGTTCGGCGGCTCGGCGGCCTACACGGATGCGAAGCTGACCACGCCGGTGCCCGCGCTCGGGCTCGCCGGCTCCGGCGCTCGCCTGCCGCTGTCGCCGCGGTTCAACTTCGCCCTGAGCGGGAAGTATCGCTTCGAACTGCCGAACGGGCGCCACGGCGAATTTCGGGTCAGCGATCACTACATCGGCAATCGCACCTCCGGCTACGCCGACAGCCCCGTCGCGCCGCTGTACAAGCTGCCCGGCTACAACACGACCGACCTCGACCTGAGCCTGGAATTCGGCGAGCACTGGGAACTCGACGCCTACGCGCACAATGTCTTCGACACGCGCGGCCAGGTGTCGGCGTCGACGCTCGCCAACGAATACAACCCCGCGGCGCCGGTGCCCGTGGCCTTGTCGCGGCCGCGCACGATCGGCCTTGTGCTGAAAGCGTCGTTCGACCGTTGACCCTCCGGGTCGTTTCCAAGCGAGGAAGGCGATGAGCAACGAGGTTGCGAACGGACTGTTCTGCGTAGTCGATACGCGCGGCGGCAAAGTGCAAGGCAGGGTCGGCGACGGCGTGCGCGCATTCCACGGCATTCCGTACGGCGCCCCGACGGGCGGGCCGGGCCGCTTTCGCGCGCCGCGGCCGGCGCCGCCGTGGACCGGTACGCGCGAATGCCTCGGCCATGCGCCGGTGTCGCCGCAGGTGGCGACGCCGATCGCGAACCGCTACGGACGGCTGATTCAATTCGATCTCAATACCGCATTCGGCGGGATGGGCGAGGACTGCCTGCATCTGAACCTGTGGGCGCCGCCGCCGGACGGCGCCAAGAGGCCGGTGCTGTTCTGCATCCACGGCGGCGGTTTCGCGATCGGGTCGGGCAACAGTCCGCTGTACGACGGCGCCCTGCTCGCCAGGAGCGAAAATGTGGTCGTCGTCAGCGTGACCCATCGCCTCGCCGCCTTCGGCTATTTGAATCTCGCCGATCTCGATGCCGGGACGGAGGATTTCTCCGCCGCCGGCGTGGCCGGCATCCTCGATCTGATCCTCGCGCTCGAGTGGGTGCGCGACAACATCGAGGCGTTCGGCGGCGATCCCGGGCGGGTGACGATCTTCGGCCAGTCCGGCGGCGGCTGGAAAACCAGCGTCCTGCTCGCCGCGCCGGCGGCGCGGGGCCTGTTCCACCGTGCCATGGTCCAAAGCGGTTCGCTGCTGCGCGCGCAAACGCGCGAGCAATCGGCCGCGGTGGCCGCCGCGCTGGTGGCGGAGCTCGGGCTGACGCAGAAAACGCTGGGCCGCATCCGCGAGTTGCCCTGGCAAACCCTGCTCGCCGCACAAGCGAAGATCGGCGAGCACGCCTTCGCCCCCGTGCTCGACGGACATCATCTCGCGCAGCATCCGTGCGATCCGCAGGCGCCGCAGGAAAGCCGCGGCGTGCCGCTCATCGTTTCCACCACGCTCGACGATGCGAGCCTGTTCTTCGACAACTTCGATCTCGACGAGAACGGCCTCGCGCAGTGGCTCGCGGCGCGCCACGGCGATTCCGCGCCGGAACTGCTGCGTCTGTATCGCCGCCGCTGGCCGCACAAGGCGCCGTTCCTGCTGCAGGCGCAGATCGTCACCGACAGCGGTTTCCGCCGTTTCGCGCAGGCCCAGGCCGAGCGCAAGGCCGCGCAGGGTGCAGCGCCGGTGTACTGCTATCGCTGGGACTGGGTTTCGCCGGCGCTGGACGGGCTCTACGGCGCAGTCCATGCGAGCGATGTCTGTGCCTCGCTGGGCAACGAGCGCGACGCGCTGCTCGGGGCGGGTGTGCGCGGTGCGCGTGAACTCTGTCGTGTGCTGGCGCAAAGTCTGGCGGCTTTCGCCGCCACGGGCGATCCGAACCATTCGGGTCTGCCGGCGTGGCCGGCGTATACGCTTCCGGCGCGCTCTACCCTGATCTTCGATACGCCGATTCGCGTCGACGACGATCCGCACGCCGAGCTGCGCGAATTCTGGGATGCGCAGCCGCCGGCCGAAAGCGTATTCGGGTGATCGCGGATGCGACCCGGCTATTTCGTCCGTGTACCGGAGAGCTCGGTCGACGATGAGCGTGCCTGCTCCGCGTAGCGGCTCGGCGTGGTCTGGTTCCAGCGCTTGAAGGCGCGGGTGAAGCTGCGCAGATCGCTGAATCCCAGCTCTTCCGCGATGTCGGCCGGGTGTCGGCGGTTCGCCAGCATCTGGCGGGCGGCACGGTTCAAGGCCTGGTCGTGCAGGGTGCGAAAGCCGGGCTGATTCTCGTCGCGCAGGCGCCGCCTCAGCGTGGCCACGCTGAGGCCGAGGTGCCGGGCCACCGCGGTCTGTCCGTAGACTTTTTGCGCGAACGCCTCGGTCAGACGTTCGGCGACGCTGCGCTGACGCGTGCCGCTGCCGGCCTGGCGGCGTTCGATCAGACGGATGACCTGGCGATACACGTCCAGCGAAGAGAGCGGCGCCGGGTCGACGTGGACCGGCAGCGACGCCGCGGCGATGTCGTAGGTCAACGCATAGTAGGGCGCGAGACGGCGGATCGGAACGGACCAGAATGCCTGCTGCCCGGCCGAACCCGAGCGCCCGTTCCTCGTCACCACTTTGCGCAGGTGCGCTTCGAGCGCATCGCCGGCGATCAGGCTGAGCAGGCCGTGCAGGTAGATCAGCACGCACTCCATGGTCAGGCCGACTTGATCGCGCGGAGTGTGCGGCGCGTAGGGAAAACCGCGGTCGTCAATGACGTAGGTGATCCGGTCAGGATGCGCTTCGACGCGGTTGTAGTTGCCTGCGTGCAGGAGGTTGTAAGTCGTCGCCACCGCCTTCATCGCTTCCGCGAGGGTGTCGCAGCGGGCCAGGCTGGACAGCACCAGGCCGGTCGAGCCGACCAGCAACGGCCGCAGCGACAATCCGCAGCTCTCGTCGCACAAGGCCACGCTGAGCCGCTCGAAAACGCGGAAGTAGTCGGCGAGGCCGATGTCGCGCAGGTTCTCGTTGCGGAACGCAGCGTGCGCAAGAGCGGTTTCCGGAGCGAGTTCGCGCAAGTCGATCCCGGCCTTGGCGGCCGCCTGCCGCATCGGATGGAGCACCGCTCCCGGCACCGCCAGCGGCGCGCGGACGGCGGGCGCGGCTTCTTTTTCCGTAAGCATTGGTTTGAGCGAATTGGTCATCGACGATTGCGCGTGGCTGTCCTCGACAGCGCCGATTGCGTGCCTATTATTCACACGGCAATGCAGACGAAACGCGGCGCTGCAGCACGGCCGGCGCCGATTCCGCAATCGATGACGGAGACAGACCGATGAACCGCTGGACGCCGCTCTTCCTGCTCGTTCTCGTCGCGCTCGTCGCGGCGAATCCGCCCGCCGCGCTGGCGGCCAATCCGACTCTCGAAGCGACGTACAGCACGTCCATCGCCAACGGCTGGGTGCGCGTCGAACGCTGGAAGGACCCGAGCAGCGCCATCGGCCAGGAGACGTTTCCGCCCGACGGCCGCGGCAATCAGAGCGGCCAGCGCGTCACGTTCTTCGGCGGCAATGCCACGCCGAATTCGTCGCGCTTCCTGCTCTACTACGCGCCGGGCTGGAACGGCGGCTCCGGCTCCGTTCCGGTGCTGCTCGTCCACGGCGCCAACCAGGACGCCGACCTGGCCTGGGCCAATCCGAACGAAGCGGGAGCGTACGGCTGCGGACAATCCACCTGCCCGACGTCGGGATTGATGCAGGCCCTGTCGGGCGCCGGTCTGTCCGTGTTCGCGATCGGCTTCGCCCACAAGAACGGCGACGGCTATTTCTGGGCCGAAGAAATCGAGGACGCGATCCAGGTGATCCGTGCGCGCACCGGCGCGAGCGCCGTCGACGTCGTGTCGTGGTCGAAGGGCGCGTTCAACGCGAGAATGTACGCCGCCTCGGTGCGGCGTTCCTGGGGCACCGCGTTCCAGTCCGACATCCGCCGCCTGATCATGCTCGGCGGCCCGAACAACGGCATCGACCTGTCGTTCCGCCACGGATGGTATTTCAGCCTGCCGGTCTATCCGGCCTGCGGAGGCAGCATCGACGGCCCGACTCCTCACGACTACCTGGTCTGCTACGGCGTCTGGCAGTACGGGCCGCAATGGACCTATTCGTCCAGCTATTTCCCCGGCTCCGCGCAGATGCTCAAGCGCTGGGATTCCGTGTACGCGCTGCCCGCGGCCGACCAGGATTGGTACACGACCTACTACGGCGGTTGGGGCTACTACACGCACGGAAACGGCATCGACGCCTACATGGGGCCGTCGCTGGTCGATACGGTGCGCGCGCAGGCGGTGCCTTCCTCGGTGCTCGTATACAACCTGTGCGGCAGCCAGCCCGACATCGCCCTGCTGCACAACGAGCATACCGGGCCGTCCGACGGCGTGGTCTTCATCGCGAGCTGCAGCGACGGCGCCGGGCTGAACAATTACGGCGGTTCCGCGGTCGTCGCCGTCAATCACCTCGGTCTCGGCTGGAACAGCGTCACCGTCGCGCAGATCCAGAGCTGGCTGACCGCGCCTTGAGTCCTCCCCGGCGCAGGGACGCGCCATTTCGCCGGACGGCGCGGTCGCGGCCGATCGATTTTGCGGTGAGCTGGGGTATGCTAGAAACGTCGCCGGAGCTCCGGCTCGTCGTTCCGCAGCAGCCCTCTCCGATGCGCATACTCGTAATAGAAGACGACGCCCTCGTGGCCGACGCGATGGTGCGCGGCCTGACCCAGAGCGGCTTCGCGGTGGACCGCGTTTCCAGCGCCGAAATGGCCGAGGCGGCCATGCAGCGGGAGGCGTTCGACCTGCTTCTCGTCGATCTCGGCCTGCCCGGCATGGACGGCTTCGAATTCGTGCGCCGCGTGCGCCGTTCGGGCAGCGGCCTGCCGGTGCTGATCGTCACCGCGCGCGACGGCCTGGCCGACCGGGTCAATGCGCTCGATATCGGCGGCGACGACTATCTGGTCAAACCTTTCGCCGTGCCCGAACTGGCCGCGCGCTGCCGCGCCCTGATCCGGCGCAGCAAGGCGGCGGGCAATCCGCAGGTCGCGATCGGCAGCCTGCATCTGGACCTGCCGCGGCGCGAAGCGCGCGTCGGCGGCGAGCCGCTCGAACTGACCCCGCGCGAGTGGGCCGTGCTCGAATGCCTGGCGCTGCATGCCGGCCAGGTCGTGCAAAAAGAACGGCTGCAGCAGGCCGTGTCGAGCTGGGCCGACGACATCACCGCGAACGCGGTCGAGGTCTACGTGTCGCGCCTGCGCGGCAAGCTCGGCGACGCGGTGTCGATCCGTACGGTGCGCGGCCTCGGATACCGGCTCGACGAGTCCTGATCGGCGCATGCCGGCAGCATCCGCCCAGCGCAGGTTTTCGATCCGCCGCCGCCTGCTGTTGCTGCTCTCGGCGCCGCTCGCGCTCCTGCTCGCGGCCGGCGTGCTGATCGACTATTTCTCGACCATCTCCCCGCTGCACGCCGCCTACGACCAGGTGGTCGCCAGTTCGATCGTCGCGGTCGCCGCGCATCTCGACATCGGCGCGGATGGCCGGGTGAAGTCCGAATTGTCGGACCAGGCCATCGCGGTACTGCGCGCGGACAATCACGACGAGATCTACTACCTCGTGCTCGATACGAACGGCGGGTTCGTCGCCGGCGATGCGGGTCTGCCGGTCGCACCCGAGAGGCGGGACAATCCTTCGTTCGCCGATGCGGAATACCGCGGCGCGCCGATTCGCGTGGCGACGTACCGCATGAGGAGCGCGAGCGGCGTCGTTCTGATCAGCGTGGGCGAAACGACCAACAAGCGCCGCGAGGCGGCGCGCGACATGCTGAGCTACATCGTCGCCAGCGACGTCGCGCAGCTGGTGATTACCCTGCTCCTGGTCTGGATCGGTGTGCGCGTCGGCCTGCGTCCGCTGCTCGCGCTGCGCGATCAGATCGCACGTCGTTCGGCGCGCGACCTCGCCGCGCTCGACGAATCCCAGGTGCCGAACGAAGTGCGCCCGTTGACGCAGGCGCTCAACCGTCTGTTCGCAACCGTCGCGGAGGCGGCGAACGCGCAGCATCGCTTTCTCGCCAACGCAGCGCACCAGCTGCGTACGCCGCTGGCGGGGCTGCAGGCCCAGCTCGAACTGCTGTCGAACGAACTCAGGCAGCAGGGAGCGGTCGATCCCTCCCTGCGCGAACGCGTGGCGCGCCTGCATTCCGGCATGCAGCGGCTCGGGCACACGGCCAACCAGCTCCTCGCGCTCGCCCGCGCCGAGCCGTCGGCGAATCCGGCCGGCGACTTCCGCCGCCTCGATCTCGTCGATCTCGCCAGGGACGGCGTCGCCGCGCATTTCGACCGTGCGCTCGTCGCGCACATCGACCTCGGCCTGGAGGCCGCGCCCGCGCGCGTGCAGGCCAGCGACTGGCTGCTGCGCGAATTGCTCGCCAATCTGATCGACAATGCGCTCGCCTATACTCCGCCGGGCGGCAACGTCACCGTGCGCTGCGGGATCGCCGGCGACGGCGAGCCCGGATCGCGCAATGCCTTTCTCGAAGTCGAAGACGACGGCCCGGGCATTGCGGAAGCGGAGCGCGCACGCGTGTTCGAGCGTTTTTACCGTATCGGCGACAGCGAGCGCGAAGGCAACGGCCTCGGCCTGGCCATCGTCGACGAAATCGCCCGCGCGCACGGGGCGGTGGTGGAACTCACCGCGGGCGCCGGCGGACGCGGCACGCGCGTAAGGGTGACGCTTGCGGCAAGCGATGCCTGATTTCGCTTGGTCGTCTCGGCGCGGGCGCGAACGCCGCGCAGAAGGCGGGGTTGAGCGGCGAATCGCAACCATCGCCCGCGGCGTGCGAAAATGCGCCCATGAAAAGCAAGAAGCTCTACAAAGTCACCTTCCTGAGCCAGGGCAAGACGCTCGAACTGTACGCGCGCCATGTCGCCTCGAGCGGACTGTGGGGCTTCACCGAGGTCGGCGACCTCGTATTCGATCAGCAGGGCGAGGGTGTCGTGATCGATCCGACCGAGGAGCGCCTGCGCGAGGAGTTCGGCAATACGCGCGTACTCCACCTGCCGATGCAGTGCATCGTGCGCGTGGAGGAAGTGGAGAAGCGAACGCCGCCCGTGATCCGCGACGCGGCGAGCGGGGAGAGGGTCGTGACGCCGTTTCCGATCGCGCCGCCGGTACGCAAATCCTAGGCTTGAAAGCAAAGGCCTTTAACGCGGATTGAGAGCAAAGAACGCGGATTTACGCGGATAGAACACCTTGATTCGGCTCTATCCGCGTAAATCCGCGTCTAAAACTCTTTCCTCACCGAAGCCGAGCGCAACGCGCGTGTTCTTCTCGCGTCGTCGATGACAAGCCGTAGGCGGAGAATCGAAAAGCGTTCGACGCGGATCGAGAGCAAAGAACGCGGATTTGCGCGGATAAAGCAAAGCCGCAGTTGCTCTATCCGCGTAAATCCGCGTCTAAAACTCTCTCCGCGCCGAAGCCGAGCGCAACGCGCGAAGGTAATTACCCCTTCTTCTCCTGCGCGGCGACGGCGGGTTTGTGCTGCAGCGCCAGACCCTTGAGCACGTTCACCGCTTCGGTAAGCGCGTAGTCGTCGGTCTCGCCGCGAGCGGTGGCGGCCGGTTTGTTTCCGTCTTCGCCGTCCTTTTCGTTCGCGCCCTTGAGGTGATTGGGCAGGTCGCGCTCGCCGGTGATGAAGCTCGGCGGGGTGTCGCGGGCGACGAGCTTGAGATCGCCGAGTTCGATGTCGGGCTGGATGCCGGCGGCCTGGATCGATACGCCGCTCGGCGTGTAGTAGCGCGCGGTGGTGAGCTTGATCGCGTGGATCTCGTCGAGCGGCAGCACGGTCTGCACCGAGCCCTTGCCGAACGTGCGCCGGCCCATGATCAGGGCGCGGTGGTTGTCCTTGAGCGCGCCGGCGACGATCTCGGCCGCCGAGGCGGTGCCGTTGTCGGCGAGGACGACGATCGGCGCCCCCCCGATCAGATCGCCTGGCGTCGCGTTGAAGCTCAGGTCGGACTGCTTGAGCCGGCCCTTCGTGGTGACGATCACGCCCGCGTCGAGGAAATCGTCGCTCACTTCCACGGCGGCGGTGAGCAGGCCGCCAGGGTTGCTGCGCAGGTCGACGACGAGGCCCTTGATCGGCTGGTTTTTTTCGCGCAGCTTGGCCAGCTTGCGCTTGACCTCGCCGCCGGTGTCCTCCTGGAACTGGGCGATGCGCAGATAGGCGTAGCCCGGCTCGATCCAACGTGCCTTGACGCTGGCGACGCGGATCGCCTGGCGGACGAGCTTGATGTCGACCGGCGCGCTCGCGCCCTCGTGCACGATGCTCAGGGTGACCTCGGTGCCGGCCTTGCCGCGCAGCATGTTCGACGCTTCGCTCGCGTTCTCGGAGGTGATCGGCTTGCCGTCGATGCGCACGATCGTGTCGCCCGGCTTGATGCCGCCGCGCTCGGCCGGCGAATCGTCGATCGGCGCGACCACGCGCAGGGTGCCGTCGACCGTGAGCACTTCGATGCCGAGTCCGTTGTAGCTGCCGCTCGTGTCCTCGGACAGCTCGGTCATCGCTTTTTCGTCGAGATATTCGCTGTGCGGATCGAGGTTGGCGAGCAGTCCCTTGACCGCCGACTGCATCAGGGTCTTGTCGTCGACCGGCTCGACGTAGGCCTGCTTGACCAGGCTGAACACCGCGGCGAACGCGCGCACGTCGTTGATGTCGACCGTCGTCTTCTTCGCCGCGTCCGCTGTGGGCGCGGCGGACGGCACTTCGGGCTTGGCCTCGTCGGCGCGGGCGAGGGAAACGCTTGCAGCGGCGGCGAATACGACTGCGATGACTTTGGCCGACATGGGGTGAACCTTCGAATTCAATGAAAGCAAAACAAACCTAACGCGGGTGTCCCGATTGCGCGGACGCGCGCGGTGCAGAGCACACTCTACTCCTGCTTCGCCTCGAGATTCTGCTCAGCGAGCGTGCGTCTCTCATGGAATGAGGCCGCCGGCCGCGCAATCAAGGCTTGAGCCAGCCGCGCGGGTCGACCGGTTTGCCCTGCGCGCGCAGCTCGAAATACACGCCCGGCGTCTTCTGCCCGCCCGTCGCACCGCTCGTGGCGACGGCCTCGTTCGCGCTGACCCAGTCGCCGACGTCCTTGAGCAGGGTTTCGTTGTAGCCGTAGAGGCTCAGGTAGCCGTCGCCATGATCGACGATGAGGAGCAGGCCGAAACCGCGCATCCAGTCGGCGAACACCACTCGTCCATGGGATACCGCATGCACTTCGGCGCCTTCCGCGGCGGCGATCACGATGCCGCTGCTCGTCCGTTCTCCGATCCGCGCGCCGTAGCCGGAAACCAGGCGCCCGCGCGCGGGCCAGTTCAATCGACCGCGCTGCGAGGCGAACGGTTCCGCGCCGGCGAGCTGTTTGGGGATGTCGGCGAACACGTCGCGCAGTTTCGCGAGCAGATCGGTCAGCTCCTTCTCGTCCTGGCCGAGGGCGGCGAGGCGCGCCTGGTCGTCCTTGAGCTGCTTGTCCAGGTCGGCAAGCACCTGGGCGCGCTGTCCGCGCTCGGTGTCGAGCTGCTTGGCCTCGTCCGCGCGCTGCGTGCGCGTCGCCGTGAGCTGCGCGGTTTCCTCGTCGATCGCCTTGTGCACCTGGGCGAGCGCGTCGAGATCCTTGAGCAGGGCCTGGATCTGCTCGACGCGAGCACGTTCGAAGTAATGGAAATACTCGAGCATGCGGCCGATCTTGGCGACGTCTTCCTGCGCCAGCAGCAACTTCAGTTCCTCGCCGTGGCCGACGACGTAGGCCGAGCGCAGCAGCGCCGCCAGGGTCTCGCGCTGCGCGGCGAGCTTGACGTTGAGCGCGTCGCGCCGGGTCTCCAGTTCCTGGAGTTTTTCCTGCTGGCCGGCGAGTTTCTGCTCGATCGCACGCAGGTCCTTCGCCGCCGCCGCGACCTTGAGGTCCTGGTCGCGCAGGGCGGTGATGGCTTCGTCCTTCCTGGCGCTGGTTTGTTTTTGTTCGTCGACGATCTTCTTGATCTCGGCGCGCACGTTGTCGAGTTTTTGTTTGGTCTGGGCTTCCTGGGCGACGCGTTGGGTTTCGTCGGTTTGGGCGTGCGCACGGTTTGCGCCGAGGGCGGCGATCGTCATCAGTACTACCGCTGCCGCGAGGACGGCTTTGTGCGCCGTTCCTGCAACTGCGCGCTTGATTGAGCGCATGGCCTTCGTAGGGGCGCGATTCATCGCGCCCGGTTTTTGCTCTCGTTCGTCATCTCCGCACGGGCGGTAGTCCGGTTCCTTGCTTTTGATTTTCTCTGACCGCGTCCATTCGGCTTTCCGCGCGCGTCCGGCGCGCGGGTCACTTTCTCTTGCTTGTGCAAGAGAAAGTGACCAAAGAGAACACACCCTGGAAGCCGCGCCCTCCGCGCTGCGCGCTGCCGGTGCGCGAGGGCAGGCGGGGGTTCGCTCGATGGACATCCCTGTCCATTCGCGAACTCGCGCGCCTCCTGCGCGCGAATCCGTCCTGCCCACGCCGCGGCTGACGGGGACCCCAAGATCAAAAGATGGAACAAGGGCAAGATCAAACGCAGAGCCGGGCGCGATGAATCGCGCCCCTACGAAGGCAA
>CBJLOV010000096.1:0-15582 GCA_966424745.1 uncultured bacterium
CTGAGGGGCGGCGCGGTATTGCTTTCGATCTTCAGCCCTCGGGCCTCGGCCTCGGCCCTCAATCCAGAGCCGAAGCCGCCGCCCAATGGCAAGTCTTGTGCGAATCCACACCGCCGCCGATCATAGCAAAATGAATTCCGCCTCTTCGTCCGAACCCCGGACCCTCAAAGCAAGCTGGACGGCGCGCGACCTTGCCGTGCTCTGGCATCCGTGCACGCAGATGCGCGACCACAGCGGCCTCGATCGGATCCGCGTGCCGCTGACGCCGATCGCGCGCGGCGAGGGCGCATGGCTGGTCGACCACGACGGCAAGCGCTACCTCGACGTGATCTCGTCCTGGTGGACGAATCTGTTCGGCCACGCCAACCCGCGCATCGCCGCGGCGCTCAAGGACCAGGTCGACAAGCTCGAGCACGTCATCTTCGCCGGCTTCAGCCACGAGGCGGGAATCGAGCTCGCCGAGCAATTGCTGGGCGTCGCGCCGCCGGGGCTGGCGCGCGTGTTCTACGGCGACAACGGTTCGAGCGCGATCGAAATCGCGCTGAAGATGAGTTTCCACTATTGGCGCAACGAAGGCCGTGCCGGCAAGACGCGCTTCGTCGCGCTGAGCGGCGGTTATCACGGCGAAACGCTCGGCGCGCTGTCGGTCACCGATGTGCCGCTGTATCGCGCGACCTATGCGCCGCTGCTCGGCGAGCCGATCTTCGTCGCCTCGCCCGACTGCTACGAGCGCGCGCCCGGCGAAGACTGGCAGACGCATTCGCAGCGCAAGCTCGGCGAAATGCGCGCGGCCCTCGAACGCCACGCGGACGAAGTCTGCGCGGTGATCGTCGAGCCGCTCGTGCAGTGCGCGGGCGGCATGCGCATGTACCATCCGGTCTACCTCGCCGGCCTGCGCAAACTGTGCGACGAGTTCGACGTGCACTTGATCGCCGACGAGATCGCCGTCGGCTTCGGCCGCACGGGCACCTTGTTCGCCTGCGAGCAGGCGCGCGTCGCTCCCGACTTTCTCTGCCTGTCGAAAGGGCTGACCGGCGGCTTCCTGCCGCTCTCGGCGGTGCTGACCACGGCTCGGGTGTACGACGCGTTTTACGCCGAATACGCGAGCGGCAAGGCCTTCCTGCATTCGCACAGCTACACCGGCAACGCGCTCGCCTGCCGCGCGGCGCTCGAAACGCTGGCGATCTTCCGCGACGAGCCGGTGCTGGAGCGCAACCGCGCGCTGGCGCGGCGTCTCGCCGACAGGCTGGCGCCGCTGGCGGCGCATCCGCACGTGGCCGAGGTGCGCCAGACCGGCATGATCGCGGCGCTGGAACTCGTGCGCGACAAGGCCACGCGTGCGCCGTTCCCGGGCGGCGAACGCCGCGGTCTGCGCGGCTATCTGCACGCGCTGGAACGAGGCGTGCTGCTGCGTCCGCTGGGCGACGTCATCTACTTCATGCCGCCGTACGTGATCACGCCGGACGAGATCGATTTCATGGTCGAAGTAGCGACGCAGAGCATCGACGTGGCGACGGCGCCGTAGTTCGATGCGGATCAAAGCGGGCCCAGAGCGTTGAGCGCGGATCAAAGCGGATTAAAGGGCGACAGACGCGGATGAAGCGAAATCATGAATGTTCTATCCGCGTTTATCTCTTCGAATCCGCGTAATCCGCGTTCAACGCTTTTCCAGAACGGTTCGGTAAACCGGACCGCTACATTACAATCCGGTTATGCGCATCCCTCGTATCTACACCGATCAACCGCTGCGGGCCGGCATCGAAGTGCTGCTGCCCGAGCAGGCCGGCGAGCACGTCGCGCGCGTGCTGCGGCTGGAACGTGGACATCCTTTGATCCTGTTCAACGGCGACGGCTGCGAGTACGACGCGACCTTGGCCTCGCTCGCCAAGCGCGCGGTGACGGCCGAGGTCGACCGCGCGCGCGAGGTCGATCGCGAATCCCGGCTCGACATCACGCTCGCGCAGGGCGTCGCCCGCGGCGAAAAGATGGATTGGATCCTGCAAAAGGCGACCGAACTCGGCGTCGCCCGCATCGTGCCGTTGGTGACCGAACGCACCGAGGTCAAACTCGACGAGGAACGCGCCGAACGCCGGCTCGCGCACTGGCGCAGCGTCGTCGCCGGCGCCTGCGAGCAGAGCGGGCGGACGCGCCTGCCGGAGATCGGGGCGCCGCTGCGGCTCGATCGCTGGCTCGGCGATCTCGGCGACGCCGCCGCCCTGCGTCTGGCCCTGCTGCCGGAAGGCGATGCGGGTTTGCGCCAATTTCCACAAGTGGAAAACGGCGTGTTGCTCTGTGTCGGCCCCGAAGGCGGCTTTTCCGACAACGACGTCGCCCAGCTCGCGCAGGCGCGCTTCCATGGCCTGCGCCTGGGGCCGCGCATCCTGCGCACCGAGACGGCGGGCCTCGCGGCGATCGCGGCACTGCAGGCGCTGGCCGGCGATTGGTGAGGCCGGAAAAAACGAAAAGCATCCAACGCGGATTACGCGGATATGAAAAGAGACAAACGCGGATAGAGCAAAACTTTAATTGCTCTATCCGCGTTTATCGGCCTTATTCGCTCTGATCCGCGTTGGACGCTTTTCCTGCGCCCACCACGTCGATCGGAGCGCAAGGTAGAATACGGCCATGCGCAATCCCCCGATCATCCATGCCCGCCGCAATGTCGACGGCAGCCGTTTCCTCAAAGTCGAACAGCTCGATCTCGAATTCTCCAACGGCGCGCGGCGCACCTATGAACGCCTGAAGAGCTCCGGTCTCGGCGCGGTGATCGTGGTGCCGATGTACGACGACGACACGGTGCTGCTCACGCGCGAATACGGCGCGGGCATCGAGCGCTACGAGCTCGGCCTCACCAAGGGACGCCTCGATCAGGATGAAACCGTCGAGCAGGGCGCCAACCGTGAACTGAAGGAAGAGATCGGCTATGGCGCGCGCGAGATGCACATCCTCGGCACGCTGTCGCTGTCGCCCTCGTACATGAGTGCAATGACCCACGTGGTGTTTGCGCGCGACCTCTATCCCGAGCGCCTTCCCGGCGACGAGCCGGAAGAGCTCGAAGTCGTTCCGTGGAAGCTCTCCGAGCTGCACACCCTGCTCAATCACCCCGAAGTCAGCGAGGGTCGTTCGATCGCCGCCCTGTTCATGGCGCGCGAATATCTCGCCGGACGCTATCAGCCGCGCATATGACGATCCATCATGCCGAACTCGCGCGCGACTGCGCCGCCATCGCGCGCACAGCCGGGCGCGCGATCATGGACGTCTACGCCGGCGACTTCGCGGTCGAGCACAAGGACGACAAGTCGCCGCTCACCGCGGCCGATCTCGCCGCCCATCATGCGATCGTCGACGGCTTGAGCGTGCTGGCGCCGCGGCTGCCGGTGCTGTCCGAAGAATCCGCCGAGCAGGTGCCTTGGGACGAGCGTCGCCGCTGGACGCGCTACTGGCTCGTCGACCCGCTCGACGGTACGCGCGAGTTCGTCAAGCGCAACGGCGAGTTCACCGTGAACATCGCCCTGATCGAGGACGGTGCGCCGACGCTCGGCGTCGTCTACGCGCCCGCGCTCGACGAGATGTACACCGCCTGGATTGGCGGCCACGCCTATGCCGAGAAACGCGCCGAAGGGCAAGTGAAAATTTCCACCCGGCCGCGCACCGCGCCGCTGGTCGTCGCCGGCAGCCGTTCGCATGCCGATCCGCGCATGCTGACGGCATTGGAGAAGATCGGCTCGCACGAATTGATCGCGCTCGGCTCGTCGCTGAAGTTCTGCCGCACCGCGCAGGGGCTCGCCGATCTGTACGTGCGCTACGGCCCGACCAGCGAATGGGACACGGGTGCGGGGCAGTGCGTGCTCGAACAGGCCGGCGGCGGAGTGACCCGGCTCGACGGCACGCGCCTTGCGTACAACGCCAAGGAATCGCTGCTCAATCCGGATTTCCTCGCCTTCGGCGATGCTTCCGTCAACTGGGCGGCACTGCTGCAGGCCGCATAGCGGCTGATGCGGCCTGTTGGAAAGCGTTTAACACGGATCAACACGGATGAAAGGCAAAGAACGCGGATGGACACGGATAGAGCATTCGAATGATTTGCTCTATCCGTGTCCATCCGCTCTTATCCGTGTCGATCCGCGTTAAACGCTTTTGATCTTTAGGCCCGCGGGCAACATAGGACGTACCAAGCGAATGAATACGATCGACGATCTGCTGCGCATCATGGCCACTTTGCGCGACCCCGAGCGCGGCTGCCCCTGGGATGTGAAGCAGAACTTCGCGACGATCGCGCCGTATACGATCGAGGAGGCCTACGAAGTCGCCGACGCGATCGACCGCAAGGACTACGCGGACCTGCGCGACGAACTCGGCGACCTGCTCCTGCAGGTCGTCTTCCACGCGCGGATGGCCGAAGAAGAAGGCCGCTTCGCCTTCGCCGACGTCGTCGACTCGATCTGCGCGAAGATGATCCGCCGTCATCCGCACGTGTTTCCCGACGCCGACGGCAACCTGCTCAGCGTCGAAGACGCCGATGCGCAGACGGCCGCGTGGGAAGACTTGAAGCGCCGCGAGCGCATGGACAAAGGCGGCGAAGACGCCAGCCTGCTCGCCGGCATCTCGCGCGGCCTGCCGGAATGGCAGCGCGCGTACAAGCTGCAGAAGCGCGCTTCGACCATCGGCTTCGACTGGGCCGACCCCGGCCCGGTGCTCGACAAGCTGCAGGAGGAAATCGGCGAAGTGCGCGGCGAACTCGCGGCCGGCGCGAACATCCCCGCCGACGATGCCGAGGCACGGGCGGCCAATCAGGCCCGTCTGGCCGACGAAATCGGCGACGTGCTGTTCGTCGCGGTCAACCTCGCCCGCCTGGCCAAGGTCGACTACTCCGAGGCCCTGCGCGGCGCGAACGCGAAGTTCGAGCGCCGCTTTCGACGCATGGAGACCCTGGCCCGGGCCGAAGGGACGCAGCTGGACGGGAAATCGCTGGCCGAGCAGGATGCCTACTGGGAGCGGGCAAAGGCCGAGGACAAGGCCGGTCTGCTGCCGGGGTAAGGTTCGTCGCGCGGCCCGGCGGGCGCCGGCCCTGCGGAAATCGCCGGCTTAAACCCTTTCGGGCCTCGATGTATCCAACTCCTGGCGATCTTCCCGGAGAATGTCCATGCGTCTGATCCTTGCCTCGCTCCTGCTGCTCTCCTCCCCGCTGGCCTTGGCCAACGAATGCCGGTTTACCGCCGAGCGCAATCTCGATATCGATCCCGCCGGGCTGCAGGCCCTGCGCGTCGAGCTGGGTTCGAGCGACCTGAACGTGCAGGGCGATCCGGCCGCGACGCGGATCGAGGTGCGCGGCAAGGCATGCGCGTCCGAGCAGGCTCTGCTCGACGAGTTGCAGGTGGAGCAGAGTCGCCAGGGCGGCAGGGTCGTGGTGGCAACCGCGCCGCGGCCCAGACATGTGGATCTGCTCGGCAGGCACTACGCTCATATCGACTTCGTCGTGCGCGTGCCGGCAAATCTGGCGATCGAGGTCAACGCGGGTTCGGGAGACACGCACGCGGCGAATATCGCCGCACTCGACTACCAGTCGGGTTCGGGCGACCTGAATCTCGATCGGGTGGCGGGACCGGTCAGCGTCACCGTCGGTTCGGGCGACGTCGTCGCCAACCATCTCGGCAGTTTCAAGCTCGCCCACGCCGGTTCCGGCGATATGCGCGTATCGGACGTGCGGGGCGAGGTGACGATCGGCCATGTCGGCTCGGGCGACCTGTCGTTTTCCGAGGTGCGCGGCAGCGTGCGCGCCGATTCGATCGGCTCGGGCGATTTCGTCGCGGAAAAGGTCGGCGGCGACGTCTACATCGGGTCGATCGGCTCCGGCGACGTCAGCGTAAACACCATCGCCGGCAATCTGACCGTGCGTTCCGCCGGCAGCGGCGAGGTTCACCACAGCGGCGTCGGCGGCAAGATCGACGTGCCGAAGAAACACGAAGACGATTGACGCCGGGCGCGCGCCTCGTCGCGGCGCCGGTGCCGCCGCCTTGCCACGATTCGACGCGCATTGCAGAATCGACGCATCGACCGGCGAGGCAAAGCGATGTACGCCAGCTTCCGCGAGTTCTATCCGTTCTATCTGTCCGAGCACAGCAACCGCATCTGCCGGCGCATGCATTTCGTCGGCAGTACGCTCGTGCTGATCGCGCTGGCGTGGCTCGTGCTCAGCGGGCGCTGGGTGTTCTGGTGGCTGCTGCCCCTGTTCGGCTACGGCTTCGCCTGGATCGGGCATTTCTTTTTCGAGAAAAACCGGCCGGCGACCTTCACGCATCCCTTCTACAGCCTGGTCGGCGACTGGGTGATGTACGCCGCGATGCTGCGCGGGAAAATCACTTTCTGACCGCGCCGGAAGGCGGGAAAACGAGGACGCAAATGCCCTGGGTCGATCTCGTCACTCTGCTTGCGGTGCTCGAATTCCTCGGCATGGTCTGGCTCGTCGGCAAGGCGCGCGTCAGGTACTCGGTGCGCGCGCCGGCGACGGCGGGCAACGAGCATTTCGAGCGCTGGTTCCGCGTACAGCAGAACACGCTGGAAACCCTGATCATGTTCCTGCCGGCGCTGTGGATCGCCGCTCATTATTGGCCGGCCGCGTGGATGTCCCTGATCGGCTTGGTCTACCTGGCCGGCCGCGTGGTCTACCTGATCAGCTACGTGCGCGATCCGCGCGGACGCACGCTGGGCTACACACTCAGCATCGGCCCGGTCGTCGTGCTGGTCGGGTTCGGCCTGGTCGGGCTCCTGCGCAGTCTTCTCTGATTTGGCCTGCCTCGCGCGCGTGCGGCCGGTCTAGTCGAGAAAAATGAAGAACCCCGCCGCGACGATGAGGGCGAAGCCGACAAGGTGGTTCCACTTGATCTCGGCGCCCAGGTACAGGGTCGAGAACGCGACGAAGACGACGAGCGTGATGATTTCCTGGATCGTCTTGAGTTGCGCCGGATTGTAGACGCGGAAGCCGATGCGGTTGCCGGGCACCTGCAGGCAGTACTCGAAGAACGCGATCGCCCAGCTGACGAGGATCACGAGCCACAGCGGCCGCCCCGTGTATTTCAGGTGGCCGTACCAGGCGAAGGTCATGAAGATGTTCGAGGCGAGCAGCAGGGCGATCGGCAGCAGGTAATTGCTCATTTCCGGATTCCGGTTCCAAATCGTCTCGATATACTGGAAAACCCCATCGGAGTACATCATGCCGCACCTGCTGCGCCGCCTTCGCCTCGCCCTGATCGGTCTGGGAGTCTTCTCGATGAGCCACGCTGCGACCCCCGCTTCCGCGACGCCCCTGCTCGTCATTCACGGCGGCGCCGGCGTCGTGCGCAAGGATATGACGCCGGAAAAGGAGAAGGCCGTGCGCGCCGGCCTGGAAAAGGCGCTGACGACGGGCTATGGCGTGCTCAAGTCCGGCGGCAGCAGTCTCGACGCGGTCACGCGCGCGATCGTCGTGCTCGAGGACGATCCGAATTTCAACGCAGGCAAGGGCGCCGTGTTCAACCACGAAGGCAGGAACGAACTCGACGCTTCGATCATGGACGGCGCGACCCTGCGCGCCGGTTCGGTCGCCAACGTGCATCGGATCAGGAACCCGATCGAGCTCGCGCGCGCGGTCATGGAGAAATCCGAACATGTGATGTTGATCGGCGACGGCGCCGAGCAGTTCGCGCGGTCGATCGGCATGCCGCTGGTCGATCCCAAGTACTTCTACACCGAAGCGCGCTGGAAAGCCCTGCAGAACGCGCTCGAAGAAGAAAAAGCGAAGACCGCCGAGCCCGGCAAGACGCCGCATCACGGTACGGTCGGCGCGGTTGCGCTCGACGCGAAGGGCAATCTCGCCGCCGGCACCTCGACCGGCGGCATGACGAACAAGCGCTACGGCCGCGTCGGCGATTCGCCGATCATCGGCGCGGGCACGTACGCGGATTCGCGCTGCGCGGTGTCGGCGACCGGCTGGGGCGAGTTCTACATCCGCGCCACCGCCGCGCGCGACATCTGCGCGCGCGTCGAACTGCGCGGCGACGAGCTGAAGAAGGCCGCGGACGAGGTCGTGCTCGGCGTAATTCCCAAGCTCGGCGGCGACGGCGGCGTGATCGCGCTCGACAAGGACGGCAACATCGCCATGCCGTTCAACACCGACGGCATGTTCCGCGGCTGGGTCGACCGCGACGGCAAGACGCACGTCGCGATCTACGCGGGAGAGTAGGGCGAGCGGCGCTCGCGCGCGCCCGGAATTGCTGCGGCGCACGACTCCGTTCGGTGCGGCGGCGTTCCTTCCGGCCGCGCGGGTTTGCTAGGATTCCGTGACCGAATCGACCGAAGGGTATCCGCAATGCGGATCGTGCTGCGAGGAGGGCTCGGGAAAG
This sequence comes from uncultured bacterium, assembly GCA_966424745.1. GTDB lineage: Bacteria > Pseudomonadota > Gammaproteobacteria > Xanthomonadales > Rhodanobacteraceae > Rudaea. The sequence continues at coordinate 8,379 of CBJLOV010000096.1, forward strand.
ACGGAGCGCGCAGGTGAAACCACCGGCGGGTGCATGGTCGTTCGCGGCGAGGCTGCTGACGACCGCACTGGTTCTGGCCGGCATTGCGAAAGCCACGGCGGCGCTGTCCGCTCCGATCCACCACTTCACCCTGCTGTGGCCGGCCACGGGCGCAGGCCTGCTCTTCGCCTACTACTGGGGCCGGCCGGCGCTGGCGGGCGTGCTGCTCGGCGCGCTGATCTACAACGGGACCAGCGACTGGCAGTGGTTCAGTCTGCTGTCCTGGACAGGAACGAAGAAATTCGCCTTCGCCGAAGCGGCCGTGCTGGTCGCGATCTGTCTCGCCAGCGCGCTGCAGGTCGGCCTGGCAGCGTGGATTCTGCGCCGGCGCATGCCGGCGATACGGGATAGCTCGTCGTCGCTGCTCGACTGGATATCCCTGCTGCTGCTCGTCGGCCCCTGCACTTCCCTGTTGAGGACGGCGGTGCTTGCGATCCTGCTCGGCTGGGTAACGCTGCCGCCGCGCTCCGAAGACATGATCTTCGCCTGCGCGCTGTGGACCTCGACGACACTGTCGGTATGGATGGCGGTGCCGCTGATCCTGCTCCGCGAGCTGCGCACGAACATGCCGCGGCTGGCGCGGGACCGCCTGCGCAATCCCTGGATCGCGCTCGCGTTCGTCGCGATCCCGGCGCTGGCGCTGGCCGGTTATCTCGGTTTGCAGCAGGTGCGCCGCGAACAGCAGCGCAGCGACGTGCTCGGCATCGCCTTTCGCAACGAAGTGCAGGCCGGGCTCGACGCGGTCGAGCAGAAACTGTTTCTGCTGCGCGCCTTCTACCGCGCGAACGGGGACGTCTCCGCGAAACAGTTCGACCAGTTCGCCAACGATCTGCTCGACAACCCGCCCGTGCTGCTCGGACTCGGCTGGACGGAGCGGATCGACGACGCCGTGCGCGCCCAGGTCGAGGCCGAACTCGCCGCAGAGCTGCGCCGGCCGGCGCCGCTGACCGAACTCGACGGCCAGGGAGCCCTGGTCGCCGCCGCGCATCGCGAGGAATACTGGCCGCTGCTGCGCGTCGTGCCGGAGACGCGCAAGGCGATGCTCGGCTTCGATCTCGCTTCCGAACCGAGCCGGCGCAAAGCGCTGCTGCAATCGCAGAGCGGTGCGCTGACGGCGTCGGCGCGCACGATCTCGGCCGGCGCGGGCGGCGAGCGGGTACCGACGGTGTTCCTGTATCTGAACACGACGAACCCGGCGGGCGCGGTGGTCGCGCCGCTGAAGATCGAAGCCCTGCTCGAAGGCCACGGGTTCGGGCGGCAGCTGCTCGCCGAGGGACACGGGATGGTGTTGGACGACGCCGAGGGCGCGGTCCTCGCGCAGATGCAGGCGGAGCCGAAGAGGAGCGGCGGCGCGGATCCGAATTTCGCCCAGACGCTGCCGCTCAAGATCGGCGCCGGCTACTGGTACCTCCACGTGACGACGGCAAAGGCGTCGCTGCCGTATCTGAGCGCGCCGCTGTGGTGGATCGGGCAGGTGCTGCCGCAGCTGCTCTGCGTGCTGGTCGGCCTGTTCCTGGCCTTGATCGCGAGCAACGACCGCAAGATTTTCCAGCTCGAGCGTTATTACGCGGGCTACGTCGAAGGGTTGGGCAGGATGGCGCATTCACGCGCGATCTCCGCACGCTACGATGCGCAGATCGAGCAGGCCTGGAACGAGCGCGCGTTCGAGCCGCGGTTCGAGCCGATCGTCGACGTGCGCAGCGGCGAAATCCGCGGAGCCGAAGCGCTGCTGCGCTGGCCCGGTGCGCCCGAAGGGCTGGCGACCGGCGACATCATCGAGTGGGCGGAACGCAAGAACCTGATCGGCGATGTCGATCGCCGGATCCTTTCTTCCACGCTGCAGGCCGTTGCCAGCTGGCCGCTGTCGCGCCTGCCTGCATTCGCCATTTCGGTCAACGTGTCCGCCAGCGAGATGCAGAATCCGCAATGGGCCGAGCGGGTGTTGCACGAGCTTGCGCACTATCGCGTTCCGGGGCGCAATCTTTGCGTGGAGATCACCGAGGGCGTGCTCATCCGCTCGGACAGCGTGGTTCTCGACCAGCTCGCCGCGCTGCGCGACGCCGGGGTGCGCATCGCGCTCGACGATTTCGGCACGGGCTACTCCTCGATCGCCTATCTGCGTCAGCTGCCGGTCGATCGCATCAAGCTCGATCGCGCCTTCGTCTCCGATCTGGCCAGCGACGACAAGGCGCGGCGCATCGTCGCGAGCATCGTCGCGCTCGGCCACACCCTCGGCATCGATCTCGTCGCCGAAGCCGTGGAGGACAGGCGCACGCTGAAGGTGCTGCAAGATCTGGGCTGTCCGCTCGCGCAGGGCTGGTATTTTTCGAACGCGATCGGCGGGCAGGCGATGCGCGACTTGCTCTACGCGCAGTTGAACGCACGGCGCGCGCGCGCCTGAACGCGCCGGCGAAGGCCCTATTCCGCCTCGCGTACCGGATGCTTGGCGAGCTTGCGCTGCAGGGTGCGCCGGTGCAGACCGAGGCGGCGCGCGGTTTCGGAGATGTTGCCGTCGCATTCGGTCAGCACGCGATGGATGTGCTCCCATTCCAACCGTTTCAGCGGCGGCGGCGCGTGCGGCAGGGCGACCTCGGCCGTGCCGGCGGCCTGCTTCTCCGCCGACTGGGTGGCGAGCAGGGCATTGACGATCGCGTCGGCGTCGACCGGCTTGGCGAGGTAATCGTCGGCGCCGCGCTTGATCGCCTCGACCGCGGTCGCGATCGAGGCATAGCCGGTCAGCAGCAGGATGCGCAGCCCGGGGCGCAGTGCCTTGAGTTCGGGAATCAGGGCGAGGCCGTTGTCCGCGCCGAGCTTGAGATCGAGTACCGCGAACTGCGCCGGCTCGCTGCGCGCTTGCGCCAGCGCCTCCGCGGCGCTGTGTGCGATGGCGACATGGAAGCCGCGCGCCCCGAGTGCGCGCGCGAGCACGCGCGTGAATACTTCGTCGTCGTCGATCAGCAGTACGCGGTGGGGGGAGGTTGTAGTCATCGTGAGTTTCCGAGAAAGGCGATTTAGCCGCTGATTACGCGGATAACACGGATCAAACGGGGCAGATCATTGCTTCTTTCGAATCTTGTGATCTTATCCGTGTGATCCGCGTAATCCGCGGCCAAAAAATTCTTGCGCTCTATATTTTCTCCGCTTTGCCGAGCGCTGACAAAGGCAGGGTGAGACGCGTCAGCGTGCCGCCGCCCGGCGCGGAGTCGGCGTGCAGGGTGCCGTGGAAGCGCTCGATCGTCGCGTTGGCCAGGGCGAGGCCGAGGCCGAGGCCGTCGCTTTTCGCCGAGACGAAGCGCGTGCCGGCGACGCCGCGCACGTGCTGGGGCAGGCCGGGGCCGTAGTCGCGCACGGCGACGACGACGTCGGAGCCGGTACAGTTTGCGGAAAATTCCACTTTTTCGCTGCCGGCCTGGAGCGAAGCGTCGGCGGCGTTGTTGAGCAGGTTGAGGATCGCGTGGCGCAGTGCCGGCACGATGCGCAACTCGGCCGGGCGCTCGGCCGCGCCGAGGGCGATCTGCAGGTCGACCGCCGGGCGCAGCAGGCGGAAGCGCTCGGCGCAGTCGGCGACGAAGGCGGCCAGGGTCTGTTCCTGCGCCTGCTCGGTCAGCTGTGCGCTGCCGACCTGGACGAGTTCGCGCAGGATGTCGCGGCAGCGCTCGGCCTGGCTCGCGAGCAGGGCGAGGTCTTCGCCGAGCGGCGTGTCGGCCGGATGCTCGCGGCGCAGCTCGCCGATCAGGGTGCGGATCGTCGACAGCGGCGTATTGAGTTCGTGTGCGGCGCCCGCGGCCTGGGTCGCGATCGCGAGGATGCCCTCGTCGCGCAGCGCGCGTTCGCGCTCGCGCTGCGCCGCCGTTTCGCGCACGCGCAGGTCGCGCGCCAGGCGCCAGATGAAGAAGCCGAGCAGCACGGCGCTGATCGCGAAGTTCACGGCCATGCCGAAGACGTGCAGGTTGAAGTCGCGCGCCGCCTCGGCCTGCGAGCCGTGCGCGGCGTGGCTGCCCACATCGGGCAGCGGCTCGTGCCGGATCAGCACGACGAGGTAGGCGAGGCAGGCGATCAGGACCGAGACGGCGAGACGGCGCGGCGACAAGGTCATCGCCGCAAGCGCGATCGGCACGATGTAGAGGGAGACGAACGGATTGGTCGCGCCGCCGGTCAAGTACAGCAGATAGCAGAGCACGCCCGTATCGACGGCGAGATGGGCGACGACTTCGGTCTCGCCGACCGGCCAGGCCTGCTTGAGCCGCCACCAGACGAGCACGTCGAACGCGGCGAGCGCGGCGATGCCGCAGAGCAGCGGCGCTTCGGCGATCGGCAGCATCAGCAGATGGGCGACGGCGAGCACGGTGACGAGCTGGCCGACCACCGCGCAGACGCGCAGCCAGGCCAGGGTCGCGGCGAGAGCGCGCGGGCTGTAAGGCGTATGCGGGCGGATCGGCGGCGGACTGGGCATGGGCATGTGGCGGGGACCGGCGCGTATTTTGCCGCATAATCGGGTCCGCTTCGCCGCCGTGCTGCGGCGGGCGGGCGATTCTTCGAGGAAGGGGCGATGAAGAAAACGATGCGGGTGTGCGGGATTTCTTTGCTCCTGCTCCTGGCCGGCTGCGCGGCGACGCACGGTTCGCGGACCGCGGCGCTGTCACCGTCGCGTGCGGCGGCGGTCGACGCGGCGGTGGAAAGCGCGATGCGCGGCGACGGCGTCGTCGGCATGGCGGTCGGCGTGATCGAGCACGACGAGATCGTCTATCTCAAGGGCTACGGCTATGCCGATCGCGAAAAGCGCCTGCCGGTAACCGCACAGACGATGTTCCGCTGGGCTTCGGTGTCGAAGCCGGTGACGGCGATCGCGGCGCTGCAGCTCGTCGAGCGCGGCAAGCTCGATCTCGATGCCGACGTGCGCACCTACGTGCCGGAATTCCCCGACAAGGGCGTGAAGATCACCACGCGCGACCTGCTGCGCCACCAGGGCGGCATCGTCCACTACGACAACGGCGCGGTGATCCGCACGGAGAAGAAGTACGCCGAAGCGCATCCGTACGCCGATGTCGTCGTCGCGCTCGACACGTTCAAGGACTCGCCGCTGGTCAATGCGCCCGGCGCGAAGTATTCGTATTCGACCCACGGCTATCTTCTCGTCAGCGCGGTCGTGCAGCGCGCGGGCGGCGCGCCGTTCGCGCAACAGGTACGCGAACGCATCGCCGAGCCCCTGCATCTGACCACGATGCAGCCGGACTATCAGTGGCTCGAGATCCCGAACCGCGCGGTCGGCTACCGCAAAGACGGCGACGCCGTCGTGCCCTCGACCGACACCGACGTGAGCTGGAAGCTCGGCGGCGGCGGTTATATCTCCGACATCGGCGACTTCGCCGGTTTCGCCAAGGGTCTGATCGACGGCCGCCTGGTTTCCGCGCAGACCGCGGCGGCAATGTGGACGCCGCAGAATTTGCGCAACGGCGAACCGACCGGCTACGGCCTCGGTTTCGGGGTCGGAGGCGCCGAGCAGGGCGGGCGTCTGCGCATCGCCCACAACGGTTCGCAGGAGAAGACGAAGACGCGGCTGGAAATCTACCCGCGCGAGCGGCGCGGCGTCGTCGTCATGACGAACAGCGAATGGGCCGAGCCGGAGAAGTTCACGACGGCCGTGCTCGCGGCGCTCGGCGAGGCGAAAGCGGCGAACTAGGAACTCGCTCCGCCTCGCCGCCTCGAGCGCAGTGCAAACTTGCTACGCATTTGCGTGTTCTCATGCAGTTTGCGGCGAAGGCAGCGGAAGGCGCTTACATACCTTTACAGGACTTTGCCAAGTTGTAATAGCGCATTCACGCGCCGCACGGTAACTTGGCGGCCGTTTTGCGGTCCCACTGCCGAAATCCGATTCCATCGAAAACCAGAATGAAATCCACTCCCATGAGCAACCGTCCCCGACGCAAGTGGCTGCCGTACGTCATCGTGCTCGGCGTCGTCCTCGCCGTCGCCGCGCTCGGCTACTGGCTGTCCGTGCGCACTCAGATGGCGCAGATGGCTCAATTCATGCAGATGCGCGGCCGACCGCCGGGCGGCGGCGGGCCCGGCTCGGGAGGCTCGCGCGGCGCGGGCGACGGCGGCGCGCCCCGGGCTGCCGGGAGGATTCCAGGCGCCGCCGATGCCGGTTGGCACGGCGACCGCGGTCGTCGGCGATATCAGGATCATCCTCAACGGCCTCGGCTCGGTGACGCCGCTGCGCAATGTCACCGTCGGCGCCCAGGTCGCGGGCCAGTTGCTCAGCGTCAAGTTCGACGAAGGACAGCTCGTGAAGCAGGGCGATGTGCTCGCCGAGATCGATCCGCGTCCGTACCAGGCCGCGCTCGAGCAGGCGCAGGGCGCGCTGGCGCGCGACCAGGCGACACTGGCGAACGCGAAGACCGACCTCGTGCGCTACCAGACGCTGTTCGAGCAGGACTCGATCGCGCGCCAGCAGCTCGATTCGCAGAAATCGCTCGTGCACCAGTACGAAGGCACGATCAGCGCCGACCAGGGCGCGGTCTCGGCGGCCAAGGTCAATCTCAACTACACCAAGATCATCGCGCCGATCAGCGGGCGCGTCGGCCTGCGCGCGGTCGACCCGGGCAACAACGTGTCGAACGGATCGGCGATCGTCACGATCACCCAGCTCAGGCCGGTCAACGTGCTGTTCACCATCCCCGAGGACAATCTGCCCGCGGTGGTGAAGCAACTGCATGCAGGCAACAAGCTGCCGGTCGAAGCCTGGGACCGCAGCCTGAAGAACAAACTCGCCGACGGCGTGCTCGCCAGCCTCGACAACCAGATCGACACGAACACCGGCACGGTCAAGGCCAAGGCCGAATTCCCCAACGACGACGAAAGCCTGTTCCCGAACCAGTTCACCAACGTGCGCGTGCTGCTCGACACCCTGCGCGGCGCGACCGTGATCCCGACCTCCGCCCTGCAGCATGCGGCGAACGGACTGTTCGTCTATGTCGTCAACCCGGCCGACAAGACCGTCTCGCAGCGCCTGGTCACGACTGGCCCCAGCGAAGGCGAGCGCGTTGCGGTGAGCGACGGCGTCAAACCGGGCGAGATCGTGGTCACCGACGGCATCGACAAACTGCGCGAAGGCAGCGTCGTCGAACTGCCGGCGGCGAGTGCGTCGACGGACGCCGGCGCGCCG
>CBJLOV010000097.1:0-15541 GCA_966424745.1 uncultured bacterium
ACTCGCTCGTCACCCAGCAGCCGCTGGGCGGCAAGGCGCAGTTCGGCGGCCAGCGTTTCGGCGAAATGGAGGTCTGGGCGCTCGAAGCCTACGGCGCGGCGTACACGCTGCAGGAAATGTTGACGGTGAAGTCCGACGACGTTCCCGGCCGCAACCAGATGTACAAGAACATCGTCGACGGCAACCACGAGATGGCCGCGGGCATGCCGGAATCCTTCAACGTTCTCGTGAAGGAAATCCGCTCGCTGGCGATCAACATGGAGCTGGAAGAGCATTGATCGTAGGGGCGCAATTTATTGCGCCCGGCTCTTCGACGTGATTCGACGGGCGCGATCAGGCATCGGATCGGATCGCGCTCCTACAACAGATTTCCTCCTCCCCGGAGATAAACCATGAAAGACCTGCTGAACCTCTTCAACCAAACCCGCCAGTCGCTCGATTTCGACTCGATCAAGATCGCGCTGGCTTCGCCGGAACTGATCCGCTCGTGGTCGTTCGGCGAAGTGAAGAAGCCCGAAACGATCAACTACCGCACGTTCAAGCCGGAGCGCGACGGTCTGTTCTGCGCGGCCATCTTCGGCCCGATCAAGGACTACGAGTGCCTGTGCGGCAAGTACAAGCGCATGAAGCACCGCGGCGTCGTCTGCGAGAAGTGCGGCACCGAAGTGACCCTGACCAAGGTGCGCCGCGAGCGCATGGGCCACATCGAACTGGCCTCGCCGGTCGCGCACATCTGGTTCCTCAAGTCGCTGCCCTCGCGCATCGGCCTGATGCTCGACATGACCCTGCGCGACATCGAGCGCATTCTCTATTTCGAAGCCTACGTCGTGATCGACCCGGGTCTGACCTCGCTGACGCGCGGCCAGCTCCTGACCGAAGAGCAGTACCTGCAGTCGGTCGAGGAGCACGGCGACGAGTTCGACGCGCGCATGGGCGCGGAAGCGGTCTACGAACTGCTGAAGACGATCGACCTCAACGCCGAGCTGATCAAGCTGCGCGAGGAAATCGCCGGCACGAGTTCGGAGACCAAGCTGAAGCGCCTGTCCAAGCGCATCAAGCTGGTCGAGGCCTTCATCGAGTCGGGCAACCGTCCGGAATACATGGTCATGACCGTGCTGCCGGTGCTGCCGCCCGATCTGCGTCCGCTCGTCCCGCTCGACGGCGGCCGCTTCGCCACGTCCGATCTGAACGATCTGTACCGCCGCGTCATCAACCGCAACAACCGCCTCAAGCGCCTGCTCGAACTCAACGCGCCCGACATCATCGTGCGCAACGAAAAGCGCATGCTGCAGGAAGCGGTCGACGCCCTGATGGACAACGGCCGCCGCGGTCGTGCGATCACGGGCACGAACAAGCGCGCGCTGAAGTCGCTCGCCGACATGATCAAGGGCAAGCAAGGCCGCTTCCGCCAGAACCTGCTCGGCAAGCGCGTCGACTACTCCGGCCGTTCGGTCATCGTGGTCGGCCCGACGCTCAAGCTGCACGAATGCGGCCTGCCGAAGAAGATGGCGCTGGAGCTGTTCAAGCCGTTCATCTTCTCCAAGCTGCAGCGCCGTGGCCTCGCCACCACGATCAAGGCGGCGAAGAAGCTCGTCGAGCGCGAGGAAGCCGAGGTGTGGGACATCCTCGAAGAAGTGATCCGCGAGCATCCGGTGCTGCTCAACCGCGCGCCGACCCTGCACCGCCTCGGCATCCAGGCGTTCGAGCCGGTCCTGGTCGAAGGCAAGGCGATCCAGCTGCATCCGCTCGTCTGCACCGCGTTCAACGCCGACTTCGACGGCGACCAGATGGCCGTGCACGTGCCGCTGTCGCTCGAAGCCCAGCTTGAAGCGCGCGCGCTGATGATGTCGTCGAACAACATCCTCTCGCCGGCGAACGGCGATCCGATCATCGTGCCGTCGCAGGACGTCGTGCTCGGCCTGTACTACATGACGCGCGAGCTGACCAACGCGAAGGGCGAGGGCATGGTCTTCGCCAACACCGGCGAAGTGAAGCGCGCCTACGACAACCGCGCGGTCGAGCTGCACGCCAAGATCAAGGTGCGTCTGGCCGAAATCCAGGTCGGCGAAGACGGCGAGCGCACGAAGAAGTCGTCGATCGTCGACACGACGGTCGGCCGCTCGCTGCTGGCCGAAATCATTCCGGAAGGACTGCCGTTCGAACTCGTCAACATCGAGCTGACGAAGAAGGCGATCGGCCGCCTGATCAACGCCTGCTATCGCCGCCTCGGCCTGAAGGACACGGTGGTGTTCGCGGACAAGCTCATGTACACGGGCTTCAACTACGCGACGCGCGCCGGCATCTCGATCGGCATCGACGACATGAAGATTCCGGGCGAGAAGGCCAAGATCATCGAAGGCGCCGAGAAGGACGTGACCGAGATCCAGGAGCAGTTCGCTTCCGGCCTCGTCACCGCCGGCGAGCGCTACAACAAGGTGGTCGACATCTGGTCGCGCACGAACGAACTCGTCGCCGCGGCCATGATGAAGGGCATCGGCTTCGACAAGGTGAAGACGGCCGACGGCAAGGAAGTCGACCAGAAGTCGATGAACTCGCTCTACATCATGGCCGACTCGGGCGCGCGCGGTAGCGCGGCGCAGATCCGCCAGCTCGCCGGTATGCGCGGCCTGATGGCGCGTCCGGACGGCTCGATCATCGAGACGCCGATCAAGGCGAACTTCCGCGAAGGTCTCGACGTGCTGCAGTACTTCAACTCGACGCACGGCGCGCGTAAGGGTCTGGCCGATACCGCGTTGAAGACCGCGAACTCGGGTTATCTCACGCGCCGTCTCGTCGACGTGGCGCAGGACGTGGTCGTCACCGAGCCGGATTGCGGCACGGTGAACGGCCTGACCATGACCGCGATCGTTGAAGGCGGCGATGTCGTCGAGCCGCTGAAGGACCGCGTGCTCGGTCGCGTCGTTGCGGCCGATACGTTCGCGCCGGGCAACGACGAAGATCCGATCGTCACGCGCAACACGCTGCTCGACGAAAAGTGGGTGGAGAAGCTCGAAGCCGCCGGCGTGCAGAGCCTGCTCGTGCGTTCGCCGATCACCTGCGAATCGAGCTTCGGCATCTGCGCCCACTGCTACGGGCGCGACCTCGCGCGCGGTCACCTGGTCAACATGGGCGAGGCGGTCGGCGTCATCGCCGCGCAGTCGATCGGCGAGCCGGGCACGCAGCTGACCATGCGTACGTTCCACATCGGTGGTGCGGCGTCGCGTGCGGCGGCAGTCGACAACGTCTCGGTCAAGACCACGGGTTCGGTCAAGTTCAACAATCTGAAGACCGTGCAGCACAGCGCGGGCCATCTGGTTGCCGTGTCGCGTTCGGGCGAACTGTCGATCATGGACGCCCACGGCCGCGAGCGCGAGCGCTACAAGGTGCCGTACGGTGCCACCATCTCGGTCAAGGACGGCGCGGCGGTGAAGGCCGGCCAGACCATCGCCAACTGGGATCCGCATACCCATCCGATCGTCACCGAAGTGGCCGGTAAGGTGCGCTTCATCGACTTCATCGACGGTATCACCGTGCAGGCGCAGACCGACGAACTCACCGGCCTCGAGTCGGCGGTCGTCACCGACCCGAAGCGCCGCGGTACGCAGGCCAAGGATCTGCGTCCGATCGTTCGCCTGGAAGACAAGAAGGGCAAGGAGCTACGTCTGCCGGGCACCGACATTTCGGCTCAGTACTTCCTCCCGGCCGGCGCGATCATCTCGCTCCAGGACGGCGCGGAAGTGGGCGTAGGCGACGTCGTCGCGCGTATCCCGCAGGAAACCTCGAAGACCCGCGACATCACCGGTGGTCTTCCGCGCGTGGCCGATCTTTTCGAAGCCCGCAAGCCGAAAGAGCCGGCGATCCTCGCAGAAGTCTCCGGCATCGTCAGCTTCGGCAAGGACACCAAGGGCAAGCAGCGCCTGATCATCAAGGACGCCGACGGCAACGATCACGAAGAGCTGATTCCGAAGTGGCGCCAGGTCATCGTCTTCGAAGGCGAACACGTGGAGAAGGGCGAAACCGTCGTCGACGGCGAGCCGAATCCGCACGATATCCTGCGTCTGCTCGGCGTCGAGCCGCTGGCCGCCTACCTGGTCAAGGAAATCCAGGACGTGTACCGCCTGCAGGGCGTGAAGATCAACGACAAGCACATCGAAGCGATCATTCGCCAGATGCTGCGCAAGGTCGAGATCACCGTTCCGGGCGACACGCGTTACCTGCGCGGCGAGCAGTCGGACCGCAAGCGCGTCGGCGACGAGAACGCGCGCGCCAAGGCCCGCGACGAGCGTCCGGCCGAGTTCGATCCGATGCTCCTGGGCATCACCAAGGCGTCGCTGGCGACGGAGTCGTTCATTTCGGCGGCCTCGTTCCAGGAGACCACCCGCGTACTCACCGAAGCCGCCGTGCGCGGCACGCGCGACACGCTGCGCGGACTCAAGGAAAACGTCATCGTCGGCCGCCTGATTCCGGCGGGTACCGGCCTTGCGTACCACAAGCAGCGTCGCAAGAAGGCCGGTGCGCTGTCCGACGCCGACTTCGAGACGCTGCGTGGCGGCGTCACCGAGTTCGTCGGCGAGGCGCACGGCGACTGAGCGGCGGGCATCTCTGCCAGGCAATAAAGAAAAAGGCCGCGCGAGCGGCCTTTTTCTTTTCCGCAAACGAACCGGGTCAGCGCGCGATGGCTTGTGCCGACACCACGCGTCCTTCGACGAGCTGCATTTGCCGCAGAACGCGGCTCTCGCCGAAATCGTAGGTCCACAGTTCGCGCCGCTGTTCGCGGACGCGTCGATAGTCCGGGGCCAGCTTGTTGACGACGGTGTCGTTGTTCTGTCGTCGCGAGAGGGGCTCGCCGCAGAAGGCGACGAGTTCGCCCACGCTCAGATCCACGAAGCGCATCAACGGATCGCATTTGCTGCCGATCTCGCGGACTCCATAGCCCAGGGTGTCGTCCTGTTTGAGGACGCCATCGCGGAACACGAGCCGGTGCATCAGATTGCTCGGCCCGAAGTTGTAGTACCAGACGTCGAACTGCACCTCGCGCGCGACCTGGCCCGCGTCGTGCGAGCCGACCAGATCGTAGCTCGTATAGCTTTCGGTCCAGAACGGATCGCCGCAGCGGTCGCGTACCTGCAAATCCTGCATTTCCCGGGTAATCACGAGGTTGCCGCAGCGCAGGGCGAAGGCGTGCTGGCTGGCGAACACAAGAACGAGGGCGAGCAGCAGATGGCGGCACATGGCGCAACGGCTCCGAAAGAATTCAAACATGGATCGGACGGCGGGCGCCGAAGTTCCGTTGCACGAACCGTGCGGCCCGATTCCGGCGGACGGATCTCGTTCGGGGATCCGAGTTGCTGCCCTCCATCCAGGGGAGGCGACGCTCTCGACGATCCGCCTCATCGTTTTCGCGTCTTCGGCGATTCGCCGCCGAGCGCTGCGCGCAGTTTCGGCGCATGCCGTTGCAAGTAGTCCCATAGCCGGTTCGCGACCGGTCCGTGCGGACGGTCGCGCCGGCGCGCAACGGCAAGTTCCTCGGTTTTGCCGGGCAGGTGCCGGCCGGTCAGCAACTGCAGTCGGCCGCTGCGCAGCTCGCGCTCGATCAGATGGCGCGGCAGATGACCCCAGCCCATGCCGTGCAGGATCATTTCCTTCTTCATCGATTGATCGGCGACCGTGCACTGCGGTGCACCCTCGACGATGAAATAGTTCGATGCCGGCGAATGGCGCGCCGTGTCGCGGATCACGCACTGGGTGAAATCGCGCAGTTGTTCGGGTCGGATCGCACGCGATGCGGCGAACGGCAGAAAACCCGGCGCGGCCACCGGCACGATCGCCAGCCGGCACAGATCGAACCATTCCACGCGCGGATCGTTCTTGTCGACGTGATGCAGGATCAGGTCGGCGTCGCCGTCGAGCAGGCGTTCGTGCGGACCGGATACCGCCTCGAAGTGCAGATGCAGTCGGGTGGCGGGGCTGGCGGCGAAGAAGCGGCTGAGCAAGCCCAGCGCCTGCGCCAACGGGCACAAGTCGCCGATGACGACGCGCAGCTCGCTCTCTTCGCCCATCGCGAGTTGCGCCGCATGGGTGCGCAGGCCTTCCAGTTCGCGCAGCAGCGTCTGCGCGCGACGATGAAACGATCGTCCCGCCGGGGTCGGCACCACCCGATAGCCGCTGCGGTCGAGCAACGGCAGATCGAGTTGCCGCTCCAGTTTCGCCACCGCGGCGAAGACCGAAGGATGCGAACGATGCAGCAGCGCTGCTGCGGCCTGGAAGCCGCCGGCGCGTATCACCGCATCGAAGCACTGCAGATCGTGGAGGGTGAATGCGCTCATGTCGGAGTTTTCTACAAAGAATGACCGATCTTTGTAATATCTATCCGATTCACGCGCAACTAGGATTCGTTCCGCGGGATACACCGCTGCGAGAGCGAATTTTCCATGAACGATCTATCTTTCTTTACGGCCGGCGACGGCCATCGCATCGCCTAGCGCCTCGACGGCGGGCAGGGAAAACCGGTCCTGATGCTGTCCAATTCCATCGCCACCACGCTGCACATGTGGGACGGCGAGATCGAAGCGCTGTCGAAGCATTTCCGCGTGCTGCGCTATGACATGCGCGGCCACGGCGAGTCGAGCGTGATGCCCGGCGCCTATTCTCTCGACCGGCTGGGCCGCGACGTGATCGAACTGCTCGACGGACTCGGTATCGCGCGCGTCCATTTTCTCGGCCTGTCGCTCGGCGGTTTCGTCGGCCAGTGGCTCGGCATCCACGCGCCGGAGCGAATCGACCGGCTGATCCTCGCCAATACCTCGCCCTATCTGGGCCCTGCCGCCCAGTTCGACGAGTGGATCGCCGCGGTACTGCGGGCCGAGGACATGACGGAGACCGCCGAAATGTTCCTGCGCAACTGGTTCCCGGCGCGCATGCTGGAGGCGAACCCGCCCGTCATCGACAAGTTCCGCTCGATGCTGCTGGGGATCGAGCGGCAGGGCTTGGCCGGACTGTACGCCGCGGTTCGCGACGTGGACTTCCGTCGTACCGTGGCCTTGATTCCTCGCCCGACCCTCGTCATCGCGGGCCAATACGACACCGTGACGCTGGCCAGTCACGGCGAGGCGATTGCGGCGGCGATCCCCGACGCGAAGCTGCTGATCCTTCCCGCCGTGCATCTGTCGAACGTGGAATACCCGGTCGAATTCACCCGGGCGGTCTCGGAGTTCCTGCGCGCGGCTTGAAGCTGCCTCGATCGTCGGCGACAAAAAAAGGCCGCTTGCGCGGCCTTTTTTTGCGGATCAATAAAACGGGATTACTTCAGCTTCGCGTCCGCGCGCAGCTGCTCGGCCTTGTCCGTCTTCTCCCACGAGAACGTGGTATAGGTCTCGCCGTTCGGCAGCTTGACCTGCTGCGGCGTGCGGCCGAAGTGGCCGTAGGCGGCAGTCTGCTGGTACATCGGGTGGATGAGATCCAGCATCTTGATGATGCCGTACGGACGCAGGTCGAAGTGCTTGCGGATCAGCTTTTCGATCTTGTCGTCCGGGATCTTGCCCGTGCCGAACGTGGTCACCGAGATCGAGGTCGGCTCGGCCACGCCGATCGCGTAGCTGACCTGGATTTCGCAGCGGTCGGCGAGACCGGCCGCAACGATGTTCTTGGCGACGTAGCGCGCGGCATACGCGGCCGAGCGGTCGACCTTGGACGGGTCCTTGCCGGAGAACGCGCCGCCGCCGTGGCGGGCCCAGCCGCCGTAGCTGTCGACGATGATCTTGCGGCCGGTCAGGCCGCAGTCGCCCACCGGGCCGCCGATCACGAACTTGCCGGTCGGGTTGATGTGGAACTTGGTGCCCTTGTGCAGCCACTTCGCCGGCAGCACCGGATTGAGGATTTCTTCGCGCACGCCGGCGATCAGGTCCTTCTGCTTGATGCCAGGATCATGCTGGGTCGAGAGCACGACGGCGTCGATCGCGACGGCCTTGCCGTTCTCGTAGCGCAGGGTGACCTGCGACTTCGCATCGGGGCGCAGCCACTTGAGCTTGCCCTTCTTGCGCACCTTGGCCTGCTGTTCGACGAGGCGGTGCGAGTAGTAGATCGCGGCCGGCATATGGTCGCGCGTTTCGTTGGTCGCGTAGCCGAACATCAGGCCCTGGTCGCCGGCGCCCTGTTCTTCGGGCGACTTGCGGTCGACGCCCTGGTTGATGTCGGGCGACTGCTTGCCGATCAGATTGAGCACGCCGCAGGTCGCGCCGTCGAAACCGACGTCGGACGAGTTGTAGCCGATGTCGAGGATGACCTTGCGGGTCAGCGCTTCGAGGTCGATCCACGCGCTGGTCGTGACTTCGCCCGCGACGATCGCAACACCCGTCTTCACCAGCGTTTCGCAGGCGACGCGCGCGCGCTTGTCCTGCGCGAGGATGGCGTCGAGCACGGCGTCGGAGATCTGGTCGGCAACCTTGTCCGGATGGCCTTCGGACACCGATTCGGAGGTGAAGAGATAGTTGCTCATGGGAATGTATATATCCTTTGATTCGGATGGAAAGATGAAGCCGCGCATCATACACGTACCGGCGCCGTTTTGCAGCTTCAGCGGGGGTGTCGGCGACCTTTGTTCAGTCTTCGCTTATTCGGCCGTTTAGACGGCTATTTGCGGAGTGAGATTTTTTGACGCGGATTTGCGCGGATGAACGCGGATAAAGCAGATTTGATTTTCTCTCGCTCCATCCGCGGTTATCCGCGCAAATCCGCGTCCGAGAAGCTTTCTCCGGGCTACTTTACACGTCCTTAAAACCCGGTATGCTGCATTTTTGTGACCACGTAAAGACATGAGCTCACGCCACATCGTCCTGACGTCTCACCCTGACAGCCGCAGTCAGGCCGCTCCGGTCCGCTGGGGCGCACCCACGCCGAAGGAACGCGGGCCGATTATCGCCTCGCTGACCGATTCCACCAAACGCAACGTCATCGGCACCCATTCCGGGGCCTATGCGGTGTACCGCGCCCTCGCCATCGCCGCCGGCCGCCTCGACCGCGGCCACCGGCCGGACCTGACGAATACCGCGCCGGCCGATTCGATCGGCCCGCATCCGCAATGGTGGGAAAAGAACGCCCAGGGGCAGGACAAGATCGTCTCGCTCGACCCGTGGGGCCACATGGTTGCCGCGGCATTCGCCGACGAGATCGCGACCGGGGCCGACATTCGCCCGACGATCGCGGTGACGCGCGCGCACATCAACATGCCCGAGCTCAAGGACGCGATCGAAGCGGGCCGGCTCCAGGCCGACGGCAGCATCCTCGCCGCGAACGGCGACGTGAAAGTGACCAAGGCCGCGGTCGATCCGGTCTGGTATCTGCCCGGCATCGCCCAGCGCTTCGGCATCAAGGAATCGGACCTGCGCCGGGGCCTGTTCGAACAGACCGGCGGCATGTTCCCCGAATTGGTCACGCGACCGGACCTGCATGTTTTCCTGCCGCCGATCGGCGGCATGACCCTCTACTTCTTCGGCGACATCACCCAGCTCGGCAAGGACGAGACCAGGGTCGCCTGTCGCGTGCACGACGAGTGCAACGGCTCGGACGTGTTCGGTTCGGACATCTGCACCTGCCGCCCGTACCTCGCGCACGGCATCGAGGTGTGCATCGAGATGGCGCAGCAGGGCGGCGTCGGTCTCGTCGTCTACAACCGCAAGGAAGGCCGCGCGCTTGGCGAGGTGACCAAGTTCCTCGTCTACAACGCGCGCAAGCGCCAGGAAGGCGGCGATCGCGCGGAAACGTATTTCGCTCGCACCGAATGCGTCGCCGGCGTGCAGGACATGCGCTTCCAGGAGTTGATGCCCGACGTGTTCCACTGGCTCGGCATCAAGCGCATCGACCGCTGGGCGTCGATGAGCAACATGAAGCACGGCGCGTTGACCGAGCAGGGCATCCAGGTGGTCGAGCGCGTCGCCATTCCCGACGAGTTGATCCCGCAGGACGCGCGCGTGGAGATGGATGCGAAAGTGGCCGCGGGTTACTTCAGCACCGAAGCGGCACCGACGGCCGACGTGCTCGCCCAGGCGAAGGGGCGGGGGCTCAATGAATAGGGATGCCGGCGGGGAATCGGAACCGAACAGAGAGAGTCAGGCGGCGCTGAAACTGCTCAGTGCGGCCGCGGTGCGCGAGCGCTGCGGGCGCATCATGGCCGCGGCCGAGGCTGGCAGGGCTCCCCATTTCACCTGGCATGAGGAGAAACTCGATGCCTGCGCCGACTACGTGCTCGGCGTGATACGCAAGCGCTTTCCCGACCTGGGCGTGCCGATCCACAGCCGCCGCCGCCATTTCGAGGCGGGCGGCATCGACCGCTGGGGCAAGCTCGTTGCGCAGAACGGGTTGGACGGCGCGGAACACGCCGCCGAGCGTGCGCGCATCGGCATCGATCTGACGATACCGAGCGTGCTGCTCGACGCCGGCGCCGGCGCGTCGTGGGAGTACTACGATGCGGTGAATGGCAAAGGGTTTTCGCGCTCCGAAGGCCTGGCGGTCGCCAGTTTCGATCTGTTCGTCAACGGCGCTTTCGCCGCCGACAAATCGGTGCCGTTGCGCAGCGATGCGGCGGCGCTGATGCAGATCGCGGACGACGACATCGAGCGCGGTTTCCAGGTCGATGCGAACAATCCGCTCGTCGGCGTCGAAGGCCGCGTCAGCCTCCTGCGCCGGCTCGGCGCGGCGGCGCGCGTCAATCCGGCCGTATTCGGCACGCCGGCCCGGCTGGGCAATCTCTACGATCATCTCGCCGCGAGGTCGCACGGCGGCAAGATCCCGGCGACGTTGCTGCTCGAAACCTTGCTGCATGCCCTGGGTCCGGTCTGGCCGGGGCGTCTCGAAATCGGCGGCGTCGACCTCGGCGATTGCTGGAAGCATCCGTGTGCCGTTGCCGATGCGAATGATCCCACGGACGGACTCGTTCCGTTCCACAAGCTCACGCAATGGCTTGCTTATTCGCTGCTCGAGCCGCTGGCCGACGGCGGCCTGGAAGTGACCGATCTGGATCAACTGACCGGCTTGCCGGAATACCGCAACGGCGGGCTGCTCATCGATTTCGGCGTGATCGCCGCGCGCGATGCGAATTTGTATACACAGGCGCTGACCGTCGACCATCCGGCGATCGTCGAATGGCGTGCGCTGACCGTGATCGGTCTCGATCGCATCGCCGACCGCATCCGCGCGAAGCTCGGCCTCGACGCGGCAAATCTGCCGCTCGCGCGCGTGCTCGAAGGCGGTACCTGGACGGCGGGGCGCAAGATTGCCGCGGAACGCCGCCCCGGCGGTGCGCCGCCGTTGAACATCGTCAGCGACGGGACGGTTTTTTGATCTTCGAGCCCCTCTCCCTCCGGGAGAGGGGTTGGGGTGAGGGTTCGAAGTTGTATCGAACTCTCGCAGGTATCGGACCCTCATCCGGTGCTTTGCGCCACCTTCTCCCGACGGGAGAAGGAAAAGAAATTTGCAGATTGCGAGGTTTTGCCCATGTCCAACGTCGTCGTCATCGATCATCCGCTGATCCAGCACAAGCTGACCCTGATGCGGCGCAAGCAGGCATCGACCGCCGAGTTCCGCCAATTGCTCTCGGAAATCGGCACGCTAATGGCCTACGAGGTCACGCGCGACCTGCCGCTCGAGACGATGAGGATCGAGACCCCGCTCGCGACGATCGATGCGCCGACGCTGTCGTCGAAGAAACTCTGCCTGATCTCGATCCTGCGTGCCGGCAACGGCCTGCTCGACGGCATGCTCGACATCATTCCGTCGGCGCGCGTCGGCCACGTCGGTCTGTACCGCGATCCGCACACGCTCGAAGCGGTCGAGTATTACTGCAAGCTTCCGCTCGACATCGGCGAGCGGCTCGCGGTCGTGCTCGACCCGATGCTCGCGACCGGACACTCGGCCGTCGCCGCGCTCGACCGCATCAAGGAGCGGGGGGCGAAAGCGATCAAGTTCGTCTGTCTCGTCGCCGCGCCCGAGGGCATCAGGACCTTGCAGGAAGCGCATCCCGAGGTGCCGATCTACACCGCCGCGATCGACGACCACCTCAACGACCACGGCTACATCGTGCCGGGGCTCGGCGACGCCGGCGACCGCCTGTTCGGCACCAAATAAGCCTTCGCCGCCGCGATGACGCTCGGCGGCGCTGCAGCGTCATCAATTTGAAATCGATCGCTTACACACTCGCGCCCCTGATCTGGGGAAGGGGTCGGCGTACGGCTTGAACGTGCGTCAGGGGGTATTCGTTCTCGAATAATTTCCTTCAATCCACGCGAGGTGTGTCACCATGAAAAAAGTCATCGCCGCTCTGGGGGCGCTGTCCTGCGCCGTTTCCACAGCCTTTGCCGCCGAAGGCCCCGTGCCGACCGGGATTCCGCATCTCGATCACGTGTTCGTGATCATGATGGAGAACCACGGCTACAGCCAGATCATCGGCAATCCGAACGCGCCATTCACCAACTACTACGCGCGCACCGCAAACCTCGCCACGAACTATTTCGCCGTCGCGCACCCGAGCCTCAACAACTACCTCGAGATCGTCGGCGGCTCGAATTTCGGCGTGCTGAGCGACAACTATCCCGATTGGCACAATTTGTACTGCACGACGAACCTCGCCTCGGGCACGGTGAATACCGACACGCCGGCAAGTCCGAAGGTGTGCCCGATCGCCGGCACGGGCACCGACGCGGCCGTGGTGGCGCTCGATACGACGAACGAGACGCAGGGCGCGCCGGGAACGGTCAATATCGACGGTCAGAAGTCCTATCCGGCCACCAAGGGCATCGTCGGCAAGACGATTGCCGACCAGCTCGTGGCCGCGGGCAAGACTTGGAAGAGCTATCAGGAAAACCTTCCGCAGGAAGGCGCGGACGGCGTCAACTACAGCGACGGGCTGTTCACCAACAACACCAATTTCGGCGCGATCCTGCCGGTGATGAAGCCCGCGCTGGCGCTGAGCGGCGTCGTCGCCCTGTATGCGGCCAAACACAATCCGTTCGTCTACTTCCAGAACGTGCAGGAAGGCTGGGATCCGAACAACAGCCTCGACAACGTCGTCGATTTCACCGGCGCGAACGGTCTGTACGCGGACCTCGCTTCGGGCAACGTGCCGACCTACTCGCTCATTGCGCCGAACCAGTGCAACGATCAGCACGGCCGCGGCAATTCGGATCAGAGCTGCGCCTATGATCCGAGCGACGACGGTTCGCAGTCGGGGCTGAATCCCGCGCTGATCCTGCGCGGCGATATGGCTATTCGCAAGCTGGTCACTTCGATCAAGAAATCGCCGGTGTGGAACAAGGGCAACAACGCCATCGTCGTCGTCTGGGACGAAAACGACTACAGCCTGGCGCCGAATACCAACCAGGTTCCGGTGATCGTCGACACCAACTACGCGGCCGGCGGCGTGCAGAGCTCGGTCTACTACACGCACTTCTCGCTGTTGAAGTCGATCGAGGCGGGCCTCGGTCTGCCGTGCCTGAATCACGCCTGCGATTCCGACGCAACGACGATGGGCGATCTGTTCATCGGCGGCGGTCCCAAGCAGAACGGTCAGGCCGTGGGCCGTACCATCGGGATTCCGCCGGTTCCCGGTGCGACTCCCGATGCCGCGGTCAAGCTGAGCCGCGCGCTCTGAGTTTGCAGATCCGCCGTCGTACGAAAAGGCCCGCGCACAGCGCGGGCCTTTTTTATCCGCGTCGACGAAGGGTCAGGCGAATAGCCGCACCATCGCCGCGCCGCCGACGATCAGGCACAGCCAGAGCAGAGCCGCCAGCAGCAGCGGCTTGGGGCCGAGTGCGCGCAGTTTGGCCACCCGCGTTTCCAGGCCCAGCGCGGCCATGGCGGCGGCAAGCAGCAGCGTGTCGAGGGTGAGCAGCGGGCCTTTGATCTCGGGCGGGAACGTCACCACGGAGTTGATCGCGCTGACCGCGACGAAGGCGAGCGCGAACCACGGCAGGGCGATCTTGGCTTTCGCGCCGCCCTGACTGTTCGCCAGCTTCGTCTGGCGCCAGCCGAAGAAGAACAGCACGGGCACCAGCAGCATGACGCGGGTGAGCTTGACGACCACGGCGGAATCCGCCGTGGCCGGATCGACCGCGCTGCCGACGGCGATCACCTGGGCGACTTCGTGCACGGTCGACCCCGTGTACAGCCCGAAATGCGCGGCGTCCATGCCGAGATAGGGATACAGGGCGGGATAGAGGAAGATGTCGAGCGTGCCGAACAGCACGACCGTGGCCACGGCGATCGCGACCTTCGCCGGATCGGGCTTGAGCACGCGTTCGAGCGCGAGCACCGCGGCGGCACCGCAGATCGCGCTGCCGACGCCGGTCAGCAGCGCGCTGTCGCGGTCGAGGCCGAGCCAGCGCCGGCCCAGCGTCGACGCCAGCACGAGCATGCCGACGACGACGAGCGCGTCGATCGCCAGGCCCGCCGGGCCGATCGCGCCGATCTGGCCGAACGACAGGCGCAGGCCGTAGAGGATCACGCCGAGGCGCAGAAGCTTCTGCTGCGCAGTCACCACGCCGGGCGCGAGCGCGGACGGCAGCTGCGAGCCGAATGCGTTGCCGATGACCATGCCGAGCACGATCGCGATCGTCAGCGCGCTGATCTGCGCACGCTGCAGCGGCGCCCAGCCGGCGAGCAGCAGACCGGCGACACCGAGGGCGACGGCGAGGGCGAGTCCGGGCAGGTGGCGGCGAAGGATGTTGCCGGCGGGGCGGGCGGCGGAAACGGCGACTGCGCTGGTGTTCACGGCTGAAGATCCATGGAAGGTAGGCGCATTCTGTCTGCGTTTCATGTATAAGAAAATTGAAAACTATTTATCCAAAGCATAAGATTTTCTGATGATCGGCTTGTCGCTGCGCCAGCTCGAAGTCTTCGTTGCCGTCGCCGGCGAGGGCAGCGTGCGCGCCGCGGCGGAACGGCTGCATCTGTCGCAGCCGGCATTGAGCATGGCGCTGGCCGAACTCGAATCGCAGCTCGGAGCCGACCTGTTCGATCGCAAGCGCGGCCGCCTGTTTCTGAGCGAGCGCGGCCGCGACGCGCTGCCGCTCGCGCAGGAGATCCTCGAACGCGCGGTCGAACTCAAGCGCAGCATGCACGGACGCGGTGCGGCCCTGGAGGGCGAATTGCGCCTCGGCGCGAGCAATACGATCGGCAACTACCTCGTCGGCGACCTGCTCGGCGCGTTCACGGCGGAGCATCCGCAGGTATCGATCCGGCTGGCCGTGGGCAACACCGATTCGATCGTCAAGGGCGTGCTCGACCATGGCCTCGACCTTGGCTGCGTCGAAGGCGCGGTCGCGCACGCCGATATCGAAACCCGACCGTGGCGCGAGGACGAACTGGTGATCTGCACCCGGCCCGACCACGAGCTGGCGCAGCGCAAGCGTCTGCACACGGACGATTTCGCCGGCGCACGCTGGATCCTGCGCGAGGACGGTTCGGGTACGCGCGCCATCACCGAACGCATTCTCGCCTCGCTGCCGCCCGGGCAGACCGTGCTCGAGCTCGGCCAAAGCGAGGCGATCAAGCA
>CBJLOV010000098.1:0-15523 GCA_966424745.1 uncultured bacterium
CCAGCTCGCTCGCCTGGTCGCGCGCGGCGTCGAGGAAGTGCCCGGCATGCGCGCGCGCCTGCGCAGCGTGCCGCCCGTCGCACCGGTCACCGAGATCGCGGTGCCGCCGGTGCCGGACGAAGGCGCGCCGTATGCGACGCCCGCCGATCTGCGCGAATGCGCTGGCGTGATCCTCGGCAGTCCGACGCGCTTCGGCAACATGGCTGCGCCGCTCAAGCACTTCATCGATTCGACCAGCGCGGAATGGGCATCGGGCACGCTCGTCGGCAAGCCGGCCGCCGCCTTCACGTCGACGGCGACGACCCACGGCGGGCAGGAATCGACCCTGATCACGATGCTGCTGCCCCTGTTGCACCACGGCGCGCTGATCGTCGGCCTGCCCTACACCGAAGCCGCGCTCAATGCGACGCGCGCCGGCGGCACACCCTACGGCGCAAGCCACGTCGCCGGTTTGAATGCCGACCGCGCGATCGGCGACGACGCGAAGATTCTCGCGCGCGCGCTGGGCCGCCGCGTCGCCTCGATCGCGGCGAAGCTCGCCGCATGAATCCCGCTCTGCGTACCGCCGTCGCAGCACTGATCGCGCTCCTCGCCCTGCAACCGATCTGGCACGGGTGGCTGCTGCCGCCGAAGCCCGGCCTGCTCATTCCGTCCCTGGTGCTCGCGATGGCGCCGCTGCTGTTCAGCCTTTGGCTCGCGGCCAAGTCGTTGCGCCGCGGCGTACTCGTCGGCGGCATGGCGTGCCTGTTCTATTTCTCGCACGGCATCAGCGAACTCTGGAGCGGTGCGCCGCCGCGCTGGCCCGCCGGCGTCGAGGTCGCGCTCGCCCTGATCGTCGTGCTCGCGCTGGGCTGGGACGTGCGCGCGAGCAGACGCGCCTCGTAGGGGCTATCCGTCCAGGCTGGGACGCTTGCCAGAAGCGGAAGAAACCCGCGAAGACACGAAGAGCACGAAGGAACACGAAGAAGAAAGAAGGCGGTGAACTGCGCAGCCGATCGATTTTCCATTCTTCGTGCTGAGCTTTTTGAGCTTCGCCGCATGATCGTGGAAGCACGGGCCAACCGAATCGGTTCTTTTCCTGCGGTGCGGAGGAACGCTTCGCAGCGCAAGTGCCGGGCTATGTCCGCGGCTTTGCCATCTGCCACTGCAGATGCGCCTTCACCGTCGGCCATTCGGCGGCGATGATGCTGTAGACGCAAGTGTCGCGCAGCGCGCCGTTCGCCAGTCGCCAGTGGCTGCGCAGGATGCCGTCGAGCTTCGCGCCGAGGCGCTCGATCGCGGCCCGGCTTTGCTTGTTGAGGAAATGCGTGCGGAACTCGACCGCGATGCAGTCGAGCCGCTCGAATGCGTGGCGCAGCATGAGGAATTTGCACTCGGTGTTCACGCCCGTGCGCTGCGCGCTCTGCGCATACCAGGTGCTGCCGATTTCGACGCGGCGGTTCTCCGCGTCGATGTTCATGTAGCTGGTCGCGCCGACGATCTTGTTCCTCGTGGCGTCGACGATCACGAACGGCAACATGCTGCCGCGCTCGCGCAGACCCAGCCGACGTTCGATGTCGGCCCGAATCCCGTCCGGTGCAGGGATCTTCGTGTACCACAGTTTCCACAGTTCGCCGTCGCGGACGACGTCGACGAGCGCGTCGTGATGGTCGATGCGCAACGGCTCGACGGTGACGCGTTCACCGCTCAGGGTGACCGAAGGCGGCCAGATCATCGACGTGTTCATCGTTCAAGCCCGGATCGGATTCGACCGACGCAGGTCTTCGACGCCTTCCGGCGAAAGCCACACGACGGTGTTGAGGAAATGATCGATGCAGGCGAGCACGGCCTCGCGCGGCCCTTTGCGCCAGGCGTCGGAACCGTAGAACGCATCCTGCCGAGCATTCAGATCGGCAAGATCGGCGTAGGCGCGGATCAGGAAATAGGTGTCGGCCTCGTGCGTGGACGCGCCGCAGGCGACGACGTCCGTACCCGCCTCGCGCAGCATCGGCACCGAGGTTGCGGCGATGAGCCGGTCGAACTCGGCGAGGGCGTTCGGCTTGAGCTTGTACGAACGGATTTCGATCAGGCGTTTCTCGGTCGACGACGGCATGCGGGCTTCCGTTATAGCGATTGGTGATATTCGAAGTAATCGGTCTCGCGCTTCCAGCCGAGCGATTCGTACAGCTTCTGCGCGGTCGTATTGTCGACCGCCGTGCTGAGCGACAACGATGCGGCGCCGTTGGCGCGCGCGAACTCCGCCGCGGCCGTCAGCAAGCGCGCGCCGACGCCGCGCCTGCGCGCGGCGGGTGCGACGAACAGATCGTTGAGCAGGTAGACGCGGACGCAGCGCACCGAGCTGAAGAGCGGATACAACTGGGTAAATCCCTGCGCCATGCCGTCCGCATCGAATGCGATCAGGACGATGGATTCGGCGTGCCCGAAGCGCTCCTGCAGGAAACGGCGCGCGCGATCGAGATCGGCCGGCTGCTTGTAGAACTGGCGATAGGCGTCGAACAGCGGGGCCACCGCGTCGAGGTCGTGGACGCTTGCCTGGCGGACGGTAATCATCGTCACACTCCCCGCTCGCGCACGATCTCGGCCATCGCCGCCGCGGTCGACGTGGCGCGCCCGCGCAACCCTTCGATCACGCCCTCGCGATTCGCCGCCGGGTGGTTCTGGCTCGCCTTCCACTTGCCCTCGAGACGGACGATGTCCAGCTCGAATCCGACGATGCCCCCGAGCATGGTCTCGATATAGTCCGACGGCGCATCGGAGACTTTCCACGGCACCGCTTCGCGCGATTCGTGGTCCGCGACGAGCTGCTCGAGATGCGCGCGCAGCCACTGTGCATCGTCGATCACGCGCAAACGTCCGTGCGCGTGCACGGTCACGTAGTTCCAGGTCGGCACGACCTTGCCGGTTTCGCGCTTCGTCGCGTACCACGAAGGCGTGATGTAGGCCTCGGGGCCCTGGAAGATCGCCAGGGCGTCGATGTCCTGCGCCGCGTCTTCGCGCAGCGGATTGGCCCGCGCGACGTGTCCCTGCAGCACGCCGACGGTTCCGCGCGACGGATCGAGATGCATCGGCAGATGATGCGCGTCGAGCCCGCGCCCGGTGCCGACCACCAGGGTCGCGAGTGCGTGCGCGCGAATCAGGGCGTGCATCGCGTCCACGCGGGGTTCTGCAAAGCTGGAGGGAATGAACATGACCGCCGCTGCCTCGTCGCGCTTTCAATGGTTCGACGACGCAGTGTGGGTACAAACAATGGCCCTATCCAGAACCGCAATACCGGAGGATAATGGGGCCAATCATGTACCTCGAACTCGATGGACAAGGCCCGCGCTACGCCCAGCTCACGCGCGGTTTGAAGCAGGCCATACTCAGCGGCCGGGTCGCCGCGCACTCGCGCCTGCCGGCGACGCGCGTGCTCGCCCGCGACCTCGACCTGTCGCGCAACACCGTGCTCGCCGCCTACGAACAGCTCGCCGCGGAAGGCTTCATCGAAGGCCGCGTCGGCTCCGGCTGCTATGTCGCCGCGATCGGCGCCGTGCAGTCGCCGCAACCGGCGAGGAGCGCCGCGCGCAGCGGCGCCGCGCGTGCGCCTCTGTCGCGCCGCGGCGAGCGCATCCGTCAATTGTGGGACCAGCGCATCCCGGGCCGCGAGCACATCGGCCTGCGCTACAACCTGCAGTACGGCATGCCGATGACGAACCCGCAGCTCGCCAGCGCATGGCGGCGCGAGCTTGCGCACGCGGCGGCGCATGCGCAGGCGGACTACCCCGATCCGCAAGGCCTGCTTGCCCTGCGCGAGCAGATTTGCGACTACCTCGCGCGCCGGCGCGGCATTCTCGCCGCGCCCGAGGACGTGCTGATCGTCAGCGGTGCGCAGCAGGCGTTCACCCTCGCCGCCGAGCTGCTGCTCGACGAAGGCGACCGCGTTCTGCTCGAAGACCCGCATTACCAGGGCGAGCGCCAGATCATGCAGGCGAGCGGCGCCGAAATCGTCGGCTGCCGCGTCGACGAGAACGGCATCGTCACCGCCGACCTGCCGGTCCAGGGCAAGACCAAGCTCGCCCTCGTCACGCCGTCGCACCAGTTCCCGAGCGGCGCGGTGTTGAGCCTGGCGCGGCGCATGGACCTGCTCGCCTGGGCGGCCAAGACCGGCTGCTGGATCATCGAGGACGACTACGACGGCGAGTTCCGCTACGACGCGCGCCCGCTCGCCGCGCTGAAGTCGCTCGACCGCGACGGCCGCGTCCTTTACTTCGGCACCTTTTCCACAGTGTTGTTTCCTTCGCTGCGCCTGGGCTATATCGTCCTGCCGCCGAGCCTGCGCGACGCCTTCGTCGGCGCAAAATGGCTGACCGACCGCGGCTGTCCGTCGATCGAACAGGCCGCCCTGGCGCGCCTGATGGCCGACGGCGCGTTCGAGCGCCATCTGCGCGCGGCGGCCAAATCGCTCAAGGCGCGGCGCGCGACCCTGCTCGCGGCGTTGCGCAAATACGCCGGCAACGAAGTCGAGGTCGCCGATTCGAGCGCCGGCATGCACGTCCTCGCCTGGCTCACGCGCCTCAAACCGCTGCAGGCGCGCCAGCTCGTGTCGCGCGCGCGCGAACGCGGCCTCGGGCTCTACCTGATCGCCCCCTACTTCCTCAAGGCGTCCCCGCGTCCCGGCCTGCTGCTCGGCTTCGCCGACCTGCCCGCGGCCGACCTGCAGGCGGCAATGCGCATTCTCGGGGAATGCCTGCGCGAGACTTAGCCCCGCTTTTGTTCTTTGCCGGCCCGCCGCATACGCCGGTCGGCAGTCGACTTATCCGCTGCGCGGATGTTCGCTCCGGCATCCTGCCCGCGCGGGATGCGCGGCGACAGCGGACGAAAGGACGGACGGCAGCGGCGAATCGCACCCCTACGTTACAATGTGCATTCGCAACATCACGGAGCCCTCATGAGCAATCCCGTCGTCGCCGAACTCGTCGAACTGCTGGGCCTGGAGCGCCTGGAAGAAAACCTGTTCCGCGGCCAGAGCCGCGACATCGGCACGCGTTACGTGTTCGGCGGGCAGGTGCTCGGGCAGGCCTTGTCGGCGGCGCAGCAGACGGTCGAAGCGCATCGCAGCGCGCATTCGCTGCACGCGTATTTCCTGCGCGCGGGCGACATCGCCGCGCCGATCGTCTACAACGTCGAGCGCACGCGCGACGGACGCAGTTTCTCCACACGCCGGGTGATCGCGATCCAGCACGGCGAACAGATCTTCAACTGTACGGTCTCGTTCCAGATCGACGAGCCCGGGTTCGATCATCAGAGCGCGATGCCCGACGTGCCGCGCGCCGACGCGCTGCCGTCGCGCAAGGTGCTCTCGGCCGCCGAGCTGGAAAAGCTGCCGCCGAAGCTGCAGCGCTGGCTCGGCAGCCGCGGGCCGTTCGAGCTGCGCTACGTCGAATCGCGCGACGAATTCAATCCGGGCAAGCTGAAACCGGCGCAGCACATCTGGTTCCGTCTGGTCGACCGCATCGGAGACTCGCCGACCCTGCACCGCGCGATGGTCGCCTACGCGTCGGACTTCAACCTGATCGGCACGGCGATGCTGCCGCACGGCGTGTCCTGGCTCAACGGCAACGTGCACCTGGCGAGCCTGGATCACGCGATGTGGTTCCATCGTCCTTTCCGCGCCGACGAATGGCTGCTCTACTCGCTCGACAGCCCGACCGCGCAGGGCGCGCGCGGGCTCGCGCGCGGGCAGATATTCTCCGCCGACGGCCGCCTCGTCGCATCGACCGCCCAGGAAGGCATGATCAGATTGGCAAGCGATCGGCCCTGATCGCGGCGATCCCTCAAAGCGGCCTTCCCAGCCGCATTTCTCAATGAGCATCGGACCATCATGAGGCAGATCTACACTTCGGCGCGCAACGAGAACATCGATCGTGTCGTCGCGCTCTTGCGCGAACAAGGTATCGAAACCTCGGTGACCAATCGCAGCAATTACGCCGGCCACGACTACAAAGGGCCGAGCTACTCCGCGAAATCGAATCGCGAAGCCTGGGCGCAGGTCTGGGTCGTGCACTCCAACGACCAGGCGCGCGCGCGCGCGATCCTGCGCGAGATCGGCATCGAGCCGCCGACGCGCTTCGCCGAAGAACTCGAGCAATCGCGCAGCAAGGAGCGCACGCCGGCCGAAAAGCGGTCGCGTTTCGTCTGGAATATCCGCACCGTACTGCTCGTGGCCATCGCCGCGCTGCTGATGCTCAACTGGCTCGGCGTCATCCATCTGTTCTAGCCGCGCCGATCGAAATCGCTCCCGCGCCTTCCCCGCCCCACCGATAGGATTCTTCCATGGCACGCACCAAAACCGCCTTTCTCTTCGATCTCGACGGCACCCTGATCGACAGCGTCTACCAGCACGTGCTCGCATGGAAAACCTCGCTCGACGCGGAGGGCATCCAGATCCCGGTGTGGAGCATCCATCGCAAGATCGGCATGTCGGGCGGCCTGTTCACCAACATGCTGCTGCGCGAGACCGGGCTCGACGCGACGCCCGAGCGCCTCGACCGTCTGCGCAGGAACCACGCCGCGGCGTACAAGGAGATTTCGTCCAGCGTGCGCCCGCTGCCCGGCGCGCGCGAGCTGCTCGACTATCTCACCGAACAGGGCACGCCCTGGGCGATCGCGACGAGCGGCCGCATGGAAACCGCCGGGCACAATCTCGCCGCGCTCGGCGTCGACCCGGCCAAGGTGCCGGTGGTCACGCGCGACCAGGTCAAGTACGCGAAGCCCGACCCCGATCTGTTCCTCACCGCGGCCGAACGCCTCGGCGTCGACATCCGCGACTCGCTCGTGCTCGGCGACAGCATCTGGGACATGATCGCGGCGAAACGCGCGCGCGGCCTCGGCGTCGGCCTGCTCTCCGGCGGCTACGGCGAGGAAGAACTCGCGCGCGCCGGTGCGTTCCGCGTCTACGAGGATCCGGCCGACCTGCTCCAGCACATCGACGAGGTTGCCGCGCGGCCTTGAGCGCGCGGCCGGGCTCGGTTTTCCGCCCGGTCCGGCGGTCACGAAGGCTCCGAGTCCGGCACCGCAGCCCTCCCGGCACAGACCGGAACGGTTCGAACCAGGCCAAAACCCGGCCGCGATGCTTTCCCGGCCGTTCCGGAAACCGAGAAATTCGGCGCAAAACCGCGTTTTTTGCGCAAGCCGTGTTGCACCCTGTGCGCAAGATCACGAACGAGCGGCGCCCGTTGCAGTAAATGAGGCGTGTCGGATCCTGAGGAGGGCAGCGTCATGTCGCCCCACCGCATAGCCCTGCTGTTCAATGCGGACAAGGTCTATGACCGGCAGATCATCGCCGGCATCGGCGATTACTTGAAATCGACGCGCCTCGCCTGGGACCTGTTCATGGAAGAAGACTTCCGCGCGCGCACTGTCGGCATCCAGCACTGGCGCGGCGACGGCATCATCGCCGACTACGACGACCCGACCGTGGTCGAGGCGCTCACGGACCTGCCCACGCCGATCGTCGCGGTGGGCGGCTCCTATGCCGACGCAAGCCAATACCCCGGCAACATTCCCTACGTCGCCGCCGACAACGCCGGGCTCGTGCGCCTGGCCTACGACCATCTGGTCGAACAAGGTCTGCAGCGTTTCGCCTTCTACGGCCTGCCGCCGCAGCCGGGCAACCGCTGGGCACAGGAACGCGAGGCGGCGTTCGGCCGCTTGCTCGAACAGGACGGATTGCAGGGCGTCGTCTACCGCGGCTCGCCCGGCAGCGCCGGCGGTTGGGGCCGCGCCCAGGAAGACATGGTGGCCTGGGTGCGCTCGCTGCCGAAGCCGGTCGGCATCGTCGCCGTCACCGACGCGCGTGCGCGGCAACTGCTGCAGGCCTGCGTCGTCGCCGACATCCCCGTGCCGGAGCAGATCGCCGTGGTCGCCATCGACGTCGACCCGGCCGAGCAACTGCCGGGCCGCATTCCGCTGACGGCGGTGATCCAGGACACGGAGGAAATGGGCCGCCGCGCCGCCGAGGCGCTGGATCGGATGCTGCACGGCGGCGGCTGCGCCGCGGCGCCCATCGTCGTGCCGCCGGCCGGTCTGGCCGTGCAGGCGTCCAGCCTGCACCGGCCGTCGAAGAGCCCGCACGTGATGCATGCACGGCACTACATCCGCCAGCACGCCCACCTCGGCATCAAGACCGAACAGGTCGCCCAACACGTCGGCATCCCGCGCACCGTGCTCGAAGAGCACTTCAGGCGCGAGCTGAAGAAGACCGTGCACGACGTGATTCTCGAACACAAGCTCGAAATGGCGCGCGACATGCTCGAAAACACCTCGACTCCGCTCGCCGACATCGCCGTACGCAGCGGCTTCACCTCGCTGCAGTACATGTACGCGGTGTTCCGCCGCGAGTACAACTGCACGCCGCGCGAATTCACCAAAACCGTGCGCACGCCGACGCATGAGGGCAACGCACCGCGCGCGGCGAAAGCGGACCTTGGCAAAGCGGTGCACGCGGATAAAGCTTCGTAGTCCCGTGCCCGGCCCGCGTTGACGGCCGTTTGCTTCGCCCGCGGACGCGCGCGCTGGGATCGAGTTCGTTCCCGGCGCGTTTGCCGCCTCGCACCGATTCGCAAGAGCAAGCCGCCACGGAAAAATCAGTGGAACTCACGGCATCGGCCAAGGCCGAAGCGATTTCGCCGGCCGACCGGATCGCATGGGATTGGCCCGCCGTTTCGGATCTTGCCGCACCGTCGCCGCCGCTTCGCCGAGCGGGCGGTGCAGAATCTCGTCCTCGACGCCTGCGCACGCGCTTGCCGCGCATGACTCGCGCGGCTGCGATCGCCAGCCGGCCGCCGGCCTCTCCGGAAAAAAACTTTTTCGTTTGCGGCATTGCGTCATGTACCCGCGGTCGCGAACTGCTAGCGTTTCTCGCCGCCAAACGGAGAGAGCGCATTTCAAAGGATCGCAGTGCCATGTCACCCCACCGGATAGCCCTGCTGTTCAATGCGAACAAGGTCTATGACCGGCAGATCATCGCCGGCATCGGGGACTACTTGAAATCGACGCGCGTGGTCTGGGACCTGTTCATGGAGGAAGATTTTCGCTCGCGTACCGTCGGCGTCCAGCACTGGCGCGGCGACGGCATCATCGCCGACTACGACGATCCGACCGTGGCCGAAGCGCTTTCGGATCTGTCGATGCCGATCGTCGCGATCGGCGGCTCCTACGCCGACGAGAGCCAATACCCGGCGGACGTGCCCTATGTCGCCACCGACAACATCAAGCTCGTGCGTCTGGCCTACGACCATCTGATCGAGCAGGGATTGCAGCACTTCGCCTTCTACGGCCTGCCGCCGCTGCCCGGCAACCGCTGGGCGCACGAGCGCGAAATGGCCTTCGCCCACATGGTCGAGAAGGACGGCCTGCAAGGGATCGTCTATCGCGGCTCGCCGACGAGCGCCGGCGGCTGGGGCCGCGCCCAGGAAGACATGGTCGCCTGGGTGCGCTCGCTGCCGAAGCCGATCGGCATCATCACCGTCACCGACGCGCGCGCGCGGCAACTGCTGCAGGCCTGCGTCGTCGCCGACGTCCCCGTGCCCGAACAGATCGCCATCGTCGGCATCGACAACGATCCGATGGTGCAGCTGCTGAGCCGCATCCCGCTGACCTCGGTGATCCAGGGCGCCGAAGAGATGGGCCGCCGCGCCGCCCAGGTGCTGCATCAGATGCTGCACGGCGGCGATCATTCCGCGGTGCGCATCGTCGTGCCGCCGGCCGGCTTGTCCGTGCAGGCCTCCAGCCTGCATCAGCCGCTGAAAAGTCCGCACGTCATGCGTGCACGCCACTACATCCGCCAATACGCCCACCTCGGCATCAAGACCGAGCAGGTCGCCCAGTACGTCGGCATCTCGCGCACCCTGCTCGAAGAGCATTTCAAGCGCGAACTGAAGAAGACCGTGCACGACGTGATTCTCGAACACAAGCTCGAAATGGCGCGCTGCATGCTCGAGGATTCATCGATTCCGCTCGCCGACGTCGCCGTGCGCAGCGGCTTCACTTCGCTGCAGTACATGTACGCCGTGTTCCGCCGCGAGTACAACTGCACGCCGCGCGAGTACGTTCGTGCGGCGCGCGAGTAGGCCGCGGTTGGTCGCGCCCGGTATTGCCTGTCGTTCCCGTTTGTTGCCGGCGCGGCTCCGCGCTCGTTCCCGCGCTTTTCATCGCACCCGCTTGCGTTCGGCCGGGATGGCGAGCAAGGCAAACCGCGCAAGCCTGATGAATCGGCCGCCGGCGACTTGTATTCGCAGGCGGCGAACACACATCGCAAATGCAGGCAGCGAACCTGCGATAATTCGCATTCGATTCGACTGAACAGCATTCATGGGCGGCTACAGCAATACCTCCGAACCGATCGTCTTCGAGCGCGACTGCAGCGCCGTCATGGTGCCGCAGGGACAGACCGTGACCCTGCCCGCCGGGCAGAACGGCTACATCACCCAGGCGCTCGGCGGCAGCTTCACCGTGTTCGTCGACGGCAATCTGTTCCGCATCGACGGCAAGGACGGCGACGCGATCGGCAAGGAACCGCCCGAGCCGATCGAACTTTCCGCGGACGCGAGCGACGACGACGTCGAGAAGCTCGTCTGGCAGCAGCTGCGCACCTGCTTCGACCCGGAGATTCCGGTCAACATCGTCGACCTCGGCCTGGTCTACGAGTGCGCGATCGAGAAGCTGGAAAGCGGCGAACGCAAGGTCAGGATCTCGATGACCCTGACCGCGCCGGGCTGCGGCATGGGCGACATCCTCGTCGACGACGTGCGCACGAAGGTCGAGGCGATTCCCACGATCGCCGAGGCCGACGTCGAGCTGACCTTCGACCCGCCGTGGAATCACGCGATGATGTCCGACGTCGCCAAGCTCGAAACCGGAATGATGTAACCCTCCGCACGCCCCCTTCCTTCGCCATGCCGGAACGCCTGCCGGCGCCGGTTCCGGAAAGGTTTTCGCAAGCCCCTGGACCGCTTCGCCGTTGCGGATTTTGCGCATTTGGCGAAATTCTCGCCAGCGAAGCCACACCTTCTTGCGATGCGGCAAATAGCCGGGATCGAAACGTTTCCAACCGCGTAGGGCGCGTAAAAGACCCAATCGCGACGCGCAAATCACAATGCAGTAACACGCTATTACATTGTTCGATCGCATTTTCCGCCAACGGCGATTTTAGGCGGATTTAACACATCCGATAGTTTCCTGTCGCCCGCGTTCGCGCTGCCTTTCGGGGCCGCGATACGCAGTTCCGCACAGACGATCCGTCGCCACAAAACAGGGGATGTGGGGCTGGCGCCGGGGTCGTCACGGGGCATTCGCTTGCATTTCGTTCGCACCGAATCCGGTCCGCGCCGGAGGCGCGGGCGCCTGCATGCCGAAAAAAAGGACGCCCGAGCGGAACGCACCGGAGCATTCGAAAACAACGTACCAGCGTCATTACGTGTATCCCTACGCCACCAAGATCCGGTGGTTTTCGTAATTCGAACGAACTGGAGAGACTACGTGACAAAACTCAAGTACGCACCGTTGCACCGCAAGACCCTCGGCCTTTCGGCGGCCGTGCTGGTTTCGCTCCTGGCGGGTGGACTGGCGGCGACCGCAGCCCTTGCCGACCCGGGCAATGGCAACGGCAACGGCCAGCAGAACTGGACCAACAACCCCTACCATCCGGCTTACGATCATCCTTGGCGGCACGGCGTGGTGCCGACCCTGGAAACCAAGGCCAAGATGGACGAGTGGAACAAGGAGTTCTACCACCACGGCGCAGCGTTCGCTTCCACCCAGCCCTCCCCCTCGCAGGGCCAGCTGACCTTCGGCGGCGGCGTCAGCGGCGTCGGCGTCGGCAGCGGCCAGGTCAAGGTCTACCTCGTGTTCTACGGCACTCAGTGGGGCACGCAGAGCACCGACAGCAACGGCAATGCGGTCTTCTCGGGCGATTCCTACGGCGCGGCGCAGGCCGTGCAGAACATGTTCAAGGGCATCGGCACCAACAACGAAACCTGGTCGGCCGACCTGACCCAGTGGTGCGACGGCCCGAACGTGAGCAGCGGCGCCACGAGCTGTCCTTCGAACGCGAACTTCGTGCCCTACCAGCAGAACACCCTGGCCGGCGTGTGGTACGACAATTCGGCCGCCTCGCCGAGTTCGGCGACGGGCACCCAGCTTGCCCAGGAAGCGGTCCGGGCCGCCGCGCACTTCGGCAACACGGCGACCGGTTCGAACCGCTACACCTACTACGTCATCCTGTCGCCGCACGGCACCAACCCGGACAACTACCAGAGCCCGACCAACGGCTATTGCGCGTGGCACGACTACACGGGTGACGGCTACGGCGTGACCGCACCCGGCGGCGATCTCGCGTTCAGCAACCAGCCCTACAACATGGACGTGGGTTCGAGCTGCGGCGTCGGCTTCGTCAACGGCAGCTCCAGCGGCCAGCTCGACGGCTACACGATGACGCTCGGCCACGAATGGCACGAAACGATGTCGGACTTCTTCCCGGCCGGCGGCTGGACGAACAAGACGGGCGGCTCCTACAACGGCCAGGAGAACTCGGACGAGTGCGCCTGGATCTCGCCCGGATCGGCAGGCGGCGCGGCCAACATCACGTTCGCGACCGGCACGTTCGCCGAGCAGGCGAGCTGGTCGAACGACACGAGCAACTGCGCGATCTCGCACGCCATCCTCACCCACGGCGGTGGCGGCGGCGGCACGCCGACGGCAAACTTCAGCTTCACGACGAGCGGCTTGACCGCGAGCTTCACCGACACCTCCACCGACTCGGGCGGCACGATCGGCTCGCACTCCTGGACCTTCGGCGACGGCGGCACCTCGACGGCGACGAATCCGAGCCACACCTACGCGACCGCGGGCACCTATAGCGTGACCGAGAAGGTGACCGACAGCGTCAACAACACGTCGAGTTCGGCGACCAAGTCGGTGACGGTCAGCAGCGGCGGCGGCGGTTCGAGCCAGTTGCTGTCGAATACGAGCTTCGAGTCCACGCTGTCGCCGTGGTCGGGCACCTCGGGAGTCGATTGCTCGACCGGCTGCAGCGGCGAAAGCGCGCACACCGGCACGGGCTTCGTCTGGCTCGACGGCTACGGCTCGACGCACACCGATACGGTGTCGCAGCAGGTGACGATCACCGCCGGCAAGACGACCGCGACCCTGCAGTACTACCTGCACGTCGACACCTCCGAGACCACGACGACCACGGCGTACGACAAGCTGACCGTCGGCGTGTACAACACCTCGGGCACCTTGCTGAAGACGCTCGCGACGTATTCGAACCTGAATGCGGCGAACGGCTATGCCGTGCACAGCAACGATCTCTCCGCCTACATCGGCCAGACCGTGGTGATCAAGTTCACCGGCACGGAAGATTCGTCGCTGCAGACTTCGTTCGTGCTCGACGACGTGACCCTGACGGTGCAGTAAGCCGCTCCGAACGGGAAACGAAAAAAGAAGGGCCGCTCGATGCGGCCCTTCTTTCCGGCGCAGGCCGGAGGATTCAGGCCGCTTCGAACCGGTTCGCCTCGCGATTCTTGCGCACTCGGACCGGATCCCAGATGCGTCCGTTCATCGCGATGTAGACCCCGTCGGGCAGCGTCTGCAGCGCGCCGACCGCGCAGCCGATGTTGAACACCGCGTCCGAACCCTGGAAACGCGCCGGGTTGAGCGCGCCGGTCAGCACGATGACCTTGCCCGGAATGGCTTGCAGCACGCGCGCGGTCTCGACCATCGTGTCCGTGCCGTGGGTGACGAGGATGTGGCGATGCGGCTGCGCCTCGATCGTGCGCTTGACCAGGTCGCGGTCGGCCTCGGTGACGTGCAGCGAATCCTTGCGCAGCAGCGGAATCACTTCGAACTCGAACGCCACGCCGAGCGCGTTGAGAATGTCGCCGATCTGCGGCGCACCGATCTGAAAAGTGGACTTGTCGTCAAAGTATACTTTGTCGATCGTGCCGCCGGTGGTGACGATGGTCAGATGCTGGAGCATGGTGCGTTCCGCAGGGCAAAACGGGGGGCGTGAAGTTTATCAGGCGCGGCGGCGCTTTCGGCTACACTCGCCGGCGATGCCCAGCCGAGACAACACCCCATGACCGACCGCCGCAGCTTCCTCGCCGTCTCGATCGCCGCCGCGGCCACGGCCGCCCTTTCGCGCAACGCGCGCGGCGCGACGGCGCCTGCGGGCAAGCGCACGCGCGTCGTTTCGACCTGGGACTTCGGCGTCGCCGCGAACCGGGCGGCATGGCAGGTTCTCGGCAAGGGCGGCGACCTGCTCGACGCGGTCGAAGCCGGCGCGCGCGTGCCCGAGGCCGACCCGAAGAACCACAGCGTGGGACGCGCCGGCTACCCGGATCGCGACGGCCGCCTGACCCTCGACGCCAGCATCATGAACGGCAATGGAGACTGCGGCGCGGTCGCCGCGATCGAACACATCGCCCACCCTGTCTCGGTCGCGCGGCGCGTGATGGAGAAGACACCGCACCTGCTGCTGGTCGGCGACGGCGCATTGCAGTTCGCCCTCGAACAAGGCTTCCCGAAGGAGGAGCTGCTTGCACCCGAATCCGAGCAGGCCTGGCGCGAGTGGCTGAAGAAAAGCGAGTACAAGCCGTCCGCAAACAGCGAAACGCGCACCTACGGCGCGGGCGTGCCCGTTCGCGGCGGCAAGCCGGGCGACGCGGGCAATCACGACACGCTCGGCCTGCTCGCCGTCGATGCGCAGGGCCGCCTCGCCGGCGCCTGCACGACCAGCGGCATGGCCTGGAAGCTGCACGGCCGCGTCGGCGACAGCCCGATCATCGGCGCCGGCCTCTACGTCGACAACGAAGTCGGCGCCGCCACGTCGACCGGCGTCGGCGAGGAAGTGATCCGCACGGCGGGCAGCTTCCTCGTCGTCGAACTCATGCGCCAGGGCCGCTCGCCGCAGCAAGCCTGCCGCGAGGCGGTGGAGCGCATCAGGCGCAAGCGCTCGGGCGCTGCGAAGGATCTGCAGGTCGGCTTCCTCGCCCTCAACCGTCAGGGCGACGTCGGCGCGTATGCGATACAGAAGGGCTTCACCTACGCCGTCTGCGACGCCGCCAAACAGGACGCGCTGTTCGAATCGGCAAGCGCGACCTGAGCGCGCCCGGCTTGCCGCGGCGCGCATTCGATATTTTTGCCGCGCGGGCCATGACCCGACGACCCGGGATTTCGGCCCACCACCCGGATCGTGCGTGATCGCTCGTCAGGGCACTCCGCCGGCCGGGCCATGCGACGATGCCAGCAGTTCGGCGAAGCGCCGTGCCGCGGCGCCGCGCGCCTCGTCGTTCTCGTTGCGCCGCGCCCAATCCGCATGGCGGCAAGCGAGACCCAGCGCCAGGCTTTGCGCAAAAGCGAAGGCAAGGTCCCGGGCCTGTTCTTCGAGCGCATCGCGCCGTTCGGCAAGCGATTGCAGCTTCGCCGCGGCGCGCGCGGCGAAGGGGCGCGCCGTAGCGGAACAGTCCGCGGGAGCGATCGAGTC
>CBJLOV010000099.1:0-15499 GCA_966424745.1 uncultured bacterium
TGTTGGTGGAGGTGGCGGGAATTGAACCCGCGTCCGAAGACACTACGTCCCTGGCTCTACATGCATAGCTCGCCGTTTGATCTCGTCCTGCGGCAACACGGCGTGCGAAGCGCACCGCAGGACCAGCTAGTTAGGAGTTAGCCGAGGATCGACTGGCGGCGATCAGCAGCGATTCCGTGATAATGACCCTACACCGGCGAGCACGGACACAAGCGGGTTCGGGGCTAGGCCTTAAGCGGCCAGAGCGTAGTTGTCGTCGTTGGCAACTAAAAGTTTGCGGCTGGATTAACGAGGAAAGCTGCCCCCTCGGCATGCACCAAGCGATTTCGATATCCCCGTCGAAGCCATGTCACCCCCGGGAAGAAACGCTGGTCGAAACATTATATTGGGCCGAGGCCGGCGCATTCAATGAAGCGCAAGGGCTGTGTTCACGCGAATCGGTTCTTCGCCCGCATCGCCTGTTGCTTCTCGCGCGCGAAATCCCGGTCTTTTTCCGCGGCGCGCTTGTCGTGGCTCTGCTTGCCTCGCGCCAGGCCGAGCTCGACTTTCACGCGATTTCCCTTCCAGTACATCGCCGTGGGCACAAGCGTATAGCCCTTGCGTTCGACGGCGCCGACGAGTTTGTCGATTTCGGCGCGGTTGAGCAGGAGCTTGCGCGTGCGCCGGTCTTCGGCGACGACATGGGTCGAAGCCGAAAGCAGGGGAGGGATCGATGCGCCGAACAGGAAGATCTCGCCGTTGCGCACGATCGCGTACGCATCGACGATGCTGATGCGGCCGGCGCGCAGGCTCTTCACCTCCCAGCCCTGCAGGGCGACGCCCGCCTCGTAGCGTTCGTCGATGTGGTATTCGTGCCGCGCGCGTTTGTTCAGCGCGATGGTCGAATCGGTTTTCTTATTGTCTTTGGCCATGGAAATACTGGAGTTGCGATGCGGCCGCGGCCGTTACGCATTAGAATCGCGCGATGCGGAATCGCACATTGTATACATCTATTGAATGTCGCCGCCACGCAAGGGCGCATTCCGGACTGTGCGACCAAGGTCGACCTCAGGGTATACCCGAGTGATCCAGATCCGCCGCAGCGCCATCGTGCGCCACAGTTGCGCGCGCATGTTCGACCTGGTCAACGAAGTCGAGGCATACCCGCGCCGTTTCAACTGGTGCACGGCGGCCCGCGTGCTCGCGCGCGACACGGATGCCCTGACCGCGCGGCTCGATCTGCGTCTGGGGGCATTGACGCAGAGCTTCACCACGCGCAACACGCTGGAACCCCCGCAGCGCATCACCATGCAACTTGTGGAAGGTCCGTTCCGGGCGCTGCACGGAGTATGGACGTTCACCGCGCTCGGCGATGCGGGATGCAAGGTCGCGCTGGCGCTCGATTTCGATTACTCGGGATTGATGAGCGCCGTGTTGCGGGCGGGGTTCCAGAAGCTTGCCGATCGTATGGTCGATGAATTCTGCCGCGAAGCAGATCGCATTTATGTCTGAAGCGCCGCGGCAGACAATCCGCGTCGAGGTGGTCTACGCCGATGCGAGCTCGCAGGTCGTACGCAGCGTCGAGCTGGCTGCCGGCGCGACCGTGGAGGAGGCGCTGCGCGCTTCGGGCATCCGCGATGCGATGCCGGCCGCCTTCGTGCCTGCCGGGTACGGCATCTACGGCCGTGCGGTTGCGACAGATGCGCTTTTGCGCGACGGCGATCGCGTCGAACTGTATCGACCGCTCAAGATCGATCCGAAACAGGCCCGGCGGCGAAGGGCGGAAAAGCAGAAAAAAGGCTGAGGCAGGAAACGGGTGCGCCTCGGAACCCGCAAGGGAGCGAGGCTGGCGGTTCCTTTATGCGCCGGTATCGTCGCCGCCGCGCTTTTTCTTGTCCTCGTCGGGACGCTTCTCGTCGGGGTACTGGCGCTTGTACTTGGTGGCGAGGCGGATCAGTTCGGCGGGATCTTCGGCAAAATAGTCGCCGTCGATCTTGGCGAGACTGTCGCCTTCGAAGTAGAGCGTGAGGTCCTTGGTCTCCATGCGGCCGTTGCCGCGGCGGAACGTGGAGATATAGTCCCAGCGGCTCTGCTGGAACGGGTTGACCACGGAGGGGCTGCCCATCGTCAACATCACCTGGCGCTTGGTCATGCCCGGCTTGAGCGATTCGACCTGGGCCTTGCTGAACAGATTGCCCTGCTGAATGTCGAGCTGATAGATCGGATTGCACGCGCCGAGTCCGAACGCCAGTGCGGCCAGCGCGAGTGCGCGCGACAATTTCGGGAGGGCTGGGGTCGGGCTGGCCTGCTTCATTTGCGTAGCGACAGTGCGGAAAGCGCACGATGATACACTAGCCTTCGGCTCCAGCGGGCGCGGCGCGTGCGCCCGGCATTCAGGTGATACTCATATGGAAACTCAAGACCTGCGCAAGGCGGGGCTCAAGGTCACGCATCCGCGGATGCGCATCCTCGAAATCCTCGAAGCCTCCGACGGCAAGCATCTGACGGCGGAAGACATTTATCGCCATTTGCTCGAGCACGAC
Source organism: uncultured bacterium (assembly GCA_966424745.1). Classification (GTDB taxonomy): domain Bacteria; phylum Pseudomonadota; class Gammaproteobacteria; order Xanthomonadales; family Rhodanobacteraceae; genus Rudaea. The sequence goes on from CBJLOV010000099.1 coordinate 2,523, forward strand.
GACGAGATCGGCCTGGCCACGGTCTACCGCGTCCTGACCCAGTTCGAGTCGGCGGGGCTGGTCGTCAAACACAACTTCGAGGGCGGTCAGGCGGTTTACGAGATCGACCGCGGCAAGCATCACGACCACATGGTCGATCTGGATACGGGCAAGGTGATCGAGTTCGTCAGCGAGGACATCGAGCGCCTGCAGCGCGAAATCGCCGACAAGCACGGCTATGTCATCGAAGAGCACAGCCTGGTGCTCTACGTGCGTTCGAAGAAAAAGAAGTAAGTGGTCTTGCGCTAAGCGGCGAGCGGGAAGAGTTTGAAAACGCGCCGTAGCTTATAGAAGCTTTTACCGCTCACCGCTCACCGCTCACCGCTCACCGCTCACCGCTCACCGCTCACCGCTTTCAGCATTTGCGATGCGTGCGCCAGCGTCTCGCGGGTGATTTCCACGCCGCCGAGCATGCGTGCGATCTCGTCGCGGCGGGCTTTGTCGCCGAGCGCTTCGATTTGAGTCTGCGTGTTCTTGCCGTCGCTCGACTTGGCGACGCGCAGGTGGCGGTGGCCTTGTGCGGCCACCTGCGGCAAGTGGGTGACGCACAGAACCTGACGATGTTTCCCCAGGCGGCGCAGCTTCTGGCCGACGACTTCGGCGACGGCGCCGCCGATGCCGGTGTCGACTTCGTCGAACACCATCGTCGCGATCGCGTCGGAGCTCGAGTCGTCGGCACCCAGTGCGGCGACTTCGATCGCCAGGCTGATGCGCGACAGTTCGCCGCCGGATGCGACTTTGCGCAGCGCGCGCGCCGGCTGGCCCGGGTTGGCGCTGACCAGGAATTCCACGCGTTCGAGGCCTTGCGCGTCGGGCGTCGTTTTTTCCAGCGGTTCGATCTCGACTTCGAAACGCCCACCGGCCATGCCGAGTTCGCCCATCAATGTGCTGACGTTCTTGCTCAGGGTCTTGGCGGTCGCCGTACGCGCCGTGGACAGTTTCGCCGCCGCGGTGCGAAAGTTTCGCTCGAGGGCATCGCGTTCGCGCCCGAGTTTTTCCAGTGCGGCGCCCGCGCCCTGCAACGTTTCCAATTCGTCGCGCAGGGCCTGCGCGTGCGATTTCAGCTCGTTCGCCGGCAGGCGGTGCTTGCGGCTCAACTCGTGCAGCTTGGCGATCTGTGCCTCGGTCTCGGCGAGTTTTTCGGGGTCGAGATCGAGCGCGTCGCGATAGCGGGCCAGGGCGCTGGCGGCCTCGTCGAGCTGGACGCCGGCGGCATCGAGGAGTTCCCCCGTTGCGCCGAGTTCGGGATCGGTCTGGGCAAGGCGGGCGATTTCGCTCTGCGCGCGGTGCATCAGGCGCTGCAGGCTGAATTCGCCGTCGCCGTCGAGCAGTTCCGCCAGCGCGCTGGTGCCCTGGATCAGGTGTCCGGCGTTGGCCAGGCGCTTGTGCAATTCGTTGAGTGCTTCGAGTTCAGCCGGCTCGAGCGCATGCCGGTCGAGCTCTTCGACCTGGTGCGTCAACAGCGCGATGCGCTCGGAGTGGTCCTGATCGCCGCTCAGTTCGCGCATGCGCGCGTCGACTTCGCGCCAGCGCGCGGCAGCCGCCGCCACCGGCTGCAGTGCGGCGCCGTGGTCGCCGAACGCGTCGAGCAGGGCGAGCTGACTGGCCTTGTCGAGCAGGGCCTGATGCTCGTGCTGGCCGTGGATCTCGATCAGGCGTTCGGCGAGCGCCTGCATTTGCGTCAGCGTCGCCGGCCGGCCGTTGATCCACGCACGCGAGGCGCCCTCGGCACGGATCACGCGGCGCAATTGGCAGGCGTCGCCGTCGTCGAATTCCTCTTCGCGCAGCCAGGCTTTCGCGGCGGCTGCGTCAGCCAGATCGAAATCGGCGATCAGTTCGGCACGTTCGCTGCCGTGGCGCACGACGCCGGCGTCCGCGCGCTGGCCGGAGAGCAGCAGCAGCGCGTCGACCATCAGCGACTTGCCCGCACCGGTCTCACCGGTCACCACGGTCAGTCCGGGCTCGAAGCCGATTTCGGCCTCGCCGACGATGGCGAAATCCTTGACGAAAAGCGTTTGCAGCATGGGGGCGTCAGACGTTTGGCGCGCGCACGCTAACACGTGAAGCCGGCGCAGCCAAGAGCGGCTCGGCGGCTTGAAGCGGACCGGAGAAAATCCATATTGACCGGGGAGGTTTCCGTTGTTAGCGTCGTCATATCGCGGTAAATACGAGCTTATGTCAGCCTATTTCGGCCAACGGCCATCGGGCCATCAACTGGATCAGCGCGCGCGTCAACTTCTGCGCACGCTGATCGCGCAGTACATCGCCGACGGACAGCCGGTAGGCTCGCGTACCCTGGCAAAAAACTCGGGGCTGGACGTCAGTCCGGCGACGATCCGCAACGTGATGGCCGATCTGGAAGAACTCGGCCTGCTCGCCGCCCCGCACACGTCGGCCGGGCGCGTGCCGACGGCGCAGGGCTACCGCGTTTTCGTCGACAGCCTGCTCGAGCTCAAGCCGCTCGACGAGCCGCAGATCGACGCGCTGCGCCGCGAGCTGCCGACGCAGGCGCCGACCCAGGATCTGCTCAACGGCGTTTCCTCGCTGCTGTCCGAGGTCACTCACTTCGTCGGCGTCGTCACGGTGCCGAAGCGCGAGGAATTCCCGTTCCGCCACATCGACTTCGTTGCGATCGGCGGCAACCGCGTGCTCGTGATCCTGGTCTTCGCCGACAACGAAGTGCAGAACCGGGTGATCACGACGCAGCATGTGTATTCGCCGAGCGAACTCGAGCAGGTGTCGAATTTTCTCAACGCGAACTACGCCGGCCTGCGCATGAGCGAGATCCGCGAGCGGCTGAAGCGTGAAATGCGCGAAACCAGCGCACGCCTGCATCAGCTCATGGTGGCCGCGGCCGACGTGACCAGCCAGGCTTTTCCCGACCAGGCCAATACGGACATGCTCGTCGCCGGGCAGGTCAATCTGATGGGCGCGCAGGCGGTGACCAATATGGACAGCCTGCGCGAGCTGTTCGAGGCGTTCCAGCGCAAGCGCGATCTGTTGAGCCTGCTCGAGAACTGCTCGCGTGCCGAGGGCGTGCGCCTGTTCATCGGCGAGGAATCGGGATTCAATCCGCTCGGCGCCTACAGCCTGGTCACGGCGCCGTACGGGGTCGAGGGCAGGGTGCTCGGCGTGCTCGGCGTCATCGGACCGACGCGGATGGCCTACCAGCGCGTGATTCCGGTGGTGCAGGCGACGGCGCAGATTCTTTCGGGCGCCTTGAATCAGGGGCATCTGGCCTCATAAACCCCGTGGGGTAAAATAATTGCTTCCGGCAAGCAGCATCGGCTGCGGGCCGGGTATTGCTTATGGAGTGACCGTGACGACCGAAAACAACCAGCCGGACAAGCCGGCCAATCCGTCCGACGACGCGGCCGCCAACCACCTCGGCGCGACGCCGGGCGAGGGCGACGAGCTCGGCAAACTGATCAACGAGTACGAGACCAAGCTCGGCGAGATGCGCGAGCTGCTGCTGCGCGAACGCGCGGAGATCGAGAACCAGCGCAAGCGCCTGCAGCGCGATCTCGAACAGGCGCGCAAATTCGCCAACGAACGCCTGCTCGGCGATCTGCTGCCGGTGTGCGACAGCCTCGAACGCGGTTTGGCCATCGAGACGGCCGATGCGAAGGCGCTGCGCGAGGGCATGGAGTTGACCCTGAAAGCGCTGCTCAAGGTGGCGGAAGGCAACGGGCTGAAGGCCGTCGATCCGGTCGGCCAGCCGTTCAATCCGGAGCAGCATCAGGCGGTCAGCATGGTCGAAGCGCCGGGGGCGGCGCCGAATACCGTCGTCGCCGTGATCCAGAAGGGCTACGTGCTGAACGAACGCCTGCTGCGCCCGGCTTTGGTGACGGTCGCGAAGGCGCCGGGCGCTTGAATTGAAATAACGTAACCATAATTAAATCGCATCCGCGGCCGTTGCGCTGCTACTGAATTTCTTGGAGATTGAAACATGGGCAAAATCATCGGTATCGACCTGGGCACGACCAATTCCTGCGTGGCCGTCATGGAGGGCACGACGGCGCGCGTGATCGAGAATTCCGAAGGCGACCGCACCACGCCGTCGATCGTCGCGTTCAAGGACAACGAAGTCCTCGTCGGCGCGACCGCGAAGCGCCAGGCGGTGACCAATCCTAAGAACACTTTCTATGCGGTGAAGCGCCTGATCGGGCGCAAGTTCACCGACGCCGAAGTGCAGAAGGACATCGGCCTCGTGCCGTACAAGATCACCGCGCACGAGAACGGCGACGCATGGCTGGCGACCGCCGACGGCAAGAATCTCTCGCCGCAGGAAATCTCGGCGAAGATCCTGATGAAGATGAAGAAGACCGCCGAGGACTTCCTCGGCGAGCCGGTCACCGAGGCCGTCATCACCGTGCCCGCCTACTTCGACGACTCGCAGCGCCAGGCGACCAAGGACGCCGGCCGCATCGCGGGCCTGGAAGTCAAGCGCATCATCAACGAGCCGACCGCGGCCGCGCTGGCCTACGGCATCGACAAGAAGGGCGGCGACCGCAAGATCGCGGTTTACGATCTCGGCGGCGGCACGTTCGACATCTCGATCATCGAGATCGCGGAAGTCGACGGCGAGAAACAGTTCGAAGTGCTGGCGACGAACGGCGACACGTTCCTCGGCGGCGAAGACTTCGACAAGCGCCTGATCGACTACCTCGTCGAAGAGTTCAAGAAGGACACGGGCGTCGATCTGAAGAACGACTCGCTCGCGCTGCAGCGCCTGAAGGACGCCGCCGAGCGCGCCAAGATCGAGCTGTCGAGCGCGCACCAGACCGAAGTCAACCTGCCGTACATCACGGCGGATGCGTCCGGTCCGAAGCATCTCAACATCAAGCTCACGCGCGCCAAGCTCGAAGCGCTGGTCGGCGACCTGATCGAGAAGACGATCGCGCCGTGCCGCACTGCGATCAACGATGCCGGCCTGAAGGTGTCCGACATCAACGAAGTCATCCTCGTCGGCGGCCAGACGCGCATGCCGAAGGTGCAGGAAGCGGTCAAGGAGTTCTTCGGCAAGGAGCCGCGCAAGGACGTCAATCCGGATGAGGCCGTCGCCGTCGGCGCGGCGATCCAGGGCGGCGTGCTCGGCGGTTCGGTCAAGGACGTCCTGCTGCTCGACGTCACCCCGCTCTCGCTCGGCATCGAGACGCTCGGCGGCGTGATGACCAAGTTGATCGAGAAGAACACGACGATCCCGACCAAGGCGTCGCAGACATTCTCGACCGCCGAGGACAACCAGACCGCGGTCACCGTGCACGTGCTGCAGGGCGAGCGCGAGCGCGCGAGCGCGAACAAGTCGCTGGCCAAGTTCGACCTGGCCGGAATCGATCCGGCGCCGCGCGGCATGCCGCAGGTCGAAGTGTCGTTCGACATCGACGCCAACGGCATCCTGCACGTCTCGGCCAAGGACAAGAAGACCGGCAAGGAGCAGCGCATCGAGATCAAGGCGGGCTCGGGACTGTCCGAGGACGAGATCCAGCGCATGGTGCGCGACGCCGAGGCGAACAAGGAAGAGGACAAGAAGTTCCATGAGCTCGTCGGCACGCGCAACAAGGCCGACCAGCTCGTCCACGCCACGCGCGCGGCGATCAAGGAGCACGGCGGCAAGGTCGACGGCAGCCAGATCGGCGCGATCGAGACGGCGCTGGCCGACCTCGAGAAGGTGATGAAGGGTGAAGACAAGGACGCGATCGAATCCAAGATCGCCGCGCTCGAGTCTGCCGCCCAGTCGCTGGCCGCTGCGGCGGCGGCCGCGGGTCAATCCGGCGCCTCCGGCGACGCGGGCGCGCATTCGGCGGCGGGATCCGCGCCGAAGGACGACGTGGTCGATGCCGAGTTCACCGAGGTGAAGGACAAGAAGTAATTGCCTTCCGCGGCGCCGCCGGATGCTCGTTGCCCGCGTTCGAGCGGCGCTTTGCACCGCTTGGACGCGGGCTTTGCCTTGGCCCGCTTCCTCGGCGTTTTGCGTTGAGGAAGGAGCGGTCGAGGGAGCTTTCAGCGACCGCGCATCTGCTCCGAGACCTGCAGGATGAGTGAATGTAGCTATGTCGGCCTATGAACTCGCGCAGCTGAATATCGCCACGTTGCTGGAGCCTCTGGAGTCCCCGAGGTTGGCTGACTTCGTCGCCAACCTCGACCGCATCAACGCCCTCGCCGAGAGTTCGCCCGGCTTCGTCTGGCGCTTCCAAACCGAAGAAGGCGACGCGACGGCGGAGCGTTCCTTCGGGGAAAACGTCGTTGCCAATATGTCGGTATGGCGCGATGTCGAGTCGCTGAACCAATTCACCTATCGTTCGGCCCACGTCGAAATCCTCAAGCGCAGGCGGGAATGGTTCGAGCGCGTTGCGCAGCCGATCATGGTTCTGTGGTGGGTGCCGAAAGGCCACCGGCCGGATTTCGCCGAGGCGAAAGCGAAGCTGGATCTGCTTCGCGCCCTGGGACCCACCGCGGGCGCTTTTACGTTCCGCGCAGCCTTTCCGCCGCCGGATGTCGCGTCGCCCGTCGTTGCGCGGGAATTCGGCGACGAATGTCCGGCCTGATTTTCGAGCGTCGCCTGGGGAGGCCGTGTGGAAAAAAACCGACTCGAAGCGTTCACCGACGGCGTGATCGCCGTGATCATCACGATCATGGTGCTCGAGCTGAAGCCGCCGCACGAAGCGACGTTGCCGTCGCTGCTCGGCAATTGGCCGGTGTTCCTGAGCTACGTGCTGAGCTTCGTCTACGTCGGCATCTACTGGAACAATCACCATCACATGTTGCATGCCGTCGCGCGCGTGAACGGCAAGGTGATGTGGGCGAATCTGTTCTTCCTGTTCTGGCTGTCGCTGTTCCCGTTCGCGACCGCCTGGTTGAACGAGGCGCACGGCGAGCACCAGTTTCCGGCCTCGATACCGACGGCCCTGTACGGGAGCGTGCTGCTGATGGCCGCGCTGTCGTGGATTCCGTTGAGCCGCACCTTGATCGAGTGCAACGGCGGCAGGGACGGCCGCCTGGCCAGGGCCATTCAGGGGGAAAGGGGCGACTGGAAGTCCACGGTTTCGCCGCTCCTCTACGTCGCCGGCATTGTTTCGGCGTTTTTCGTGCCCATAGTTTCGTGTGTGTTGTACGCCGCCGTGGCGGCGCTGTGGCTGATTCCTGATCGGCGGATCGAGAAAAATTATTCCAACTCATGAGCAAGCGTGATTACTACGAAGTCCTCGGCGTCGAGCGCAAGGCCTCCGACGAGGAGCTGAAGAAGGCGTTCCGCCGCCTGGCGATGAAACACCATCCCGATCGCAATCCGGGCGACAAGGCTTGCGAGGCGCATTTCAAGGAAGCCAAGGAAGCCTACGAAGTGCTCGGCGACGCACAGAAGCGCGCGATGTACGACCGCCACGGTCACGCCGCGTTCGAGCACGGCATGGGCGGCGCCGGCGGTTTCCACGCCGACGTCGGCGACATCTTCGGCGATATTTTTTCCGACATTTTCGGCGGCGGCCACGGCGGCCGTCAGCGCCGCGGTTCCGATCTGCGCTACATGCTCGACCTGGATCTCGAGGAGGCCGTATTCGGCGTCGAAAAGACGATCGACGTGCCGACGCTGACCTCGTGCGACAAGTGCGACGGTTCGGGCTCCGCGGACGGCAAGCTCGCCACCTGCCGCACCTGCCAGGGCCACGGTCGCGTGCGCATGCAGAACGGCATCTTTTCGATCCAGCAGACCTGCCCGCACTGCGGCGGCAGCGGTCAGTCGATCGCCAACCCTTGCAAGAGCTGCCGCGGCGAAGGCCGCGTGCGCAGCGAAAAGCATCTCGAGGTGAAGATTCCGGCCGGCGTCGACAGCGGCGACCGCATCCGCCTTGCCGGCGAAGGCGAGGCCGGGCCGGCCGGTGCTCCGCCGGGCGACCTCTACGTCGAGGTGCAGGTGCGTGAGCATCCGATCTTCCAGCGCCAGCAGGACGATCTCTACTGCGAAGTGCCGATCCGTTTCTCTCAGGCCGCACTCGGCGCGGACCTCGAAGTGCCCACGCTCGGCGGCGAGGCGGCGATCAAGATTCCGCCCGAGACGCAGACCGGCAAACTGTTCAAGCTGCGCGGCAAGGGCGTGAAGAACGTGCGCAACGGCCACGTCGGCGATCTGCTCTGCCGCGTCGTCGTGGAAACGCCGGTCAAGCTCAGCAAGCAACAGCGCGACCTGCTCAAGCAGTTCGACGACAGCTTCGGCGACGACCATGCCGCGCACACGCCGCGTGCGTCGTCGTGGCTCGACAGCGTCAAACAGTTCTGGGACCGGGTGACGACCTGAGCCGCGGCTCTGGGGGCCGACTGCGTGCGCGCATATACTTGCGCCCATGAGGCTCGTCATCGCGTTGTTCCCTGTTGCGACCGCGCCTCATGGCGCCGATTCGTTTCGACTGGCGCCGACGCGATAGGATGCCCCCAATGACCGATACCTCGAATCCGAACGCCCGCATCGTCGTCTACGGCGCAGCCGGGCGCATGGGGCAGGCGGTGATCCGCTGCATCCTCGAGTCCGGGGACGCCGCCCTGGCTTGCGCGCTGGTGCGGCCCGGCTCGGGTCTGACCGAGGAACCGTTGTCGCGCGTTTACGGCGCCGCGGCGCCGGATGTCGATTTCGCCAATTCACTCGACCCCGACCTCGGCGCCGACGTGCTCGTCGATTTCAGCGGAATCAACGCGTTCGACGCGGCGCTGGCGCTGGCGCTGGAGCGCCGCCTCGGTTTCGTCAGCGGTACGACGGGGCTGAGCGCCGCTCAGTTCGAGGCGCTCGACCGCGCAGCGCGGTCGATACCCGTATTGTGGGCTTCGAACTTCAGCCTGGGCATCGCGATGCTCGCCCGCCTCGCGCGCCGCACCGCGGCGGCGTTGCCTGAGTGGGACTGCGAACTGATCGAAATGCACCACTCGCGCAAGCAGGATGCCCCGTCGGGCACGGCGCTGACTCTCGGACAGGCGGTGGCGGACGGCCGTCAGATCGCGATGGAGGAATATGCCCGCTACGAGCGCCACGGTCAGATCGGTGCGCGTCAGCAGGGAGAGATCGGCTTTGCCACCTTGCGCGGCGGCGACGTGGTCGGCGAGCACACTCTGATTTTCGCCACCTCCGGCGAGCGCCTCGAGCTGATCCATCGCGCGACGAACCGCGACATCTTCGCGCGCGGCGCGCTTGCGGCGGCGGTCTGGCTGGCACGCCGCGAACCCGGGCGCTACAGCTTCGACGACGTGCTGGCGCCGCGGGAGCCTTGACGGTGCGGCGTGCGGAGAAACTTCCCGCACGCCATTTTGCCCAACCGACTTCAGTTCCGCGCCGGATCGTTCTCGGCAAAGTACTCGTGGCTGTCGGCGTTCATCACCGCCTGCGCGGGATTGGTCAGCGCGAGATTGTGCGCAGCCGATTGCCCGTAGGCGTAGTCGTCCGTACCGGCGACGACCGTGAAGTGGCTGCTTTCATGCACGAGCGTGCCCGCGCGCGAGTCGGTGCCCGTGTTCGGTGCGGCCCAGAATGCCCCGCACAGGTGAACCGTGTAGGGCTGGCTCGGGTAGACGTAAGCATAGGTGCTCTTTTGCTTGCAGCCGCAATCGAACGTATAGGGCTGAGTGGACAGCGCATTGGCGAGATTGTTGAAATGCGCGGCGACCAGCGCATAGTTCCCGCCCGAGTACGTACCGAACCACCACGTATAGCGGCTGCCCGCCGCGGCGGTGGCGAGATAGTTTTTCGCCTCGTTCGCGTAGGTCATCGCCGCATCGCGTGCGGGCACGATCTGCGTCTGCTGCACATTCGTGCACTTCACGTAGCTGTTGCTCGCCGCCGCGGCGAGGATGCCTGCGGCGCCGTCGTCCTGGCCGCGCAGGGACTGGATTTCGCTGCGCACTCCGATCGGGCCGACGGCGTCGATCCCGCGCGCACCCGTGTCGACCCAGATCGTCACCGGCTGCGTTTCCAGGGGGCGTGCGATCTTCGCGCCGCTCCGCTGCACGATGCTCGCTTCGAGGATGAGATCGCCGCCGTGCGGCGCATAGCGGACCTCGAAGGCGCCGCCGCTGCGCATGTCGTAGTAGGCGGTCAGATCGACGGCGACCGCACGCGATTCACCGGGCCCGAGCTCGAAGTAATCCTCTTCGGTCGGCGCGCTGCGCTTGTAGTAGGCGCCGAGGTAACGAGCGGGCACGCCGTTCTGTTCGACGCGGAACAGGTTCGCCGTCATCTCCTCGCCGAACGGCGTAGCCCAACCGAGGAGGTGCAGACTTTCACTGCTTCGGTTTTCGATGCGGAAATGCAGTTTTCCCGCGCCGACGTCCGCGGCCGACATCTCTCCCCCGTCGGTCAGTTGCGCCACGATGCCCTGAGCCGGTGCCGTTGCCGCGCCTCCGAACCCGATCGCCAACATCATCAACTTCATAGCAAACTTTCGCATTGCCTTGTTCCTTCTTGGAAATGTTGATCTGATGCGCCCGCGCTCCCGGGGCGGCCGGTTCCCTATCCGGCGGCGAAAGTTGGTGCGAGATGTTCCCAGTTCGACGGCAAACCTTCGACCCAAAACGGGCCGGACCCCAAGGTGCCGAGCGCGCGCTCCCCATGTTTGCGGCAGTCACCACTGCCGCCGGCCACGATAGTGGAAGCGAAAATCGTGGCGCAAGTCGCAATTTTCCTACACGCGGAGCCCGCGGGTCGGATCAGTCTTTGTGTGCTGCGTTTTTGTCGCGCCCGGCTCCGAACTTTTTATCGAGCGAGCCGAACAGCTTCTTGAACGCACGTGAGAGTTTGCCGCGCTGGGTCTTGCGCAATTTCTCGTCCTCGCTCGTGAGCCAGGCGACCTGGATGACCCGGCGCTCGCCTTCGTAGGGCAGATGGCCGTGGAAAGAGTTGTCGGCGCGGCGGAACACGACGAAGTTGCCGTACAGCGGTTTGATCTCGGGCGAGGCGAGATCCTCGACGTCGTCGATGCGATTGAGGAAGCGGAAGCAGCCGTCGCTCGTATCGGGCCAGGACTTGTTCAGATAGAGGAGGGCGGTCGCCACCTTCGACCGGCTGTCGGTGTGAATCGTGCCGTGCCGCTTGTTGAGGGCGCGGCACAGGGTGACGAGCGTGGGGTATTGGCCGAGATCGTCGATGCCGAGTCGCGTGCCCACGGCGCTGGCGACGGCGGGATCGGTGAGCTGGCGAATCAAGGCATTGATGCTCGGGCCGCAGTCCTTCTCCTCGTAAGGAAAGAAGCCGGCGCCGGAATATTTCGGGAAGTCGCGCTCGAGCTCGCTCTCGGCGACATCCGGCAACTGCTCGTGCGCCACCAGGAAATGGAACGGCGCGTCGCGCACCAGCGTGTCGGCGCGATCCAGGCGCGCGGGATCGAACAGGGCGGGCGATGCGGTAACGGCGGACGCGGCGGACATGGGGGAAACTCGTTCTCGGGCGGTCGGATTCTAGCGCCGTTGCCGTAAAGATTCCTTCGAGGGGCGTTCGTCGCCATGGACACCGGACCCGGTGCGCCGGTATCATTCGTACTCGCCCGCAACCTCCCCCACGGTCCCGAACATTCTCAGGTCCGCGGGTAACGCTGCATCTATAGGTTGCGTTTTTCATGTCACACACTAGGCGACGCAACGCATGACCCCAGCCATTCTCGCCCTTGCAGACGGCACGATCTTCCGCGGTATTTCCATCGGAGCGGAAGGCGAAACCGTCGGCGAGGTCGTGTTCAACACTGCGATCACGGGCTATCAGGAAATCCTGACCGACCCGTCCTATGCGCGTCAGATCGTTACCCTGACCTATCCGCATATCGGCAACACCGGCGTCAATGCGGTCGACGAGGAGTCGGAGAAGATCCAGGCCGCGGGCCTCGTCATCCGCGATCTGCCGCGCCTTGCCAGCAATTGGCGCGCGACGGAAAACCTCGATGCCTATCTGCGCCGCCACGGCATCGTCGCGATCGCCGATATCGACACGCGCGCGCTGACCCGCCTGCTGCGCGACAAGGGCGCGCAGAACGGCTGTGTCCTCGCCGGAGCGGAACCGTCGGAAGAGCGCGCGCTTGCCGCGGCTCGGAGCTTTCCCGGCCTCGCCGGCATGGATCTCGCCAAGGTCGTCACCACCCCGGCGCCGTATCGTTTCGACGCCGGCAGCTACGATCTCGACCGCAAGGCGTTTGCATCGGAGGTCGGCAAGCACCACGTCGTCGCCTACGACTTCGGCGTGAAGAAGAACATCCTGCGCATGCTCGTCGACCGCGGTTGCGCGGTCACCGTCGTGCCCGCCCAGACTCCGATAGCCGACGCCCTGGCGCTGAAACCCGACGGCGTGTTCCTGTCGAACGGCCCGGGCGATCCCGAGCCCTGCGACTATGCGATCGCCGCGGCGCGCGAAGCCATTGCGCGCCGGATCCCCCTGTTCGGCATCTGCCTGGGGCATCAGATCGTGGGCCTGGCCGTCGGCGCGAAGACGCTGAAGATGAAGTTCGGACATCACGGCGCCAACCACCCGGTCAAGGACCACGACGACGGCCGCGTGCTCGTGACCTCGCAGAATCACGGCTTCGCCGTCGACCCGGCGACGTTGCCCGCGAACACGCGGATCACGCATACCTCGCTTTTTGACGGCTCTCTGCAAGGCTTTGCCTTGACCGACGCCCCGGCGTTCTGTTTCCAAGGCCACCCCGAGGCGAGCCCCGGGCCTCACGATATCGGTTACCTGTTCGATCGTTTCGTCAGCTCGATGCAGGCGGCGGTGAAGGCGGCGTAGACATGAAACGTTCCCGACGGTTGGAGCGCAATCGGCTCTTGATCTTCGGGCCCCGTTTGTCGCGGCGAGGGGCGGACGGAATCGCCCGTAGGGGTGCCCGCACGACGCGCGCGCGTTCGCGAACGTACATGGATGTACGTCGAGCGAACCCCGGCCGACACTCGCGAACTCGCAGCGCAGCTGCGAG
>CBJLOV010000100.1:0-15436 GCA_966424745.1 uncultured bacterium
TGTAGAGCCAGGCCTTGGCCTTGACCCAGTCGCGGCGTACGGTACGGCTGGTCACCTCCAGCGCCTGCGCGGTTTCTTCCTCGTCGTAGCCGGCGAAGAACCGGCATTCGACCACGTGGGCCATGCGCTCGTCGAGCTGGCCGAGTTTTTCCAGCGCGTCGTCGATCTGCAAGACCAATTCGTCGGGCGTGTCGCCGGCGGCATCGATATCGTCCAGCGGCAGCGTGGCGACGCCGCCGCCGCGTTTGTCGCGCAGTCGCGCGCGCGCGGCGTCGACCAGGACCTGGCGCATGGCCTGGGCGGCGGCGCGCATGAAGTGCTGGCGATTGCTCCATGCGCCGCTGCCGCGCAGTTTCAGGTAGGCCTCGTGGATCAGCGCCGTGGTCTGCAGGGTCGACGGCGACGACGCGCGCCGCCGTTCCGCACGGGCGACGCGGCGAAGATCGGCATACAGCAATTCGACGAGGGAGTCGGAGTCGTTGAGATCGGTTTGCCCAGTGCTCATTTCCATACTTGTCCGCTGCTGAGGTTGCGGCGAAGTTCCGACCGTCGGAATCGCCGTGCGGTTCTCGCGAACCGGCTCCCCCTTGCGTTGCGCATAGCACTCTCGGCTCTTCCCGCTTTGCGTACGACCGACCGGCGCACACCGCATCCGTCTACGCCGTCGCGCAATACCCGTGCGAGGAAGAAATCCGTGTCCGCTTTTCCTTCGCCGCGCCGTAATCCGAAACCAGCAGAGGCGGCGGAACGCGTTGCGTCGAGTAGCGGTTCCCGGGCGAGGCGCGCCCGGGTCGGCGAATAGTACCCCACGATTCGGCCCCTGCGTGAATTCGTTCTGGGAAGGAGAATAGGTATGCAGACAGGTTTTTCGGTTGGCGCCGGTTGCGCCGTGAATTCTCGATGCGGCGCCAGCGCATTCGTCGCAGCGGATCGGCGGGAGATTCCGCGAAGATCGGCTCGCGGCGGCAAGCATGCCAATTGCCGCCGAATGCCGACAGGGGCGAGCGGTTTGTACTTCGTGCTGGGTTTCCTGCTGGTGTCGAGCGGGGCCGGATTCGCCGCAACGTTGCCGTCGCATGCGGCGGAAGTCCAAGCCGGCAGCACGGCGACACTGACGGCCGCCAGCCCCTCCGGCGTCTTTGGACAGACCATCGAATTCATCTTGACCGTGTCCGGCAAAGCCCCGGGCGGCAAGGTCGAATTTCGCGACAGCGACACGGTGTTGTGCGAAGCGAATTTGGCCGTCGGCACCGCCAGTTCAACGGCGACATGCGCCACGGATGCGCTCGCTGTAGGGCCGCACGACATTTTCGCGTTCTATTCTGGAGACTCGAACAACTCGCCTTCGCTGCAGGCCCTATACGGCTATAGCATCGCGCAGGCGCAGACCAGCGTCAGCGTCACGCCGTCTTCGTCGTCGATCGTAGAAGGCTCCGCGTTGACGGTAGCCGCGAGCGTCGGCGTGACCCGGCCAGGCGCGGGCACTCCGACAGGCACAATCATGGTGAGCGCGACTCCAGGCAACGCGAGCTGCAGCTATTCGCTGGAAGCGCCGACGCAGGGCTGTTCGATCTCTCCGACCCGCTCGGGCAAAAATACGTTGACAGCGACATATTCCGGCGACGGCAATTTCACGGCGAGCAGTGGAACGACGGATTTGAACGTCGTTTTCTCCGACGCCACGCTCACCCTGACCAGCTCGCCAAACCCTTCGGCTGCCGGACAAGCGGTCGCGTTCACAGTGACGGTGAGTCAATTGCACCTGGCCGCAATCGGACACTCACCGGAGGCGGACTCGATACCTCCGGAACCGTTGACCGGCAAAGTGACGATCAGCGACGGCGCGACGTTGCTGGCCACACTCCCGCCCGACGGGAATGGACAAGCGACGTATTCGACGTCGTCGCTGACTCCAGGCAGTCATACGCTGACGGCAGCGTATACCGGTGACGAAACACAAGGTCCAGGGTCGGCAACATTGATACAGCAAGTCGCTCAACCCTTGTCGGTTTCCAGCGTCGAGCTGACCAGTTCATCGAATCCTTCCAGGTCCGGACAAACGGTGAGCTTTACCGCAACGGTGACGGCGCAGACGCCGGCACCGGCCTCACGGCAGGCGGCTTCGGGTGTCGCTGCCGCGGCGCCGACCGGAACGATCACCTTGCACGACAACGGCGCGCTTCTTGGCAGCGTTGCATTGAACGCGAGCGGGCAGGCGACGTATTCGACCTCGGCGTTGTCCGCGGGCAGCCACACGATCGAGGTGGACTACAGCGGCGATGCGAATACGGCTCCGGCATCGAGCACGCTGACCCAGCAGGTGGCGGCGGCCGCTCCGGTAGGGCCCGCGCCGGCACTGAGTCCGATGGCGATGCTGTTGCTCGGTTTGGGATTCATCGGGGTGGCGGGACGCGGAATCGCACGCAGCGGCAGCGAAGCATCGCTCGGCGGCAGCGCACGGCGGAGGTGACGGGAGTGTTGTAGAGTCCCCGGGCCGCACGAGCCCGGGGAGGCATCGGGTGCCGGCGTCGCCCGCGCGGTCCGCGCGTCGTGGAGAGAACGAGATGACTTCGGTCGAACAAGCGGCGTGGCAGCGCATCAACGATCTGTGGGACGAATTGCTCAATCTGCCGGACCCGGAACGCGACCGGCACCTCGCCCTGATCGACTGCGACGAAGCGACGCGACGCGAGCCGCGCAAACCGCTCGCGGCAACACGCAAAAGAGCAGGGTTTCTCTCACCCGCGCCCGCGCCGCGCACGCACGCGATCGCAGCGGAAACGCTTGCGGCGGGCAGTGTGATCGACAAATACCGGATCGATGCGCTGCTCGCGCGCGGCGGCATGGGCGAGGTGTACCGCGCGCGGCGCGCGGACGGGCATTTCGAAAAACCGGTGGCGTTCAAGCTGGCCCATCGCGAGGCCGCTTTCGCCGGACGGCGCTTCCAGAACGAGCGCCAGATCCTGGCCCACCTCGAGCATCCCGGCATTGCCCGCCTGATCGACGGCGGCCTGACCGACGAAGGCCTGCCGTACATGGTCATGGAGCTGATCGACGGCGAGGACATCCTGAGCTACTGCAACCGGCATCGGCTCGGACTGGAGCAGCGCCTGCTGCTCTTCGGCCAGGTGTGCGCGGCCGTGGGATTCGCGCATCGGCATCTGGTGGTGCATCGCGATCTCAAGCCGAGCAACATCCTGGTCACCGCCGACGGCGGCGTGAAGCTGCTCGATTTCGGCATCGCCAAGCTGCTCGGCGCCGATCCGACGGCGGAAGGCCAGCAGACCTTGTCGCTGATGACGCCCGACTACGCGGCGCCGGAGCAGTTGGAAGGCAAGGCGCCGACCACGGCCACCGACGTGTATGCGCTCGGCGTGCTGCTGTTTCATATGCTGTCGGGGCGCGCGCCATGGAATCTGCGCGAGCTGCCGCTGCCTGCGGCGCTGCAGCGCTTGCTGCACACCGCGCCGAAGCTTCTCAGCGATGCGGCGCGCGACAACCCCAGTTCGCCGGTGCCGGCGAAGCTGCTGCGCGGCGATCTCGATGCTGTGGTCGCCAAGGCGCTGCGTCCCGAGCCGGAGTCGCGCTACGCGTCCGCGTCGGAGTTCTGGCAGGACGTGCAGGCGCATCTGGCGCACAAGCCCGTGCTCGCGCGCGGCGATGCACGCGGATATCTGGTGCGCCGTTTCCTGCGGCGCAACCGCTTGTGGGCCGGCGCGGCCGCGGCCGTGTTCGTCACCCTGCTCGCGGGATTGGCCGGAACGCTGTGGCAGGCGCATGAAGCCCGCGCCAAGGCACGCCAGGCGGAACTGGAGCGCGATCGCGCCGTGGCCGAGGCCGCGCGCGTGCAAAGCGTCGTCGACTATCTGGACCTGATGTTCGGCAGCGCGGTCGCCCAGGCCGCAGGCCGCTCGATCAGCGCCAAGGAAATGCTCGATGCGAGCGCCGAACAATTGGCGAGGCGGTTCGCCGACAAGCCGGCGGAGAAGGCGCGCGTGCTGCAGGTTCTCGGCGATCTGTATTTGTCCCTGCACGATTTCGAGGGGGCGGCGCCCCTGCTTTCGCGCTTCCTCGAATCCGTGGATTCGGGCGCCGATCCGGAGGCGCAGGCGCGTATCCGGTTCGATCTCGCGTCAGTGGAATTGAGCCGCGGCAACATCGACAAGGCGCGGCAGCTCCTGGAGCAGGCGCAGACATTCTGGAACGGCGCGCCGGAACGCCACCGCGCGCAGTTGATCCACAGCCGTTCCGCGCAGGCGCAGGTGACGGCCGCGCACGGCGACGTCGCCGGCGCGATCCGGATTCTGCGCGCAGCGCTCGACGAATCGGCGGCGTACAACGGCGAAGCCTCCGAAGACACGATGACCCTCGCCGGGGATCTCGGCACCTATCTGATGCAGGACAATCAGCTCGAAGAGGCCGACCGGATGATGACGCGGGCTTGGAATGCGCTGCAGGCGGCGGGCCGCGACAAGACCGAAGAGGGCATGACGATACTCAACAACATCGCGGTGAACGCGATCTACCGCAACGACCTGGCGCGGGCGGAAAAGATGCTGCGCCTGGTGATCGACCTGCGCAAGCAATCCTTCGGGCCCTCGGCCGCGCTGGCGATGCACGAAAGCAATCTCGGCAAGGTTCTCGTGCGCAGCGGCAGGCCGCTCGAAGCGGTTCCGCTGCTGCACGAGGCGCGCACGATGTCGCAGCATTTCACCGGCGACCACAGCGGCGACACGCTGCTCGCCTATCAGAACGAAGCCGAAGCGCAGCTCGCGTTGAAGGACGCCAAGGCGGCCGAACCCCTGATTCAGTCCGCCTTGGACGGTTGCGAAGCGCAGTACGGAGCACGCAGCCCGATCTGCGCGAACCGCCTGATCCTGCAGGCACGCCTGCGCCTTTTGCAGGGCAGGAAAACCGATGCGGAAGCGCTCGCACAAAGAGCCGAGCGCGACCTGGTCGACGCCGGCGACGGCGGCAAACACTTCCTGCCGCAGCTGGAAAACCTCAAGACCGAAATCGCCGCCGCGGGAAAGTGACGGCGCGACGATTGCCGCGTCGTCATCGCTCCGTCGCGTGCGCTGTCGGCGGCGTCGCGGAAGGGCGAGCCGCGGCATTGCGCGCTTCGCGAACCAGACCGCCGAATTGGTCGGAGATCGATTCGAGCCGGGCGATCCATGCGGCATCCGGGGTTTGCCCGGCGGTGAGCTTGTCGTACATCTGCAGCAGGGCGGCCGTGGCGAAAGGATCGATGATCGCCGCTTTCAAGCCCCACGCGGCGATCAGGGCCAGAACGAACGTCCACAGCCCCGCATGCACGTGGAACAGGCCGACGAGCGTGGCGATCGGGGCGGCGACGAGCAGGAAGATCAGCAAGGTCAGCCCCCAGATGACGAAGGTCAGGAACGCCGCATTCTTGAACACGCCTTTGTAGTTCTGCGCGTAGAGCACGACGCTGTCGCGCGCGGTCGTCCAGGGATCGCCCGCGTCCTTGCGCAGGATCTGCGCGAGGATCACCTGATCGAGATGGCTCAGCGAGGTGGCGATGATCTTGTCGATCAGTCCGACCAGGGTCTCGAGGCCCGGAATCGGCAGCCACGAGGCGATGCTCAGCGTGGCGCCGTTGAAGGCGCGCAGCGCCCCGCGCACTGACTGATTGAGCGCGAACAACAAGGACGAGCCGGCGAAATGCCGTTTGACCGCGGCGCGGCCGAAGGCGATCTGCCCTTGGTTTTCCGCCATCGGCTTGCCGTCGATCAATCGGATCATCACGGCGACATGGGCGGCCTTGACCAGGTACAGCAGATACTCGCGCGCCCAGTACAGGACGCCGCAGGCGGCGGCGAAGCCGATCAGGCCGCCGAAGCCTGCGCCGGTGTCGCCGTTGCCGCCGATCTTGCCGAACAGGAAGCCGATGCCCGCGCCGGCAGCGACGGCGAGCGCATAGGCGACCGCGATGCCGGCGTAGACCGTCACGCGCAGCAGGATGAACGGCGCGGTGCGCGCGAGCAGGCCGAGCGTGCGGCCGGTTTTGAAATCGAGCATCGGTAATCCTCAAGCACGGACGGAAGGCAGCGACGCCGCTTCGCATCGAGGCAGGGAACCGCGTCGCTCGCTGTCAATACGACGCACGGCGCATGCAGAGGACACGGCTGCTGCGCACCGACGACGCGAGGCTGCCTTGATCCGTTCGCCGGCGTCCTCTTGATCCTCCACGGCAAGCATGGGCGTGCCCGTCGGGAAACCGGCGTCGACGAGATCGATGGCCGTCGTTTCCGCGAGCTGCATCGTCCCTTCGCTCGCGTTGTCGGCGCGCAAGGCCGTCATCCGCGTCGAGCCGGAATCCGCCGTCTGGGCTGAGCGCGACGTGTCCGTGCCGGGCGCCGCCGATGCGAAGCGTTGTCCGGTTTATGCGGCGCGCCACGTTCCTTCGATGCGGACGATCGTTGTCCGCAGGCGGACGGATATCCGCGGTCGGCGCATCGCATAACGGAAACCTACGAGGACATGTCGAATGAAGGCGCACGCACGGCCATGGATGAACGGGTTGTTGGTATTGGCGCTCACCGGTATACCCGCACTCGCGTCGGCCTCGGCGCTGCGCGGCGACGGCGCGGAACTGATTTACCCAACGAGCGGGAGCTGCAGCGCGCAGAGCCCGGCGTTTTCACCCGACGGCGCAACGCTGTTGTTCACGCTGTACAGCAAAGGCTACGACGGCAGCGGCGGCGCCGGCGGATTGTGGAGAATCGCCGCCGCGGGCGGCACCCCGGCCGCGATCTTCACGGGCTCCGGCGCCGTCGCTGCGAACGGCCGGGCGAGCTGGAGCAAGGCCGCAGACCGCGTGGCGTTCGCCGCCGTGCAGAGCTCGGCCAAGTTCGGCGGCGATATCTGGACGACGAAGCCGGACGGCAGCGCGTTGCGACGCGTGACCGATGCGGCGGCGACGCCGGGTCACGCGTACCGGAGACCGACCTTCGCCGCGGACGGCGCCGCGATCGCGTTCGAGGACGACCTCGACGTCGACGCAGCCCGATCCGCGGACGGCGTGCTCGGCGCCATCGCCGTGGTTTCGCTGCGAAACGGAGCGGTGCGGCGGATCGTGAGCGACGGCGACAACCGTTTTCCGGCCTGGTCGCCGGACGGTATGCGGATTCTTTTTCAACGGCGCACGGACCCGGGCCGGGAGGGCGGCTATCGTCTCTTCACCGTTCATCCCGACGGCAGCGGGCTGGCCCAAGTCACGGGCATCGGCGCGACGGTCGAGCACGGCGAGAGCGACGCTTCGTGGTCGGTCGACGGCCGCTGGATCGTCGAGTCTGCGCGCTACGGGTCTGCGATGCCGTGCCCCGCCGACCCGGGCGATACCGAATCGAAGATCTACCTGGTCTCTGCCGACGGAGGTCGAGTCGTTCAGGTCACTTTCGATCCGACCGAGAAGGACGGTGCTCCGGCGATGAGTCCGGACGGCCGCTGGATCTATTTCGAATCCCATCGCACGAGCCACGACGGCGAATCCCCCACGCAGATTTGGCGCATCGCCAATCCCGTGCGGCAGGGGGACTATTCCGAGCCGCCTTGCCTCATTCCCTGAGCTGCGCCGCGGACGCGGGCGCCGCCCGAGGCTCCGTCCGCGGCGGACGCGCAAGCGGCGATGTCCGGTTTTTTTCCGCAACGGCGTATTAGCGGGCGGCGGCGGTGAAGGGCCGCTGCCGAGCGCGCTCGTTCGCGCCACGAACCCTCCATTTCCCGACGGACAGGTAAAACCCATGAGTTTGTTTCGCACCAGATCGATCGACGTCAATGCCGACACCGGGCTGAAGCGCTGCTTGAATGCGTTCGACCTGACCATGCTCGGCATCGGCTGCATCATCGGCACGGGCATTTTCGTGCTGACCGGCGTGGCCGCCGCCGAGCACGCCGGCCCGGCGATCGTGTTCTCGTTCGTCCTGTCCGGCCTGGCCTGCGCGTTCGCGGCGCTTTCCTACGCGGAATTGGCGGGCGCGATCGGCGGCGCCGGCAGCGCCTACGGTTATGCCTACGCCGGCATCGGCGAACTCGCCGCCTGGATCATCGGCTGGGACCTGATCCTCGAATACGCGCTGACCACGGCCACGGTCGCGATCGGCTGGTCCGGCTATTTCGGCAAAGTGCTCGAGCTGATCGGCGTGCATCTGCCGCAGGCGCTGACCAACGCGCCGCTCGACGGCGGCGTCGCCAACGTGCCGGCGATGGCGATCGTGCTGCTGCTGTCGGTGCTGCTGTCGATCGGGGTCAGCGAGTCGGCGCGCTTCAACAGCGCGATGGTGCTGATCAAGCTGGCGACGATCGCGGTTTTCATCGCCGTCGCGCTGCCGCACGTCGATCCGGCGAACTGGCATCCGTTCGTGCCGCCGCCGTCGGTCGACGCGGCGGGGCAGCCGCACTTCGGCTACGGCGGCATCCTCACCGGAGCGTCGCTGATCTTCTTCGCCTACATCGGCTTCGATGCGGTTTCCACGGCCGCCGAGGAAACGATCCATCCGCAGCGCAACCTGCCGATCGGCATTCTCGGTTCGCTGCTGATCTGCACGGTGCTGTACATCGTCGTCTCCGGCATTCTCACCGGCGTCGTCCACTACGACCACATCGACGTCAAGGCGCCGATCGCCGACGCCTTGAAACAGCTCGGCATCGGCTGGGCGGAGGCGCTCGTTGCGGTCGGCGCGCTGGCCGGGCTCACCACGGTCATGCTCGTGCTGTATTTCGGCCTGACCCGCGTGGTGCTGGCGATGTCGCGCGACGGTCTGCTGCCGCGGCCGATGGCCAGGGTGAATGCGAAGACGCAGACGCCGGTGCCGCTGATCCTCGGCGCGGGCGTGTTCATCGCCCTGATCGCCGGTCTGTTCCCGATCGGCAAGGTCGCCGAACTGGTCAATCTGGGCACGCTCGCCGCGTTCTTCCTGGTCTGCGCCAGCGTGATCGTACTGCGCCGCACGCGGCCCGATCTCGAGCGCCCGTTCCGTACCCCCGCCGTGCCGCTGGTGCCGCTGCTCGGCATGCTGTTCTGCGGCTTCCTCATGACCGGGCTGCCGGCGGCGACGTGGCAGGCGTTCTTCGTCTGGTGCGCGATCGGCCTGGCGATCTACTTCCTGTATTCGCGCAGCCGCTGCGAATTGGCGCGACAGACCTGAAGACGGCCCCGCATGCCGGTGCGCGGGAGATCAAGCCAACGGGCAGCAGCGGCGATGGGCATGAAATCCACTCCAGCGAGGTACGTATGTTTTTCAGAAAATGGTTTTTGACGACGATGGCTTTGTTCGCCGGCAGTGCCGCCGCGGCGGATCTGCCCGCCGATTGCAATGGCTGCCGGGACCACCCGATGATCGCGCGCTATCCCGGATCGGCCATGGTCGGCTACGACCAGCGCGCGTTCGACCAGGCGACGTTTCCGCTCGGCCAGATCGGCAGCAACGACGACAGCGACGGGCCGCCCAAACTGCTCAAGGTCGAGGGCAAGCGCACCCAGATGTTCTACTGGGAACCCGAGGGGCGCAGCGGCCTGGAAGTGTTCGCCAACTATCGCGATGCTCTGGCCAAAGCCGGCATGACCACGCTGTGGAGCTGTTCCGGCGACGACGAATGCGGGCGCCTGTTCGCCAATCGCGGGCCGGGCCTGATGCACTTCGATCTCAACGACAACGTCGAGGCGCGCCAGGGCGTTTCCGATGCCGAGGATCCGCGCTACGTCGTCGCCAGGCTGGAGCGCGCGGACGGCGATGTCACCGTGGCGGTTTTCGTCGCCGACCTGCCGTTCCATGCGCCGCCGCGGGCGGGCGCCTACGTCATGGTGGCGCAGAGCAAGCCGATGGACAAAGGCATGGTGTCGGTCGACGCGAACGCGCTCGATCAAAGTCTGATGAGCACCGGCAAGGCGATCATCTACGGCATCTACTTCGATTTCGACAAGGCCGACATCAAGCCGGATTCGAAGCCGCAGCTCGACCAGATCGGCAAGCTGCTGACCGATCATCCCGATATCAAGCTGACGGTCACCGGGCACACCGACAATCAGGGCAGCGGCGATTACAACCTGGCGCTTTCGCGCCGGCGCGCGGATGCGATCGTCGCCGCCCTGGTCCGCGACTACGGGATTTCCGCGGACCGGCTGAGCGCGCAGGGCATGGGCGCATCGGCCCCGATCGCGAGCAACGATACCGACGAGGGCAGGGCGAAGAACCGGCGCGTGGAACTGGTGAAGCGGTAGCCGATTTCACCGCCGCCGACCCCAGACCCTCGTGCGGGAACCCGCGTCGACGTCGGCGGCGGCGCCAGCAGCGTCGGCGTTGGGCGGGCGTAGGGTCGAGCAAGCGCCGGTGTGCGATCTCGACTGCGCTTTTCGACGGCGAGGTTCGCGTCCTTGCTTTCGCGCACGGCGCCTTCGACGCATGCCGAATCTCCTGCGCGCCGCACGTCGATGAACTCGATTCGACGTTCGCTGCCTCCAACCGGTCGCTCACGCAGAGGCGGGACTGCGCAGGCAAGGATGCCGGAGCGGATATCGGCGCAGCGCATGGCGCGGAGAGCTTGACCCGGACCTTGATCCGACGGCGCGCGACGGGATCGCCGTGCGCCGTCGAGTTCCTGCCGGCGAGGCGCATTTTCGAAAGTCCGTGCCCGGCGCCATACGAATGATCTCATTCGCATCGCGCGCGAACGAACTGATTCTTCGGCGCGATGCGCACGACCGAATTGAATCTTTCGTGCGGGGCGCACGATCGAACTGGATCTTTCGTGCGAGGCGCACGAAAGCGTCGCCCCCTCCGGGTTGCCCGCGTGTTCGACGGCACTCATCGACCGCTGCCCCTTGCGTTCTTCCACGCCGGGGCGCGTGGGCTTGCTGCGGCGCGGTTCGGACATCCCCTTGTGCTTCGTCGTCGCTCCGTTGCGCATGCGCAAGGAGGCCGTTTCGCTTCCTGCAAATTTTCGTGAGTGTTTTTTTTTGATCGCCGCATAGAATGCGACGCGATTCGCAGTTCTTCGGTTCTTGACTGTGCAGTAGATCGGCATTTGCGACGTGTCGCTTGAAACGAGTGCGCGGCGCGGCGCGGACGACGCCGGTCGGAATCGAGCCGAGAGTCCGGCGAAGCACATTTCCGGGCCATCGCGGTGCGGATGCAGATGCTCGATGGTTTGCCTCGCGTGGTCGCGGCGCAAATCCGCATCGGCTGCGATCGACGCCATCGGTTCACACCCAACAGCCTCGACCTGATTTTCAGGCCGACGGACAGCTATTGCTCGTTGCAAGGGAGATGTATGGACAGCCAATCGTTCAGAGCGTTTGCATCATCGCTTTCGAAAATCGCGTGTTTGCGTCCGCACTTGTTGCGTTGCCTCGTTTTCGCAATTCCCTGCCTGATCTGGGCGCAGCACGCCGCGGCGCAGCAGGTGCAGGTGAACAAGGCTTTCAACCCGACCAGCGTCGCGTTGGGGGCCACCTCGGTCGTTACGGTGACCCTGCAGAACACCTCGACGACGTCGGCGGCGGCCATCTCCAGCTTCTCCGACGACATCGCCACGATGAGCGGCTACGGGCAATTGCTCGGTTCGCCGGCGCCGACGACGACCTGTACGGGCGGCACGCCGAGCATCAGCGGCACGGCCGTGGTCATGAACAACGGTGCGATTCCGATTGCGCCGAGTCCGTCGACGCCCGGCTCGTGCAAGATCACCTTCAGCGTCAGGGCGAGCAAGATCGGCAACGGCTTCAACACGATCCAGGCGGCGAACGTCGTCACCTCGAACGGCTCGCCGAGTTCGGACGTGACGCAGACGCTCAGTGTCCAGTCGGCCAACATCGCGACGTCTTCGGGACCGACGCAGACGGTGCTGACCGGCAACACCGCGATCGTCACCTATACGATCACGAATCCCACGGCCGTCGCGCTGACCAATACCGCGTTCCCGATCGCCTCGAACGCCGCATCGGCTTATACGGTCAGCGCGACCGGCGGCACCTGCGGCGGCACGTCGACCTTGCCTGCGCCCAACGGCACGACCGGGACGACGACGTTCTCGGGCATCACCGTGCCGGCGAACGGCTCGTGCACGGTGACGCTTACGGTGACGACGGCGGCGATCCAGACGGTGAATTTCACCCTGGCGGCGAACGCGATCAGCGACGACCAGGCTGCGACCAATTCGGCGGGCACCTCGGGACAGGCGAAGTTCGTCAACGGCCAGCCCAACGTCACCAAGTCGTTCAACCCGACTTCGGTGCAGCCGGGCGGCACCACGGTGGTCACCCTCAAGATCCAGAACGTGCTCACCGACCAGGCGTTGAACAACGCCGCCGATTCCGATCCGCTTCCCGCCGGATTCACGGTGGACACCGCGGCGACACCGACGCAGAGCAACTGCGGCGGCGCCGCCTTGGGCGGGCAGGGGACCGGCACGTTCACGATGTCCGCCGCGACCATCGCCGCCGGAGCGACCTGCACGATCACCTTCACCGTCGACGTGCCGGCGGCGCAGACCGCGGGCACCTACACCAACACGGTACCGGCGGCGAACTTCAGCGCCACGACCAGCGTTTCCGGCAGCAGCATCACTCAGGCCGCCGCCAATGCCAGCGCCAATCTTCTCGTCACCGGCCCCGGCGGCGGCGTCACCGCGGCGAAGGCGGCGAATCCGACGTCGGCCGGCATCAATACGCCGGTCAAGATCACCTTGACGTTCACCAGCCAGGGCGGCGGCGTCTTCAGCGGCGGCACGTTCACGGACAATCTGCCGCAGACCCCCGTGGTCATGCAGGCATTCGTCGATGCGACGCATCAGCCGGCGTTTTCCGCGGGCTGCGGCGGTGCCGCGTCGATGAACGTCACCAGCGGCGCGACCGCCGTGAGCGGATCGGGTCTGGCGATTCCGGCCAACGGCACTTGCGTCGCCAGTTTCTACGTCTTTTTCCCCAACGTGACCGGGCCGAGCCGCATCGATACGAATACGCTGAGCCCGGCGACCTTCACCGGCACCAGCGGCACGGTCACGACCAACTCGCCCAGTGCGAACATCACCGAGCTGCCGACCTTCACCGTCACGAACTACGCCGCTTCGGCGGGTGGCCTGACCAATCAGCCGCTGACCGTGTCGGCGACCGTCAACGTGCCGTCCGGCTTCAGCGACAGCAACGCCTCGATCACGGTTCCGCTCACGCCGGGCAAGGTCCAGCTCGCTTCGAATCCCAATTTCACGTTCGCCAATTGCCCGGCCGGCGTGGACGCTTCGTCGGTGACGATCGGTTCGAACCGCGAGTCGTTCAGCGTCGCCCTCGGCTCGATCAGCCAGACCTGCACGATCGGCTACGACGTCATCGACGAAGGCGGCGTGGCCGGCACGTTCACGCCGGGCAACCCGTCCTACAGCGGCACGGTGACCGGCGGCACGCCGGTGGCGTCGACCGGCACGAACAACGCCACGTTCACCGCGCCGTCGCCGATCATCGTGACCAAGGCGTTCGCGCCGAATCAGATCCAGGCGGGCGGCACGGCCACCGTGCTGGTCACCCTCGTCGTTCCGAGAGCCGGCTCGCTGGCGGTCACCGAAGCCGAAGGCGTGGCCTTCACCGACAACCTGCCCGCCAATCTGGAGTTCGCGCCGACGCCCAACGTCGCCTTCACCGGCTGCCAGCAGACGGGCCAGCCGGCACCGAGCTATTCGATCAGCGGATCTTCGATCGCGTTCTCCAACATTTCGCTGATCACCAACGGCACGACGCAGACACCGTGCACCGTCGCGTTCGACGTGACCTCGAACGTGGTCGGCGCGCCGCTCAACCAGATTCCCGCCTCCGCGGTCACGTCGACCGCCGGTCCCGGCGCGGCGAACACCCAGGTCGCCAAAGCGTCGCTCACCGTCGCCGCCGGGCTCGGCGTGCAGAAGACCTTCACGAGCAGCTCGTTCGCGATTGGCAGCACCGACTATGTCCGCTTGTTGATCACGAACACGGCGACGTCTTCGAATCTCAACAACGGTTCGCTCGCGGACAACATGCCTTCCAGCCTGGTGCTGGCCAGCATGACAGAGGGACCGCAGCAGGCAGGCGATCCGCCGCTGTGTGGCGGATCGATCACGGGCACGGTCGGTTCGAGCAGCTATACGCTCACCGGCCTGAGCGTGGCCGGCTACAGCGGCGGCGTCGCCGGACAATGCGTCGTGTACGTGCAGGTGGCCGCGTCGCCGACGGCAGTGCCGGGCTCGGTGACCAATATCATCGCCGCGGGCGGCCTGAACATGGGCGGATTCGGCAATCAGAACCCCGCGAGCGGCACGGTCACGTTGACCGCCCCGCCGGGGCCGAACCTGGCCAAGGCCTTCAATCCGTCGACGATCGCGCCGGGCGCAACCTCGACCCTGACCATCACGGTGGCGAACACGGCGGCGGGCGCGGCGTCTTTGACCGGCATGGCTCTGACCGATGCCCTGCCGAGCGGCGTCGTCATCGCCGCGGCTGCCAATGCGTCGACCACATGCCCGGGGGGAACGGTGGTCGCGACGGCCGGCAGCGCGAGCATCGCCTTGAGCGGCGCCAGCGTCGGCGCGGGCGCCGCCTGCACGATTTCCGTCAGCGTCACGGCGGCGGCCGCAGGCAGCTACACCAATACGATTCCCGCGGGCGCGCTCACCACCGCGCAGGGTGCGACCAATTCGGCGGCGGCGCTAGCCGACTTGCTGGTCGATCCGCCGGTGGCGATCGCGAAGGCCTTCGCGCCGACTTCGATCGGTTCGGGCGGCACCTCGACGCTGACGATCACGATCGCGAACACGGCTTTGGGTGCAGCGACGCTGAGCGGCATGGCGCTGGCCGACGCGCTGCCGAGCGGAGTGAAGGTTGCATCGGCGCCGAATGCTTCGACGACTTGCGCGGGCGGCGCCGTGGCGGCAACCGCGGGCGGCAGCAGTGTCGCGTTGAGCGGCGGCAGTCTGGCCGCGAACGCAAGCTGCACGATCACCGTGTCGGTGACCGGCACGGCCGCGGGAACGTATACGAACACGATCCCGGCCAATGCGCTGACCGACACGCAGAACGTGACGAACACGGCGCCGGCGACGGCGAACCTGACGATCGCACCGCCGGTGGCGATCGCGAAGGCGTTCGCGCCGACGTCGATCGGTGCGGGCGGCACTTCGACATTGACGATCACGATTCCGAACACGGCTGCGGGCGCGGTGGCGCTGAGCGGCATGGCGCTGACCGACACGCTGCCGAGCGGAGTGACGATTGCGTCGACGCCGAATGCTTCGACAACTTGCGCGGGCGGCGCCGTGGCGGCAACCGCGGGCGGCAGCAGTGTCGCGCTGAGCGGCGGCAGTCTGGCCGCAAACGCGAGCTGCACGATCAGCGTCAGCGTGACCGGCACGGCCGCGGGAACGTATACGAACACGATCCCGGCCAATGCGCTGA
>CBJLOV010000101.1:0-15383 GCA_966424745.1 uncultured bacterium
AACTCGTCGTTCGACTTGGTGTTCTTCATCTTGTCGAGCATGAATTCCATCGCGGCGAGCTCGTCCATCGGATGCAGCAGCTTGCGCAGGATCCAGATCTTCTGCAGCACGTCGGGCTCGATCAGCAGGTCTTCGCGACGCGTACCGGAACGGTTGATATTGATCGACGGATAGACGCGCTTCTCGCTGATGCGGCGATCGAGGTGCACTTCCATGTTGCCGGTGCCCTTGAATTCTTCGTAGATCACCTCGTCCATCTTCGAGCCGGTTTCGACCAGCGCGGTCGCGATGATCGTGAGCGAACCGCCCTCCTCGACGTTGCGCGCGGCACCGAAAAAGCGCTTCGGCCGCTGCAGCGCGTTCGCGTCGACGCCGCCGGTGAGCACTTTGCCGCTGGACGGCACGACGGTGTTGTAGGCGCGGGCGAGACGGGTGATCGAATCGAGCAGGATGACCACGTCCTTCTTGTGCTCGACGAGGCGCTTGGCGCGCTCGATCACCATCTCGGCGACCTGCACGTGGCGCATGGCCGGCTCGTCGAAGGTCGAGGACACGACTTCGGCGCGCACGGTGCGCTGCATTTCGGTCACTTCCTCCGGGCGCTCGTCGATCAGCAGGATGATCAGATGCGTCTTCGGATAGTTGTGCACGATCGCCTGGGCGACGTTCTGCAGCATCATCGTCTTACCGGCCTTGGGCTGGCTGACGATCATGCCGCGCTGACCGAGACCAATCGGCGAAATCAGGTCGAGAATGCGTCCGGTGATGTCCTCGCTCGAACCGTTGCCGCGCTCGAGGTGATACATCTTGCGTGGGAACAGCGGCGTCAGGTTTTCGAACAGGACCTTGTTCTTCGAGGCTTCGGGCGGCTCGCCGTTGATCGTGTCGACCTTGAGCAGGGCGAAATAGCGCTCACCTTCCTTCGGCGGCCGCACGCGGCCGGTTAGATTGTCGCCAGTGCGCAGGTTGAAGCGACGGATCTGCGAGGGCGAGATGTAGATGTCATCGGGGCCGGCGAGGTAGCTCTCGTCCGGCGTGCGCAGGAAGCCGAAGCCGTCCTGCAGGATTTCGAGCACGCCCTCGGAATAGATGCTGCCGCCGCTGCGCGCGTGGGCCTTCAGGATCAGGAAGACGATGTCCTGCTTGCGTGCGCGCGCCGCGCCTTCCTGGATGCCGAGGTCTTCGGCCATCTTCAGGAGCTTGTGCGCAGGCTGACGCTTGAGTTCATTGAGATCGATCGTGACGCCGGTGTTGGGGCCCTGGATCTCGACGAACTCTTCTTCGGCGTCGTTGTTGCCGCCGCCGCGATTGTTGGGATTGCCGTTGCCGCGCTGCTGATTGCGGTGGCGATTGCGGCCGCGACCGCGGCGATCGTCGCGGCGACCGCCTTCGCCTTGCTGCTGCTTCGGCGCATCGCCTTCGTTGCCGCCTGCCTGTGCAGGGGGCGCGGCATTGCCTTCGGATGGGGGATTGCGGCTCTCGCCGCTGGTTTCTTTGGATTCGTTGTCGGACACGGGCTAACCTTCTTCGGTGCCGTTGGTGGTGAAAGTGTTGATGGCGCAGCCTTCGTTTTGCGCGCAGCGCCGTTCGATGCGGCGCGCGGCCAAGATCGAGCACTGCGCGGACGAGCTTCGAGAAATTCCCTTGAGTTCGATGCCGCTAGCCGCGATAGGCGGGCCGGCGATTCAGTCGGGGGGAGTTACTGCAGAGCGGGGCTTTCGAGCCCCTTGATGAAATATACCTTAGCACTTCGAAATAGCGGCGTCCAGCGAACGAGCGCGATCAATCGCCGCTGCCACCGCCGGAATCTCCGCCGCCGCAATCCGAGCTGGAACTGTCGCCGCCGCCTCCGGCATCGCAGCTCCCGCTGTCGCTGCCGGACCATCTTGACCCATCGTCGTTCGACCCGTCGGTGCCGGACGACCAGAAGGCGGAACCGCTGTCGTCGCCGCCCACGCCGGCATTACGCGAAGCGGCGGCGGCCGGACGCGCCGGAGTGCGTGCGCTTGCGCGGGCGATCGCGATCACGATCGCCGTCAGCACGCCGCCTACGAGAAACACCCAGATCATCGCGCGCCCCGGTGATCGTCGGTGCCGGATTCGATCCGGCGGGATTTCAGCCGTGCTGGGCCAGCTGGGCGACGATTGCCTTGTCGATCAACTGTTCGAGCTGCTTCTTGCCGACCGCGCCGATCTGCGTGGCCTGCACCTTGCCGTCCTTGAAGATCATCAGGGTGGGGATGCCGCGCACGTTGTAGTTGCGCGGGGTTTTCTGATTGTGGTCGATGTTGATCTTCTTGATCTTGATCTTGCCGGCATAGCTGTCGGCGAGTTCGTCGAGAATCGGCGCGATCATCTTGCACGGGCCGCACCATTCGGCCCAGAAGTCGACGAGCACCGGCTCGCTGGACTTCAGCACTTCGGCATCGAACTGATCGTCGCTGATATGGGCAATGGCTTGATGACTCACGGTTGACTCCGGCGGAAATGTTGGGGAAAAGTCGCGCCGATGGGCGGCTGAGCCCGGCTTGCGATACAATTGTGCGCTAAGCACCAGCGGCGACGGATGAAATTCACGGGATTCGTCCTCATTTCAGCCGAAGCGCAGATGCATTTCAAGCGGCACCATACAAAGCGCGAGGTTCGCAGGAATTGGGGACGATTCCACCGAATTTCAAGCACCGGGCGCTGCTGCTCGCGCGAGTTTTCGCGTGACCTTCGATTCGAACCCATGCCTGCCCAAACTCTTACAGACACCTTTTTCGACAGCTTCGACCTGCACCCGAGCCTGATCGCCGGCCTGCACGCCGCCGGATTCACCCGCTGCACGCCGATCCAGGCCCTGACCCTGCCGGTCGCGCTCACCGGCCGCGACATCGCGGGCCAGGCGCAGACCGGCACCGGCAAGACCGCCGCCTTCCTTGTCGCCGCGATGCAGCGTCTGCTGACCCGGCCGGCGCTGCCCGATCGCGGCCCGACCGATCCGCGCGCCGTGATCGTCGCGCCGACGCGCGAGCTGGCCATCCAGATCGACAAGGATTTCCAGCACATCGGGCGCGGCACCGGCCTGAAGTCCGCGCTGATCTATGGCGGCGTCGACTATGACAAACAGCGCGCCACGCTGCAGGCGGGCGTAGACATCATCATCGCCACGCCGGGCCGCCTGATCGACTACTACAAACAGCACGTCTTCTCGTTCAAAGCCGTCGAAGTGTTCGTGCTCGACGAAGCCGATCGCATGTTCGACCTCGGCTTCATCAAAGACGTACGTTTCCTCATGCGCCGCCTGCCCGAACGCGACCAGCGTCAGTGCATGCTGTTCTCGGCGACGCTGAGCCATCGCGTCCTCGAGCTCGCCTACGAGAATATGAACGAGGCGGTGCAGCTCACCGTCGAAACCGAGAACGTCACCGCCGACCGCGTGCGCCAGGTCATCTATTTCCCGGCGACCGAAGAAAAAATTCCTCTGCTGATCGGCCTGCTGTCGAAGACCGAGGCCAAGCGCAGCATGATCTTCGTCAACATGAAGATCGCCGCGGAAAAAGTGGCCCGCCGGTTGGAGAAGCAGGGCTTTCTCGTCGGCATGCTTTCGGGCGACGTGCCGCAGAAGAAGCGCCAGAGCCTGCTCGGCAAGTTCCAGCGCGGGGAAATAGAAATCCTCATCGCCACCGACGTGGCCGCCCGCGGTCTGCACATCGACGGCGTCAGCCACGTCTACAACTACGACTTGCCGCAGGACGCGGAAGACTACGTGCACCGCATCGGCCGCACGGCGCGTCTCGGCGCCGAGGGCGACGCGATCAGCTTCGCCTGCGACATGTACGCGCAGAGCCTGCCCGACATCGAAACCTATATCGGCCAGAAGATTCCGGTGGCGACGATCGATCCGGCGATGCTCGTGCTGCCGCCGCCGCGGCACCGGCCGGTGCCGGTGGAAAGCGCCATCGACGAAGACGACGGCAGTATTCCGACCAAGGGACCGCCGCAGCGCCAGCGTCCTCCGCGTTCGCGCCATGGCGGTTCGCGCGGGCCGCGGCGCGAGGGCGGGGAACGCACCCAGGCTCCCGCTCCGGGTCCCGCCGCGCCGGCAGCCGCACCTGCGGTTCAGGACGGCGCGCACGCAGATGAAGGCCAGCGCCGTCGACGCCGTCGCGGCGGCCGCGGCCGGCGCCGCGGCGAACAGCGTATCGACACGCCAAACGTCGCGAACGCGGAGGCGATTGCGCCCCCCAAAGGCAAGCCCGCCACTGTCGCGACGGCGGTCGCAGCCCCGGTGGCGGCCGAGGCCAAGCCTGCGAAGAAGCCGGGCTTCTTCCATCGCGTCGTGCGGTTGTTCAAGCGCTCCTGATCGACGGCGACGCGAGACCACGGTCGACGCATGATCCGCGACGCGACGCCTCGGGACTTTGCCGCAATCCTCGCCCTCAACGCCGAGTCGGTGCATTTCCTGAGTCCGCTCGACGAAGCTCGGCTGCGGCATCTGCACGCGCAGGCGGCCTATCACCGCGTTCTCGAAATCGGCGGCGGTGTCGCCGCGTTCCTGCTCGTGCTGCGCGAAGGCGCCGACTACGACAGTCCGAACTATCGCTGGTTCGCCGAACACTATGCGCAGTTTCTCTATGTCGATCGTGTCGTCGTCGACGCGCACCGCCAGGGCCGAGGGCTCGCCGCCCAGCTCTACGACGATCTCATCGAGTTCGCCGAAGCTTCCGGCGTCGTCCGGCTGACCTGCGAATTCGATCTCGACCCGCCCAACCCGGCGTCGGCCAAATTCCACGAGCGCCGCGGTTTCTGCGAAGTCGGCAAGCAGTGGCTCGGCGGCGGCAAGAAGCAGGTCTCCCTGCAGGCGCGAGCGGTCGACGCCCGGCCTTTGCCGTAAGCGACGACACCCATGAATAGTCGCGCGACTTCCGCCACGTTCGCCGCGGCGCTCGACCAGGTTCACGCGCGCATGCAGGCCGGCCAGGTCACCCAGGCCGTGGCCGTCATTGACCGGGCGCTGAGGGCCTCGTCTGCGGATCGCGACAAGCTGCTTTTTTTGCGCCTGGATATCATGCGCTCCGCCGGCAACGGGGCCGCCGTGGCCGATACCCTGCGCGCGATAGGCGAGCTTGCTCTCGACACGCCCGGCGCCGCCCTGCGCTGCGTGTCGAGCCTGCGTCTGCGCGGCCTTGCCGATGCGGCGTGGAATCTGCTCGCGCAGATCCCCGTGCATGCGGCGCTGGCGATGGAGGCCTATCATCTCGGCCTGGACTTCGCCCGGAACGATCGAGCCCCGCCTGCGCGTGCGTGCTACGAATTCGCGCTGGCCTGCGATCCGGAATTCGCCGACGCGCACATCAACCTCGGCAATCTCCTGCTCGGCGATCGGCTTTTTTTACGCGCCCGACCGCATTTCGAGGCGGCTGCGCGCTTGCAGCCGCAGGCGGACAGCGCCTGGATCGGCCTCGGCCAGTGCCTGTTGCACACCGGCGCCGGCGAGCCTGCGCTCGCGGCCTTCGCGAACGTGAACGGCGCGCTCGGCGATTCGCCGCAGATGCTGGCCTGGCGGGCGACCGCCATGGCTCATGGCGGCGACGAGGAGGGCGCGCTCGCGCTTTATCGGCAGGCGCTCGATCGCGACTCGCGCAACTACGACGCGTGCTTCGGCAGTGCGCTGATTCTCGAACGCGGCGGCAATCTCGAAGCGGCGGCGCAGACCTACGCGCAGGCGTGGGCGCTGCGGCCGCAGTCGAACTGGGCGCTCGGCGGCCTCGTGTTCTGCCTGCAGTGCATGGCGGACTGGCCGAACTGGCGGGCGCCGCATGCGGAACTCGCCGGCCGTCTCTGCCGCGGCGAGGTCGGCGACTACGCCAGTGCGTTGAGCAGCCTCGACTTGCCCGGAAAAGTCCTGCGGAAAGTAGCCGCGCAATTCGCCGTCGCCCAGGCGCGGCTGCACGTGGCCGAAGTCCGCCGGCGCGACTTTCCCGCGCGCAAGCCAGGACGGCTGCGCATCGCCTACGTATCGTCGGATTTTCGCAATCACGCGACCAGCCGACTGCTGGTCGAAGTGCTCGAACGCCACGATCGCGAGCGTTTCGAGATATTCGGCTTCGCCCTCAACGCGCCGGATGGGTCTGCGCTGGGGCAGCGCGTCGCCGCCGCCTGCGAGCATTTCATCGAGGCGGCGAACTGGTCGGCCGCCGACATCGCCGCGCGCATGCTGGAATCCGGTATCGACGTACTCGTCGACCTGAATGGGCACACCAAGGGAGGCCGCGTCGGCCTGACGGCGCTGCGCCCCGCGCCGATCATCGTCAACTACCTGGGCTATCCGGGCACGATGGGCGACTACGCCGACTACATCGTCGGCGACCGCTACGTCACGCCGCCCGGCAGCGAAGACGAATTCAGCGAAGCCGTCGTGCGCCTGCCGGGCTGCTATCAGGCGAACGATCGCCATCGAGCGGTCGGCGCACCCGCGCAGCGCGCGCGGCACGGCCTGCCCGACTCCGCCGTCGTCGCGTGCTCGTTCAACCAGTCCTGGAAAATCACGCCGGCGCTATGGGCGGTATGGATGCGCCTGCTCAGGTCGCATCCGGCCCTGGTATTGTGGCTGATCGACGAAAACAGCTGGATGCGGAAGAACCTCGGCCGCTTCGCCGCCGATGCCGGCGTCGATCCCGGCCGCCTCGTGTTCGCGCCGCGCGTCGCGCAGCCCGAGCATCTCGCCCGTCTCGCGCTCGCCGACGTCGCGTTCGACACGGTGCCGTGCAATTCGCACACGACCGGCTCGGACGCCCTGTGGATGGGCGTTCCGATGGTCACCCTGGTCGGCGATTCATTCGCCGGCCGCGTCGGTGCCAGTCTCCTGCACGCGGTCGACCTGCCCGAACTGATCGCCCGCGACGAAGCCGAATACGAAGCCAAACTCGACGCCCTGATCGGCGCGCCGGCGGAGCTGGCAAGGCTCAAAGCGACATTGCTCGAACGCCGAGACCGGACCGCGCTGTTCGACAGCGCGGCGACCGCGCGCGCACTCGAACGCGCTTATTCGCTCATGCACGAGCGCCACGTTTCCGGCCTGCCGCCTGCGGAAATCGATCTGGCCGACTGATCTCGCGCGCCGAATCCGCTCAGCCCGCTATCATTGCGCCCTTGCCGCCGGTTTGCGCATCATCGCGCCGGCATCACTGCACGCCAACCTTACGGGGAGAGTCCATGAGCCTGATCGACGGCATCACGCGCCACAAATCGGTGGAAGCATTGCAAGCGGAAGCGGGCACGCGCGGCGATTTCCGCCGCGTGCTCGGCCTGTGGCAGCTCACCGCCATCGGCATCGGCGGCATCATCGGCGTCGGCATCTTCGTGCTCGCCGGCCAGCAGGCCGCCGCAAACGCGGGACCGGCGGTGGCGCTGTCCTTCATCCTCGCCGGCATCGGCAGTGCCGCGGCGGCGTTGTGCTACGCCGAGTTCGCCGGGATGATTCCGGTCACCGGCAGCGCCTACACCTACGGCTACGCGGTGCTCGGCGAATTGGCGGCATGGATCATCGGCTGGGATCTGCTGCTCGAATACGCGCTCGTCGTCGCCGTGGTCGCGATCGGCTGGTCGGGGTATCTGCAGGTCTTGCTCGGTTCGGCCGGCATCCACCTGCCGACGTGGGCACAAGGCGCCCTCGGCACGGGTGAAGGGCATGTGTTCAACGTGATCGCCGCGGCGATCACCCTGATCGTCGCCGTGCTGCTCACGGTGCGCACCGAGTGGGGTGCGCGCTTCAACACCGCGATCGTCGCCATCAAGATCGTCGGCGCGCTGCTCGTGATCGCCATCGGCGTCTTCCTCGTCGACCCCGCCAACTGGCATCCGTTCATACCGCCGGCGACGGTCGACGCCAGCGGCATGTCCCACTTCGGCTGGGGCGGTGTGGTCACGGCGGCGAGCGTGGTGTTCTTCGCCGTGTTCGGCTACGACACGCTGACCACTGCCGCCGAGGAGTCGAAGAATCCGCAGCGCGATCTGCCGCGCGCCGTCGTTCTCTCGCTGGCGATTTCGATGGTGCTGTATCTGGCCATCTCGTTCGTCCTGACCGGAATGGTGCCGTATACCCAGCTCGGCGGCGCGGCGCCCGTGTCGGACGCCTTCGCTGCGCGCGGCTTCGGCTGGATCGGCATTGCCGTCGCCGCGGTCGTCGTCGTCGGCGTCATGTCGGTGCTGTTCGCGTTCATGCTCGCCGCGGCGCGCATCTGGTTCGCGCTGGCGCGCGACGGCCTGCTGCCCGCCTGGTTCGCGCGCGTGCATCCGCAGTACGGCACGCCGTACCGGCCGACCCTGATCGTCGGCGTCGTCACCGCGCTCGTCGCGGGGTTCTTTCCGATCGTGCAGGTCGCGGAGATGATCAATATCGGCACGCTCGCCGCTTTCGTCATCATCTGCGCCTCCATCCTCGTCCTGCGCGCGCGCCGGCCGGACCTGCATCGCAGCTTCCGCACGCCGGCCGCGTGGATCGTCGCACCGCTCGGCATCGCATTCTCGTTGTGGCTCATGGCGGCGCTGCCATGGGTGACCTGGGAGCGTTTCGTCATCTGGATGGCGATCGGCTTGGTCGTCTATTTCTGCTACGGCATCCGTCGCAGCAAGCTCGCGAAAGCTTAGAGCAAAAGATGGTTTCAACCACGGACTACACGGATGCACGCGGACGAAGAACACTCGATCGCCCCTTGCCGTGCACGTTGTTGATCTTGCTTTTATCCGCGTGATCCGTGTAATCCGTGGTGAACCGCTCTTCGGTTTTTGACTCGTGATCAAATTCGAGCAAGTCAGCAAAAAATATCCGTCCGGACAGGAAGCGCTCAGCGATCTCTCGTTCGAACTCGACGTGGGCGAGATGGCCTTCATCGCAGGCCACTCGGGCGCGGGCAAGAGCACGCTGCTGCGCCTGGTCGCGCTGATGGATCGGCCGACGCGCGGGCAGATCACGGTCAACGGCCAGAACCTGGTGAAGACCAAGTCGCGCAAAGTGCCGCAAGTGCGCCGCGGCGTCGGCATGGTGTTCCAGGATCATCGCCTGCTCATGGACCGCAGCGTGTTCGACAACGTCGCCCTGCCGCTCGAAATCGCAGGCTGCTCGCGCGAGGAAATCGGCAGGCGCGTGCGCGCCGCGCTCGACAAGGTCGGCCTGCTCGCGCGCGAAGCGTCGGCACCGGTGACTTTGTCCACCGGCGAGCAGCAGCGCGTCGGCATTGCGCGCGCGATCGTCGGCAAGCCGCCCGTGCTGATCGCCGATGAGCCCACCGGCAACCTCGACCCGATGCTCTCGGCCGAAATCATGAAACTCTTCGCCGAATTCGGCCAGGTCGGCACGACCGTGCTCGTCGCCAGCCACGATCTGAATCTGATCAAGCGCATGAACAAGCGCGTGCTCGTGCTCGACCACGGCAAGCTGATCGACGACTTCCGTCCGGCCAAGACGGAGGCCCGCGCATGAACCGCCGCGTCGCGCCCGCCCAGCTCAAGGCGGAAAGAGAAAAGCCCGCGGCAGCGCCGGCGCCGCGCGCGCCTGCGCATGCCCGCCCCGGGATCGGCGCATGGCGCGAGCATCATTCGCGCAGCTTTCGTGCAAGCCTGCGCCGCCTCGCCGAGCGGCCCGGCGCGACGCTGCTGACCCTGCTGGCGATGAGTCTCGCGCTTTGCCTGCCGTTCCTGCTCTGGCTGCTGCTCGACAACGCGCGGGCGCTCGGCGGGCACCTCGACGACGCACGCGGCGTCGGCGTATTTCTCAAACCCGATGTCGACGCCGCCGCAGCGCAGTCGTTCGCCGCGGCCTTGCGCACGCGCGCCGACGTCGCCGAAGTGGCGATCAAGACGCCCGAGGAAGGCCTTGCGGAATTCCGCAGCCAATCGGGCTTCGCCGATGCGCTCAAAGTGCTGCAGAACAACCCGCTGCCGACCGTGCTCATCGTGACGCCGAAAGCGGCTGCCGTGCCGAGTCGCGGGACGCCGCCGATCGTCGACGAACTCGCTCGCGACCCGCGCGTCGACCAGGTGCAGTACGATGCGCTCTGGCGCCAACGCCTCGATGCGATCCTGGCCTTCACCGTGCGCCTCGCCGGTGTCTTGGCCGTCCTGCTCGGCCTCGCCGCCCTGCTCGTCGTCGGCAACACCGTGCGCAGCGATATCGCCGGCCGCGCCGAAGAAATTTCCGTGATGCAGCTGCTCGGCGCCGATCGCGCCTTCGTGCGCCGTCCGTTTCTGTACACGGGGCTCTGGTACGGCGCGCTGAGCGGACTGGTCGCGCTGGCCCTCATCGGCGCGGTCGAAATCGCCTTGGCGGATCCACTCGGCCGGCTCACCGCGAGCTACGGCGAACGCTTCGCGATCCACGGACTGTCGATCGTGCAGGCCCTGGCCCTGCTCGGCGCGAGCATCGTACTCGGCTGGCTGGGCGCGTGGATCGCGACTGCCCGGCAATTGATCCTGGGACAACCGCAATGAGCGAAGACCGCATCCAGCTCGAACCCTCATGGAAGGCGCGAGTCGGCGACTACCTGCAACGTCCCGAGATGCAGGCGCTGAGCGAATTCCTGCGCAGCGAACTGCGTCGCGGCAAGGTGATCTACCCACCGCCGAAACGCATCTTTGCCGCGCTCAACACGACGCCGTTCGATCAGGTCAAAATCGTCATTCTCGGCCAAGATCCTTACCACGGTCCCAACCAGGCGCACGGCTTGTGTTTCTCGGTACTGCCCGGCGTGGACGTGCCTCCGTCGCTGAACAATATCTTCGCCGAGATCGAGCGCGACCTGCATATTCCGCGCCCCGATCACGGCTGTCTTTTGCCGTGGGCACGGCAAGGCGTGCTGCTGCTCAACGCCACCCTGACCGTGCAGGCGCACCAGGCCGGATCGCATCAGGGCAAAGGTTGGGAAGGTTTCACCGACGCAGTCGTCGATCATCTCAACCGGGAACGCGAAGGCCTGGTATTCCTGCTTTGGGGCAGCTCGGCACAGAACAAAGGCAGGCTGATCGACACGCGTCGGCACCTCGTGTTGAAGGCGCCGCATCCTTCGCCGCTGTCGGCGTATCGGGGATTCATCGGCTGCGGCCATTTCTCGCGCGCGAACGCCTATCTGCGCGAGCACGGGCAAAGCGAAATCGACTGGCGCCTGCCGCCGGCGAATGAGATTGTGCTCGACTGAAAGCGGCCGGCTACATCTGGCGGAACAGGTGCAGATAGCTGCGACTGACCGGCAATACTTCTTCGCGACTCTTCAAATGAATGTCGGCCGTCTCGTTGCTCCCGCGCACGACATGGCTGACGGCGCGCAGATTGACGACGATCGAGCGGTGCACCTGGGCGAATTGCGCGGGATCGAGTTGCGCCACGAGGTCCTTCAGGGTCGCGCCCACCAAGGCTTCCGCGGGTTTGCCGCCGTCGCCGCGCCAGGCGACGCGGGTGTACTTCGTGTCGGAGCGCAGATAGTCGACCTCGTCGACGGCGATGAGGCGCAAAGTCTGCCCGACCTGGGCGCGCAGCCATCGCAGCGGCGAGGGCGGAGCTTTGCGCTGCAGTTGCACAGCGAGCTCGCGGAGCAGCATTTCGGTATTCGAGGCGGGTTGCGCCGCCGCGAGACGTTCCTTGAGCCGTGCGACCGTTTCGCCGAGACGCTGCGCTTCTATCGGTTTGACCAGATAATCGAGCACGCCCTGTGCGAACGCCTGCACGGCGTATTGATCGTAGGCCGTGACAAAAACCAGGTGCGCGCGGCGGCCTATGACGCGCGCGGCTTCGATGCCGGACAAGCCGGGCATCTGCACATCCAGGAAACAGATGCGAGGGCGCCGCGCCTCGAATTGCTCGACGGCCTCGCGGCCATTGCGCGCCTGGGCAACGATGTCGAGTTCGGGCCAGACCGAACCGAGCTGACGCGCGAGCGCTTCGCGCAACAGCGGCTCATCGTCGGCGATCAGGGCCGTCGGCGACGCGCT
Source organism: uncultured bacterium (assembly GCA_966424745.1). GTDB lineage: Bacteria > Pseudomonadota > Gammaproteobacteria > Xanthomonadales > Rhodanobacteraceae > Rudaea. Next base: position 11,968 of record CBJLOV010000101.1, read on the forward strand.
CATGCAAACACCTCCCGCACGGGCAGATCGAGTTCGGCGCAGACGCCGTGCGGAAGCTGCTCGGTCACCGCGAGCTTCGCGCGGTCGCCGAAGATCAAACGCAAGCGCTCGCGCAGCGTGACAAGCCCCGTGCCGAGTCCGCCGTCGCTCGCGCGCAAGCCGATGCCGGTATCGCGGACGCGCACGAGACAATATTCGCCGCGCGTTTGCACGTCGATGTCGATGCGGCCGCCGTCCTCGGCCGGATCGATACCATGGCGCACTGCGTTTTCGACGAGTGTCAGCAGCGTGATCGGGGGGCAGGTCGCCGCGCGCGCGGATTCGTCGACGTTCAACGCGTAGGTCAGCCGATCGGGCATGCGCATGTGCATCAGTTCGAGATACGCCTGCACCAGATCGAGCTCCTGGCCGAGCGTCGTCGAAGCCTCGTGCAGGCGCGGCACGGCCGCGCGCAGATAGGCGATCAGGGCGCGCAGCACCGCCGGCGCCTGCGGCGATCCGGCATCGACCAGCGCCTGCACGTTGGCCAGGGTATTGAACAGGAAGTGCGGCGCGACCTGGGCCTGGAGCAGGTGCAGACGCGCATCGAGCGCCTGGCGTTCGAGCTCGCTGCGCTCCAGATCGAACGCCAAAGCCTGGTGATGCACGAGCGCCTCCTTCTGCCTGACCAGAGCGCCCAGCGCAACCCACGGTCCGACCAGGAGGCCGGCGACATTGATCGCCGTGAAACAGCCGCGCAGATGTTCCACCTCCCAGAACGGCTGACCTTCTATGTTCGGCAGCCAGGCGAAGGCCGCCCATGCGGACAATGGAATCGCGACCGCCACGCCGAGCACCTGCAACACCCAGCGCGCAAGCCAGGCAGGCAGGCTTCGCGGCCATTGTTCGAACAGCCCGAATGCGAGCACCGCACCCAGGCCTATCGTCAGAACGTGAAGGCCCAGCTCCGATGCCGGCGGACAGCCGAAAACGAGCAGGCGCCACAACACGATCGCCAAACCCGAGGCGAGCAGCAAGCGCCGCCACCCCGGCAGCAGCGCAAGGGCGCGCGGTTTGGCGGAAATTACGGTCGTGGACATGGAAATAGCATAGTCCAGTTCCGCATTCAGGCGGGGCTGGACTGCGCCGTCCGCGTGCGTTCCTTCCATTTCGGCAGATCGACGCCTTTGACCATCAGCCACAGACACAAAGACAGCTCGGCAACGAAACAGGGAACCATGATCGCGGGAAAGATCGCATCCGCGAGCTTTGGCGCGAGGATCAGAACGAAGCTGTTGATCACGTAGCACACGCCCGCGATCGGCATCAGCACCCCAAGAAACTTCGGCAGATATCCGCTGCGGAAAATCAGCCAGCCAAGCACGACGCACTCGCAGCCGAAGAAGATCAGGCCGATGCCGAAGCCGTGCTCGTGTGCGCGGATCGCCACATAGGACAGGGCCTGCAACTGCTCGGGCGTGAACGCTTGCAGATACTTCGCATCGCCAAGCAGAAACAGAGGCATCATCAGATTCAATTTGTTCGCCACGAACACCGACATGGCGACGACGTCGAACAGCAGCGCGAGCAAGGCGATGTTGCGGTTGACCGGCCGCAGCAGGACGTAGAGCACCAGCGCCAAGCCCACGTCGCACACGTGCTGAAGCAGGTCGCCGGCGATTCCAAGGCGCCACAGTGAGGACGACGCCAGGATCGCGTGCGCCGTGGCCGCGGCATCGCCGGAAGCGACCAGCGCGCCGCGTACAGAGGTTTCGCCGAGTCCGCCGGCGACGATGATGACGAGATAGAGCAAGCCGCCGATACGGGCGTAGAGCTGTGGCGAGACGACGGAACGGGTTTCGGTCATGACATTACTCACAAGTGCGGCAGCCACATGCTTGCGGTCGCCGCCGCGACGCCGACCGCCATGATCAGACTCAGAATCGCCAGGCCGCCGGCCATGGCGATCTTGATACGTCCGCTGTGGCTCTGCTGGGCGCGGAAATACAGCCCGACAACGCCCTGGGGGAGAAAATATGCCACGAGTCCGAGAACCGTAAGCGCGGGTCCGGTAAAAGATTTCGGGTCGAACCCCACGGGCCCTTGATTGACGACGATCCAAAACATCAGGCCGATGCGAAAGAACCACACGCCGCTGACGGCGAGAAACAGACGCAGCGCCCAGTGTCGGTGCAGATCGAATCGTCGAGCGCGGGCGCGGGTCCACGCGACAGCCGCGCAGGTCAGAATCAGCAGCGCGTTGAAACTGATGATGACGCTCCCGATGAAGTCGCCGGCCGTGCCGCGAGTCCAGATCACGGTCAAGCCGCTCAGGCTCATGATCGCCGCCGCGACCAGATAGGTGCGACCGGTCCAGCGATGAAAGGCGGGCAGCCTCCGCCGGATCCGCGGCACCAGCTGGAGCAAGCCGCCGAGGGTGATCACGGCGGCAAACAGCAAATGCATGCCGAGGACCAGGTTGAGCATCGGCTCGCCCGCGACGTAGCCGTGCGGCAATACCCTGTTCCACAGATCAGGTCGACCCTGCAGGCTGGCACGTCCATAAAAGCCGACGATATAGGTCACGAAGGTCAGTTGACCGACGACCGTGACCAGAAACCAGAATCCGGCCGAAAAACGCAGCAGGCGGCCGGCGATCCGGCCCCTCCCTCGGTCTTCGCTGGCCGCCCCCGGCATCGTTTCGAATACTCGTTCGGGCCCCAGCGTTGCCGCTGCAGTCGCACTCGAAGGTACGTTCATGTCGTTGTTTTACCGTTCTTTCCCGGGCGCAGTGTTCATTCCTCGGGTAGCCGGCAATAGGGGTAAGGCGACGAGTGCCGCCGCTGGGGGAACGAAAGGCGTCGGGCGACGATGAACGGCGAACCAGACGTTCCGGCGCGAGGCCTGCAACGCAGTGTTCTGTCCATGCGTCGTCGGGATGAAGGAAATTTAACCCCTCGCCGGTCAGGTAAGAGTACTATGCGGTACAGGAAATGATGTTACCGAACGGTCACGGAACTTTTTCACCCGTTTAGCACTCTCATCACGCGAGTGCTAAACTGCCCTCCCTAAGGAGACCTGCATGTCCTCTGCTACAGCTTTGGTTGCCAACAACCTGCCGATTCCGAACGCGCTCGGCAGCTTGGATTCCTACATCACCGCCGTGCACCGCTTTCCCGTGCTGACGGTCGAGGAAGAGCAAACCCTTGCCAAGAACTACCGCGGCAACGAAGACCTCGACGCCGCCAAGAAACTCGTCATGTCGCATCTGCGCTTCGTCGTCCACGTCGCCCGTGGCTATTCGGGCTACGGTTTGCAGATCGGGGACTTGATCCAGGAAGGCAATATCGGCCTGATGAAGGCGGTCAAGCGCTTCGACCCCGACATGGGCGTGCGTCTGGTTTCGTTCGCCGTCCACTGGATCCGTGCCGAGATGC
>CBJLOV010000102.1:0-15332 GCA_966424745.1 uncultured bacterium
CAGTGCGAGGCGGGTACCGCCGCGGCGCACACCGCGCGTGCGCGGATCGAGCTCGATACCGCCGTGGCGCAGGGTGGGTTCGGCTTGGTCGAGCGGCCGCCGCCGCAGCGCGCGCAGGCGCGCCAACAGCTCGTCGAAGGCGAACGGTTTGACCAGATAGTCGTCGGCGCCGGCATCGAGCGCGGTGACGCGGTCGGCGACCTGGTCGCGCGCGGAGAGCACGAGCACGCGCACGGCGTCGTTGCGCGCACGCAGGTTGCGCAGCACGGCGAGTCCGTCGATCTCGGGCAGCATCAGGTCGAGGACGACGAGGTCGTAGTCGAAGCTGCCGAGGAAGGCGAGGGCGCGCTCGCCGTCGGCCGCGTGGTCGCAGGCGTAGCCTTCCGCGGCGAGGCCGCGCGTCAGCGCCTGCGCCAGCGGCAGAGAATCTTCGACGATCAGTACGCGCATGTGCGGCGGCCCGGTGCTGTCCTCGTTTCGCCCGTCGCAGTGTAGTGCGGCGGAACGGACGCGGAGTATCGCCGGCCAGGCTTGGGTTTTGCTGTGGCGCGGCGGGGTACGCCGCGCTGTCGGGATTCAGGTTCGATGATTCGCGACGGGCGGCCCCGAAGGCCGTTCAGAACTCGCCGATCGCGTGCGCCTTGGCGAGCAGGGCGCGGCGGAACGAATCGGGCAGCGGCTTGTGCCAGTTCACGTAGAGATTTTCGAATTCGGTCGGAATCCAGCCCGCGGCGACCGCCACTTCGCGCGCGCGCGGATCGCCCGTGTAGCCGAAGAAGGCGTCGCAGCAATCGGCATAACGTTCGAACGCGTACTTGAGGATGAGGAACCAGGTGCCGCCGGCCGCGTACAGCGCATCGCGCTCGTGCGGCTGCATGCGCTTGACCGCGTCGCCGTTGCTGCACGAGCCGCCGGACAGGTAGATGTCGCCGAACGGACGCATATGCGAATAGCCGAGCAGGTGATGCGCGCCCTCGGCGTCGCGGTACAGCGCCGCGATATGGCGCGGGAAATCCGGGGCCGGATGGGCGAACTTGCGCTGGAACAGCGCGCCGACGAGGAACTCGGCGTCGTCGATTTCGGTGATCGTGAGAAAGCTGCGCAGCGATTCGGGAATGGTGTGCAAAGCGGGACGTAGCATGTGCGCGGAGTGGATCGTGACGGGAGGCGAAGGGTAGCGGACTCGGGCGTAAAATCCCATGCATACGGCGGCGCATTGCGGATGCGCGATGCGCGGGATCGGGTAGGATGCCGCATCTTTTTTCGGCGCCTGCGATGCCCTCCGGATTGTTCGACTCCAGTTCCGCGACCGATTCCGCGCGCGCGCTGCGCGCATGGCGCGCCGCCGGCGCGCTGTTCTGCGCGCTGATGCTCGCGGTGCACGTCGTCGCCGGATTGAACACCAGCGGCGTCGCCGATTTCTGGCGCGACATGTACTGGGCGACGGTGATCGCGCACGGCGAGCGCTTCCCGCTGGCCGGACCGCCGATCAACAACCTGCTCGAACTCGGGCCGTGGTGGTTCTACCTGCTCGCGCTGCCGATCTGGCTGACCGAGCGCATCGCCGTCGCCTCGGCCTTCCTGCAGGCGCTCGCGGCGTTGAAGTACGTCCTCGCCTGGCGCCTCGGCACGCGTCTGATCGATGCCCGTTTCGGTTTCGCCTTCGCCGCGAGCCTGGCCGTGGCCGGCTGGTCGGCCGCCGCTATGTGGTTTCCGAGCCATCCGGCGCTGACCGAGACGGCCCTGCTCCTGCTCGCGTTCGCGCTGTGGCGGTGCTGGGACCGTTTCAACCTCGGCGCCGCGCTGCTCTTCGGCCTCGCCGCGGCGGCCTGCGTGCACGCGCACCCGACGACGGCGCCGTACATCGCCGTCGGCGGGGCCGCGCTGTTGCATCGGCATCGCGGCTGGCGGTCGGCGGGCTTGCTGGCGATCGCGGCCGCGGTGGTGGCGTTGAGCCTGCTGCCGCCGTGGTTCGACGCGGGAACGGCCGTGCCGACGCAGCAGATCACGCTGGCGACCTACGCGAACCGCGACATCGGAGTGGACCTGCTCAAGCGGATTCCGGCCCTGCTCTACGCCCTGCCGCTCGGCGGTGCCTGGAGCGGGTTGCTGTCGATGACGAAGTGGAGCGACTCCACCGTCGCCATCGCATGGTGGGCGTACTGCGCCTGCCTGGCGATGGCCGTCGTCGGCGTGGCCTTGCTGCGCAGCGAGCGCCGCGTGTTGCGCCGCTGGTTCGCCGCCGCGCTGGCTCTGCTCGTCTGCCAGGTTTTGTTCCTCGCGATCGTACGGCCGTTCACTCCGATCTGGATGGCGCCGTCGTGCCTGCCGCCGCTCGCGTTCGCCGTCGCCATCGGTTGGTACGGCTGGTTCTGCGCCGAGTCGCGCGTACGCCGCGCGGCCGGCGTCGGCGCATGCGCGTTGTACGTGGCGCTGGCGCTGGCGCCGCTGAATCTGTTCCTGCGCCGTTTGCACAGCGTGCGCGCGCTGGAGGTGAACACCTACATGAATATCGCCGACGTCGGCCATCGCTATACGACCGTGCCGGCCTATGTGACGACGGTGCGCGAACTGGACCGGATCGCGGCGGCGACCTGCGCGCCGGCAACCTTGCATCTGCGTCTCGGCGCGCTGATGGAAGGCACGTCGGCGAGCGCGCTGCGCAACGCCTGCGGGCGCTGGCCGGAGGTGAATTTCTCCGGCGCGGAAAATCCAGGAGCCCATGTCGCCGGCATTCCCGCGCAGGTCGCGGCTTCGATCGGCATCGCGCCCGAGCGCACGGCCGGCGGCATGGGCTTCTATTCGCGCGTGCACGCGATCGCCCCGGCGCACGGCGCGCGGATCGCCGGCCTGCGGCGTATGGAAGTGGCGCGCCGCCCGCCGCGGGAAGCGGCGGCCACGGCGAACGTTTACGAATTCGACACCAATGCGGCGGACATCGTCGGCCTGGCCAATCGCTATCCGATGTACAGCGGCCTCGCGGTGCGCAGCGTCGATGCGAACGGGCGCGCGGCGAGCCGGCGCTACACCGACGGACGCCTGTTCCTCTACGCCTGCGCCGGATGCGTGGCGGGCGAGCGCGTGCGTTGGCGCGTCGAACTCGACGCCGTGGCGGAGAACATCGACGTCGCCGTGATCGAAGCGGACGGTCGTACGGCGGCTTCGCCCGCGCCGTGAACGTCAGCGCAATCCGGATGCGTCGCGCAGCAGCGCGGCGAATTCCGCCGGCGTCTTCCAATGGTGGCCGCAGACGTAGCGCGGCAGCAGCCAGCGGTCGCTGCCGGCCTCGACCGGATGCGGCTCGCCGGTGAACGCGGCGCGCAGGCGATGTTCGCCCTGGTGCCGCGGCAGATACTCGCGCACGAGATAGTCGTTCCATTCGCCGTACGGATAGGCGAACAGGGTGCCGCGGTACGGTGCCAGGTGCGCGTCGAGCCAGTCGCTCGCGGCGCGGATTTCCGCGTCGGCGTCGGCATGGCTGTCGATCGTCCTGAACGTGCCCTTGCGCTGGTCGCGCTGCGCGGTGCGCGGCAGGGTGGCGTGGTTGTGGTCCCAGCTGTGGTTCTCGATCGCAACGAGACCTTCGCGCGCGGCTTCGCGCCACCAGTCGTCGCGCCACCAGTCGCGCCCCGCCATGCAGGTGACGTCGAGCATCGCGCGCGCTTCGGGCGAGACGATGACGAAGCTGGTCATGTGCGCGTGCAGGCGCGTTGCCGCGCGGAAGTCGCGCAGGATGCCGGCGAAGCCGCGCTGCACGCCGAAGTGCGGATGGTCCATCTCGTACCAGTCGAAGTAGGAGCCGTCGTCGCAGGTGAGGACGACCGCGTTGTCGACGCTGGACGGCGGCGCCTCGCCGAGCAGCACGTCGACGACGCGCGCCGCGGAGACGATGCGCAGGCCGAGCCGCGCGATCGTGCGCAGATCCTCGGCGAGGGCGACGTGATTGTTGGTCTCGTAATCGTTGCCGAAGATATTGGTCGAGTGGTAAGTGAGAATTGGTACCTTCATGTCGCGGCAAATCTGGCTGGTGACTCGACCAATGGCGGGCCAATAGAATACCGGGAATCATCCAAAGCTCCGTCATTCCCGCCTTCTCGGGAGTGGCGAGCAAAAATTCCCCTTTCCGTTTTCTGAATTACTCGGAGTTTGTATGCCCGCCGCTGCGCTCAATCCCGTCGATCTGTACGACATCCGCTCGATGCTCAGCGAAGAGGAGCGCATGGTGCAGGACACCGTCGCACGCTTCACCGACGAACGCGTGCTGCCGATCATCGGCGACTGCTTCGACAAGGCGCGCTTTCCCGCCGAGCTGATTCCGGAGATGGCCGAGCTCGGCCTGCTCGGTTCTTCCCTGCCGACCGAATACGGCTGCGCCGGCATGAACGGGGTCAGCTACGGCCTGGTCTGCCAGGAGCTCGAGCGCGGCGATTCCGGCCTGCGCAGCTTCGCCTCGGTGCAGTCCTCGCTGTGCATGTACCCGATCTACGCCTACGGCAGCGAAGAGCAGCGCCGCGAATGGCTGCCGCAGATGGCGCAGGGCAAGGTGATCGGCTGCTTCGGCCTGACCGAGCCGCACGGCGGTTCGGACCCGGCGAACATGAAGACGAACGCGAAGAAGGACGGCGGCGACTGGGTCATCAACGGCGCCAAGATGTGGATCACCAACGGCAACCTCGCCCACATCGCGATCGTCTGGGCGCAGACCGAGGACGGCATCCAGGGCTTTATCGTGCCGACCAATACCAAGGGTTTTGCGGCGCAGGAGGTGCACAAGAAGATGAGCCTGCGCGCGTCGGTGACGAGCGGCCTGTTCTTCGACAACGTGCGCGTGCCCGACTCGAACCGCCTGCCGAACGTGAAGGGCCTGAAGGGTCCGCTCGGCTGTCTGACCCAGGCCCGCTACGGCATCACCTGGGGCCCGATCGGCGCGGCGATCGCCTGCTTCACCGAGACCACCGAGTACGCGAAGAACCGCATGCTGTTCAAGCGCCCGATCGCGGCGACCCAGGCGGTGCAGCTCAAGCTGGCCGACATGGCCCGGCGGATCACGCTGGCGCAATTGCTGTCGCTGCAGCTCGGCCGCCTCAAGGACGCCGGCAACATGCAGCCGACCCAGGTGTCGCTGGCAAAGTGGAACAACGTGCGCATGGCGATCGACATCGCGCGCGAGTGCCGCGACATCCTCGGCGGCGCCGGCATCACGACCGAGCACAGCCCGATCCGCCACGCGCTCAATCTCGAATCCGTGATCACCTACGAAGGCACCGAGACCGTGCACCAGCTCGTCGTCGGCCGCGAGGTGACGGGGATCAACGCGTTCTGATTGCATGGCGAGCGACACCGTCCACATCGAAACGGATCGCCTGATCCTGCGCCCGCCGCGGCGCGAGGATTTCGACGCCTGGGCCGGGTTCATGGGCGACGCCGAAGCGACCCGCTTCATCGGCGGCCAGCAGAGCCGTTCGATCGCGTGGCGCAGCTTCTGCGGCATGGCCGGCGCCTGGCAGCTGTTCGGCTTCGCCATGTTCTCGGTGATCGAGAAGGCGAGCGGGCGTTGGGTCGGGCGGCTCGGACCGTGGCAGCCCGAGGGCTGGCCCGGAACGGAAGTCGGCTGGGGCATCGTTCGCGACGCCTGGGGCAAGGGCTATGCCGGCGAAGGCGCGTCCGCGGCGATCGACTGGGCCTTCGCGAATCTCGGCTGGAGCGAGGTGATCCACACGATCGATCCGGACAACCGCGCCTCGCAAAGCGTCGCCGTGAAGCTCGGCTCGCGCAACCGCGGCCCGGGCCGGCTGCCGGCCCCTTTCGAAGCATCGAAAGTCGACGTCTGGGCCCAGTCGCGCGAGGAGTGGCTGGCGCGCCGGACGCCCTAGGGACGCGCTTTTCGCGCGTCTCGCGCGAAAGAAAACTCGTTCATCTCGCGCCCGGCTCTTGCTCGCCAAAGCCCAAAAGCAGGGTTCGATAAATCGAACCCCCACGACGGCGATTGCGTTGATGCGATGCCGCGACCGGCGAGCGTAGAATGGCGCGCAAAGGAGGCGCGGCGTGGTCACCGTCTACGGGATGAAATCCAGCGGCAACTGCTACAAGGTGCAGTTGCTGCTCGAACAGCTGCAACGGCCGTACCGCTGGATCGACGTCGACAGCGCGAACGGCGAAACGCGCACGCAGGAATTTCTCGACAAGAACGCAAACGGCAAGGTACCCCTGCTCGAACTCGACGACGGCCGCAGGCTGTCCGAATCGAACGCGATCCTCCATTATCTGGCCGAAGGCGCGGCGTACCTGCCCGCGCAGCCGTGGCCGCGCGCGCAGGTGCTGCAGTGGATGTTCTTCGAACAATACAGTCATGAACCGTACGTCGCCGTGGCGCGCTTCATCTGCCGCTGGCTGCCGGCCGAGCATGCGCGCCGCGCCGACCTGCCGCGACTGATCGAGCGCGGTTCGCATGCGCTCGAAGTGATGGAAAAACATCTCGCCGGGCGCGAGTTCTTCGTCGGCGACGGCTATACGATCGCCGACATCGCCCTGTTCGCGTACACCCATTGCGCGGCGGACGGCGGTTTCGATCTGGGCGCCTATCCGCTGGTCTGCGCCTGGCTGGCGCGGGTGCAGGCGCAGCCGCGCTTCGTGCGCATGCAGGCCTGACCGCGCGCCGGCAAAAGGGGACAGGTATGTCGCGCCGCCTGGCAGGTGTCGTGTTCGCAACGTTGATGCTCGTCATCGGCGGCGGCGCCTTCGCGTCGATGCTTCCGCAACGTCCGCCGCGCCATTCGCCGCCGCGTCCGCCGGCGCATGCCGGCCCGCTGCGCGGCGGCAGCAACTACCTCTGGTACACGCTCGGCGCCGGCTGCGAGCGCGAGCCGTACGGCGTCGTGCCCAACTACGACCGCGCGGAAGTGCGCGCGCTGGCGCAGGCGCAACTGGCGGCGATGTTCGCGGCGGGGCAGGCGCGGCTGAGCGTGGGCGTCTACTTCGCTCACGGCGTGCCGACCGGAACCGCGATCGATTCGAGCGATCCGGCCGACGTCGCGCTTGCCGTGCGGAACGTCGCGAACCTGCTCGCCGATGTGAAGGCGGCCGGATTCCGCAGCGTGCTGTTCCGCTTCTTCCCGGTCGGCGTGATCTATCCGCCGAACTCGAACTTCGATCCTGCCCTCGTCGGCGAATATTGGAATTTCGTCCAGGCGATCCGGCCGGCCGTCGCGAGTTCGCAGCTCGCATATCTGATCGACCTCGGCGTGGAGGCCGCGCCGCGCGATTCCGAACTGCCTCTCGTTCCCGATCCGTGGAAATACCCGGACAACGCCAATTGGAGCCGCGCCGTGCGCTCGCTGTGGCAGAGCTATTACGCCGCCTACGGCAGTGCGGACACGATCGGATTTTCCTCGCTCACCGACGACGATGCCGGGGACATGCGTTCGCGCGTGCGCCACATGCGCTACGTGTACGACATCGGCGGCGGCAATCCGCGCTATCCGGCCGTGTTCGCGATCGACGTCTACGGCGACGCCGCGGCGAACGAGGCGGTGAAGTTCACCCAGTACGACCAGGCGATGCGGCGCGAGGATCCGGGCGGCACGCTCGGCTGGCGCGATGCGCCGGTGATCGTCGCCGAGGCGTACTACGACGATCCGGTCGCCGCGGCGAACCTGCAGTCGGCGATGAAAAGCACCGGGCGCAGGGTGCCGTTCCTTACTCAATGGCCGCTCGACCGCGGCGGCGGCGCGCAGACGGGCGGCAATTGCGATGCGACCAACGTGCTGCCGCCGTTCACCTGGAGTGTTTACGGGCATTACGGTTTTTGACGGCCGCTGTCGCGCGTGCGCCCGTTCGTCATTCCCGTGCCGGCGGGAGTCGTAAGGTCGTGATTCATCGCGCCCGGCTTTTGTTCCCGCTCGCCGCTTCTCGCGCCCCCGTAGGGCGGGAGAAGCGAAGCGTATCCCGCCGCCTTCTTGGGGAGATGCGGTAACGGCGGGATACGCCGCTGCGCGGCTTCTCCCGCCCTACGCGGTGCGGCTGAGGAGCTCAGGGATCAAAAGCCAGCCCCGTAGGACGGGAGGAGCGAAGCGCATCCCGCCTTCTTGGGGTGGACACGGTAACGGCGGGATACGCCGCTGCGCGGCTTCTCCCGCCCTCCGCGGTGCGGATGGGCGAGGGCATGCCGGGGACCCGAGGTCAAAAGACGGGGCAAGATCAAACGCAGAGCCGGGCGCGATGGATCGTGCGCATTCCGCTATTGCACAGGGATGTGCAGTTAGCGGACCCCGACCGCCGACGCGGACCCTTCGGACAAGATGTGCGAAGGGCGCAATGTTCTGGGGCGTGTCTCTTTGCCTACTTTCTCTGCACGAGCGGAGAAAGTAGGTCGCTCGCCCGTAGGGCGAGTGGAAGCTCTTGCTCCAAAAGAGAAACCCAAAAAGACAACCCGGCCTGAAAAGCGGCGAGGCCCTCAATGATCCCCCGACGACTCGGCAAATCAGCGCGAATTGGTACTGCGTGCCATACACCATGTGCAATAAAATGCGAGCCAATATCCACGGAAATTCCCGCATGAACGCCGCCGTCAACCCGATCCCCGCACGTCATAAGAACGTCAACCGCGCCGAAGTCTGCGATCAGAACTTCCTCGAGTTCGTGCGCAATTGGCCGGGCGCGGCGCGTGCGCGCGGTGCGGCGGACGCGGCGGTCCTTCCGGGCAGCCTGTGCACGGTCGCCGATTTCATCGAGCTGTTCGACTCGCAGCTGGTCAGCCGCCATCTCGATCTGATGGCGCGCGTACTGCGGGTGAAGAACAAGGTGTTCTACACGATCGGCTCGTCGGGGCACGAAGGCAACGCGATGGTGGCGCGGCTGACGCGGCACACCGATCCGGCGTTTCTGCACTATCGCAGCGGCGGCTTCATGGCCGAACGCTTCCGCAAGCTGCCCGGCATGGATCCGATCATGGATTCGGCACTGAGTTTCGCCGCGAGCGCCGAAGATCCCGCCTCCGGCGGCCGCCACAAGGTCTGGGGTTCGAAGCCGCTCTGGGTGCTGCCGCAGACCTCGACGATTGCTTCGCATCTGCCCAAGGCGCTCGGCACGGCGGTCGCGATCGAGCAGGCGCGGCGCATCGGCCATGCGCTGCCGGTGCCCGAGGATTCGATCGCGGTCTGCTCGTTCGGCGATGCCTCGGCCAACCATGCCACCGCGCAGACCGCGTTCAACGCGGCGGCATGGACCGCATACCAGAAGCTGCCGGCGCCCGTGCTCTTCGTCTGCGAGGACAACGGCATCGGCATTTCGGTGAAGACGCCGACCGATTGGATCTCGGCAAGTTTTTCCCAGCGCCGCGATCTGGACTACTTCTACGCCGACGGCCTCGACCTCGCCGCGGGCTACGAAGGCGTGGCGCGCGCCGTGCATCATTGCCGCACGACGCGCCGGCCGACGTTCCTGCATCTGCGCACCACGCGCATCATGGGCCACGCCGGTACCGATTTCGAAATCGAATGGCGCAGCTTCGAGGAGCTGATGGCGGTCGAGGCGACCGATCCGCTGCTGCGCAGCGCGGCGATCGCGCTCGAAGCCGGGGTATACACGAAGGAGCAGCTGCTCGCGCGCTACGAGGACTTCCGTGCCAAGTGTTTCGCCGCGGCCGAAGAAGCCGACCGCAGGCCGAAGCTGACTTCGCTTGCCGAGGTCGTCGCGCCGCTGGCGCCGTACACGCCCGACAAGGTGCAGGCCGAGGCGCAGCGCGCCGACTACGAGACGCAGCGCGTGAAGGTGTTCGGCGGCGCGGAGAAGCTGCCCGAGAAACTGCCGCCGCGCCATCTGGCGATCCAGATCAACAACGCGCTGCACGATCTGTTCGCCAAGTATCCCGAGGCACTGCTGTTCGGCGAGGACGTGGCGCAGAAGGGCGGCGTGTATACGGTGACCAAGGGCCTGCACAAGGCGTTCAAGAACGCGCGCGTGTTCAACACCCTGCTCGACGAGACGATGATCTTCGGCCTGGCCCAGGGCTTCGCCAACATGGGCATGCTGCCGGTGCCCGAGATTCAGTACCTCGCGTATTTCCACAACGCGTGCGATCAGATCCGCGGCGAGGCCGCTTCGCTGCAGTTCTTCTCGAACAACCAGTACCGCAACCCGATGCTCGTGCGCATGGCCGGACTCGGCTACCAGCGCGGTTTCGGCGGCCACTTCCACAACGACAACTCGATCGCCGCGCTGCGCGACATCCCCGGCCTCGTCGTCGGCTGCCCGAGCCGCGGCGACGACGCGGCGACGATGCTGCGCACGCTCGCCGCGCTGGCCAAGGTCGACGGCCGCGTGACGATCTTCCTCGAACCGATCGCGCTGTACATGACCAAGGACCTGTACGCGGCCGGCGACGGCGAATGGTCGTTCGCGTATCCGCCGCCGAACGAAGCCATGCCGCTCGGCGAAGGCCGCGTCTACGAAAGCGACGGCGATGCCGCTCAGCCCTCGGCCCCCAGCCCTTCCCCGGATCTCGTTGTCTTCACCTACGGCAACGGCGTGCCGATGAGCCTGCGCGCCGCGCGCGAGATCGAGAAGGCGCACGGCTGGAAAGTGCGCGTCGTCGACCTGCGCTGGCTGGTGCCGCTCAACGAAGCCTATATCGCCGAGCAGGCGAAGTCGGCCAAACGCATCCTCGTCGTCGACGAAGGCCGCCACAGCGCCGGCGTCGGCGAGGGCGTGATCACCGCGATCGCGGAAGCGGGATTCGGCGCGACGCCGTTCAAGCGCGTCGTCGGCGCCGACACCTATACGCCGCTGGCCGGCGCGGCTTTTCTCGTCCTCCCGGGCGAGGCCGATATCGTCGCTGCGGCTGCGCTATTGGCGTGAAAGGCGCTTGACGCGAATCAAAGCGGATTTGGGCGGATAAAAGCGGATGGAGCAAAGGGAATAAAGGCCGGCTCCGTGCCCCTGTGCTTTATCCGCTTTGATCGGCTTTGATCGGCTCTTATCCGCGTCACAAATCGCTTTCCCCGCTCGAAATACGGCTAAACTTCACGCCGATGAGCGAGCAACTGACCATCCTGTTCGCCGACGTCAGCGGCAGCACCAAACTGTTCGAATTGCGCGGCAACCTCGAAGCGCGGCGGCTTATCGCCAGCGTCCTCGGTGCCGTGGGCGAAGTGGCGCGCCAACACGGCGGGCGCGTGATCAAGACCATCGGCGACGAGGTTTTGTGCACCTTCCCGGGGCCGATCCAGGGTCTGCTCGGCGCCGTCGACATGCAGAAGCGCATTGCGCTGGACGCGGAGTTTGCGCGCGATCATCTCGCCATCCGCGTCGGCCTGCATCACGGCGAAACCCTCGCCGAGGACAACGACGTCTACGGCGATGCGGTCAACACCGCCGCACGCATGACCGCGCTGGCCAAGCGCGAACAGATCATCACCACCGCTTCGACCGTACGCCTGCTGACCAATGCCGGCATGCTGCGTGCGCGCTCGATGGGGCAGACGCGCGTCGCCGGCAAGCTGATGCCGATCGACATCGTCGACGTGCTCTGGCAGGAGGACACTTCCAACCTGACCATGGTGCAGCGCGCGATCTCGGCCGAGGCCGAAGCGACGTCGCGCGTGCGCCTGCATCTGCGCTACCGCGGCCGCGCGATCGATCTCGACGAATTGACGCCGCCGTTCACGCTGGGGCGCGATCTGTCGTCCAGCCTCGTCGTCGACGCGGAATGGGTGTCGCGCAACCATGCGCTGATCGAGTACAAGCGCGGCTATTTCGTCGTCTCCGATCGCTCGACGAACGGTTCCTGGGTGAAATTCGGCAGCGACGAGGAGCTCTGTTTCCACCGCGACGAGGTGCGCCTGCACCGCAGCGGCACGATCAGCCTCGGCCAGACGATCGCGCTCAATCCGGACCACCTGCTGTACTTCCAATGCAGCGAATAGGCGTCACTCGAGGCCGGCGTGGCAAAAGAAAAGATTCAACCGCGAAGGACTCGAAGAAAAGGCGCAGACGGCGATCGGGGAAGGACACCGGCATCGGCTCAAAGAGCGTTTGGACCAAGCTCAAAAACACCCCGACCACGGTAAAACCCGGATCGCTTCCGGCTCTATCCGCGTCAATCCGCGTTCTTCAGCTCTTTATCCGCGTCAATTCGCGTTGAACGCTTTTTCAGGCATCCCCAATTGGCGATGCGCGAAGACCCGACTCCATCTCTTGCGACGAAAATCCCCGAAGGCTTGTCGATTCCGCGGTCCCTGGTTCGTCGAGAAAGCAGAAGCAGGGCAGGCGATACGCGGTATCGCCATCGCAAACGGAGCCGAGGAAACGACCATGTCCGCGGAATATTCGATCAAGACCGAGCTTGCACCTCCGCCTTCTTCGGCGTTTTCCGAGTTCGGCCGGCTGGCGCCGCCGGCGGTGCGCGCCGGCGTGTTGCTGGCGAGCATCGCGAATAACGTGATGTCGAATCCGCGCAATGCCGCGGTCATCGCCTTGCTGATTCTCGCGGCGATGCCGATCTACTGGTACTGGAAGCGGCGCGGCTCACACCACGAGGGGTTCCGGTTCCAGGGCGACGCCGAAACGGGCGAGAACGCTTTCCCGGATCCGCAGCGCGAGCGCCCAGATCTGCGCGCCGCTCGCGTTGCCGTAGTTGATCAGGACCAGCGCGTGCTGCTCGGAAACGCCGGCGTCGCCGTCGCGGAATCCTTTGAGGCCGCAAGCTTCGATCAGCCAGGCCGCCGACAGCTTTGCCTGTTTGTCCGCTAGCGGCCAGACCGGCATCCTGGAGTGTTCGTGCTTGAGCGCAGCGGCGAGGTCGGCGGAGACGATCGGATTCTTGAAGAAGCTGCCGGCATTGCCGGTCGTGACCGGATCGGGCAGCTTGCGCGTGCGCACGCGCGAGATGGCGTGCGCGACGGCGCGGGCATCGGGTCGGTCCACGCCCATCGTCGCGAGTTCTTCGCGCACACCGTCGTAGTCCAGGCTCAGCCTGCGTTCGCGCGGCAGCAGGAAATCGACCGCGCTGATCAGGTAACGCCCGCTTTCGCGCTTGAACAGCGAATCGCGATAGGCAAAGGCACAGGCGTCGCGGTCGAGGTGGACGATCGCATTCGTGGTGCGATCGAACGCATGCACGGCATGGACGAACTCGCCGACTTCGACGCCGTAGGCGCCGATGTTCTGGATCGGGGCGGCACCGACGCTGCCCGGAATCAGGGCGAGGTTTTCCAGGCCCTTGAGGCCGTGCGCCAGCGTCCAGTGGACGAAATCGTCCCAGATTTCGCCGGCGGCGGCGCGCACGATCGCGGCGTCGCCGGGGGCGCCGCCCGCGTGTTCCACGATGAGGTCGAGTCCGCGCGTGCGCACGGCGAGCACGACCCCGGACCAGTCGCGCGTGAACAGCATGTTGCTGCCGCCGCCGAGGATCAGCACGTCGCGACTCTGCCGCGCCGCTTGGTCGAGCAGTTCGGGCACCGCGTCGAATTCGTGCACGTCGATCAGGGTCGGCGTGCGCGCGGGCACGCGGAACGTCGTGCGTTCGAGCAGCGAAGCGTTCTCGTGGACCGTGTAGCCGAAGGTCGTGACGAACGGCTTGGTCGGGCCGATGCCGCTGCCGGTCATGCCGCCGCCTTGCCGCTCCGGGCGCGCAGCGCTTCGACGCACTCGCCGATCAGCGCCGGTCCGCGGTAGACCAGTCCCGAATAGAACTGCACGAGGCTCGCACCCGCGGAGAATTTTTCCGCCGCATCGGCGCCGCGCACGATGCCGCCGACGCCGACCAGCGGAATCTTGCCGCCGAGGCGCTGCGCCATGCCGCGCAGCACGGCGGTCGCCTTCGCCATCAGCGGCTTGCCGGAGAGCCCGCCGGCTTCGCCGGCCTCGCGCGCATTCGCGACGGCGCTGCGGTCGATCGTCGTGTTCGTGCAGATCAGGCCGTCGATCTGCGCCTCCAGCAGAACCGCGGCGATGCCGTCGAGTTCGGTTTCGCTCAGGTCGGGCGCGATCTTCAACAGCATCGGCTTGCGCATCCCGTGCCGTGCGGCGAGTTGTTCCTGGCGTTCGCGCAGGGTGCCGATGAAGCGCTTGAGCGTTTCTTCTTCCTGCAGGTCGCGCAGGCCCTGCGTGTTCGGCGAGGAGATGTTGACGGTGATGTAGCTCGCGCGCGCATAGACGCGTTCGAGGCAGTGCAGATAGTCGTCGGTGGCGCGCTCGTTCGGCGTGTCCTTGTTCTTGCCGATGTTGATGCCGAGCACGCCGCCGAACTTCGCCCGTTCGACGTTGCGTACCAGCGCGTCGACGCCGCCGTTGTTGAAGCCGAGGCGATTGATCACCGCTTCGTATTCCGGCAGGCGGAACATGCGCGGCCTGGGATTGCCGGCCTGCGGCCGCGGCGTCGTCGTGCCGACTTCGATGAAGCCGAAGCCCAGTGCGGCCAAGGCGTCGACGTAGGCGCCGTTTTTGTCGAGCCCGGCGGCGAGTCCGACCGGGTTGACGAAGTCGATGCCAAACACGCGCGCCGGCAGCGGCGCCGGTTTTGCGGCAAGCAGCGGGTTGAGGCCCGTGCGATACGCGGCCTCGATCGACATCAGCGCGAGATCGTGCGCGCGCTCGGCGTCGAGGCAGAACAGGAAGGGGCGGGCGAGGGCGTACAAGTTGTCTCGGTGCTTGGCGGATCGTGGGTCAATGGAAAAGAAAGATCAAAAGAGTTGCCGCGAAGACACGAGGAACACGAAGGAAATCAAAAAATTCAAATGCTTTTCTTCCCGTTCTTCGTGGCTCAATCCCTTGATTCTTCCGCTTGCGTCCATGTCGACGCGGTCATTTCGACGGCAAACGCGCCTGCCTCGCGCTGCGCTTTTCAGCAAGCTCGACCATGGTTTCGATGCGGATCAGGCGCTTGTCGATCTCGTTGGCGGCGTTGGCGAGCTTGTCGACGTTCTTCGACAGGCGGTCGAGGTCGTCGCGCATGCGCAGTACGTCCTTGAGCACTTTCACCGCGTCGAGCAGGGCGCCCATCAGCCTGCCTTGGAGGGCTTGGACTGGCGGCTGGCGATGCTCGCGAGCGCACGCTCGACCGACGCATTGGCCTGGCGCACGCTGCGGCGCATCGCCGGCAATGCTTCGCGCAGCTCTGCGGTCAGAGCGACGAGTTCCCGCGGATCGTCGATGGTGTTGACGCCATAGGCGCGCACGGCCTCGCGCATGAGTTCGCTCATGTTCATGCCGCGCTCCTTGGCGAGGCTGCGATAGCGGCGCTTGTCCTCCGGCGAGACGAGCAAGGTGAGACGCTGCGTTTTCATGACGGTTCTCTCTCTATTGAGAAGTGCGGCCAGGGATGGCCGCCTTTTGAT
>CBJLOV010000103.1:0-15256 GCA_966424745.1 uncultured bacterium
GGATGGCCGTTGCCGCTGATCGCGCTCGGCGCGCCGTCGAGGCAGAGACGGGTCGGCTGCGCGAGCAGAGTCTGACCGTCGTCGTCGCCGCAGACGCCGTCGACCGGCGCGGGTACGAAGGTCACCACGACCGTGCAGTCGGCGACGATGTTGTCGGTGTAGTACAAGCCGTCCATGCCGCCGCCGCAGGTGCCGCCGACTTGCGCGTCATAGCCGGGTTCGGGCTGGATCTTGAAGGTGAGGCGGCTGCCCTTGGCCACGGTTTGCGGCGTCGACGGGCTGATCGTGCCGTGCGCTCCGGCGCTCGGCGTCACCACATAGCCCAGCGTGACGACCTGTCCGTCATGGTCCGATGTGCGCATCGGCGTGGCGTTCTGCGTCAGCGTGAGCGAGGCGACCGAGATATCCGAATTGCCGCGTCCGCTTTCGACGGAGACGAAGTCGTTCTGCCCGGCCGAGGTGAGAAGGATGTGGTCGATTTCCTGCAGCAGGCCCTGGAAGTTGTACGAATAGTGTTGGCCCTGCGGCACGCTGCTGCCGGTGTCGAACAGCACCGGATTCGGCCGTACGTAGCCGTTGGTCGGCGGGTACACGCTGTGCGTGGGATCGGCATCGGCCGTGCCCATGATCGTGCCGGTCACGTCGACATAGCCGTCGCTGAATTCGTAGGCGTTGAAGTCGCCGAGCACGATCACCGGGATCGTTGCGTCGCCGGCGATCGGGAACGTGCCGTTCGTGACCGCGCCGGCATCGTTCTGCTGAGCATTGCCGGACGTCGAGCCGCCCGAGGTCTGCAGCGATTGCACGATGGACGCCACCTGCTCGGCCTGTTCGCGGCGTTTCTGGCCGACATAATCCTTGACACCGAGATTGCCGAGCGAGCGGTCGTAGATCGCCAGCACGCGGAAGTGGTATCCCTGATATACGGCATCGAGCAATACGGGCGGGCGATCGTTGAGCAGACAGGTGCCGCCGCCGCTGCAGGCGCTGGTCATCGAGCCGGCGTTGATCTGCGTGACCGAATTCACCGTGACGCCGTCGCGCACCAGAATGCCGATGTTGATGCCGCCCGGGTCGTTGCCCGGAATCAGGTAGGGGTGGTAGCCGATCGATGCATCGTCGCTGCGGATCTGGTTGGCGATATCGGTGAGGACGCTATAGTTTTCCGCTTCCTGCACCACCTGCACGACAGGCGCTTTGAGCACGCTGCGGATCTGCAGCGATATCTTCTTCAGGCGCGTGGCGTATTGGGCAGCGGTCGGGCAGGTGTCGTCGACGCCGGTCCCCGCGCAGGTGTCGTTGTACTGGCTCGTGTCCGCGCCGTCGGCCGTGTTGTTGAAGAAATGCAGCAGGTTCTGCGTACCGATCGTCAGCTTGCCCGCAATCGGATCGGATACCGGTGCCGGATATGCCGGCGCGCTGCCGAGAACGAGATCGGCACCCGAACGCGGATAAAGCTCGTAGGTCGGATCCGGCATGCTCGCCGACTGGTAGCCTTGGATCACGCCGGTCAAGCTGATCTGCTGGCCGCCGTTGTATATGCCGCCGCCCGGCATGTTCGGCGCGGTCGGGAAGCTGCTCGCGGAAACGCCGAGGCCGGGGTAGTAAACCTGGATCAGCTCCGGATTGCCCCAGAAGGTCGGGATGGTCGACGTCCGGTTCGCATCGCTGCCGAGGATACCCGGCTTGCGGAACGAGCGGCTGCCGCCGGCGACGGCGTAGAAGCCGTTGTTCGGCGTGGTCGGGGAAGGGGTGATGCCGCTGTTCGCCGCGGTGTAGGTCGGTGCGTTGACGATGCCCTGACTCAGCTTCACCAGCATGCCGTCGAGGCAGGCGAAGTTGGCGGCCTGGTAGCCGTCGTTGCGCGTCTGGCCGTCGGCCGACGGCACCTTGATCGTCGAACCGGAGCCGGTGCAGATGCCGCTGTCCGGGCTGGTGTTCGGAAGATTGGCGCTCAGATCGTATGGCGCCGGAACCGAATTGTCGTCGTGGCCGACCACGGTATACGACGGTCCGCCGGCGATTTCGGTGGAGCCGCTGAACTCCTGCACGCGGCCGCTGACTTTGACGAGATCGCCGACCGTCACCGTCGGCGCGCTGCCGGTGTAGACGTAAACGCCATCCGAGGTGGTCACGTCACCGTCGCCGACGGTGTCCTGCATGAAGAAGCCTTTCGGCCCGACCGCGGTCACGATGTTCTGGTGTCCGGAGCTCGGCGTGGTGACGTAGGTCGTGCCCAGGGCGGTGCCGGCTCCGGCAAAGGAGGAGCGTGCTCCGCGGCCCTGGATTTCCATGATGCTGTGCGGTTCCGGCGGCGAGATGACGGTCAACGAAATCGTCGCCGTGCCGGTGCGCGGCACGCCGTCGCCGATCGTCGCGGGCAACGCCTTTGCGCCGAGGGAGGTCGCCGCGCTCACGGTCGTGCGGAACGACCAGGTGCCGTCGCCGGCGGTGACGTCGCCATTGGTGCCGTCGTCATAGAACGCTTGTGAGGGCGATCCGCCGATCGGACTCAAATCCACCGTTACCGATGTGATCGCGCTGGCGGGATTGGCTCCCTGCACCGTCGCAATGGTCAGCAACACGGCGTCGCCCGGTCCCGCCGAGCTTGGATTGGCGTTCCCCGTGCCTGCCGGGTTGGTGCTTACGCTGCACGGGGCCGCCGCCGTCGCGGAGTTGCGGGGAGCCGGCGTGCCGGTCTGGAAATCCGCACTGTTGACGTCGGTGTCCGTGCAGCCGCTGCCTTTGCGGAAAATGGCCGACGTATTGCTCGGCGCCGGTGCCGCGCCGGTGCCTTCGTAGAAGTTTGCCGTGCCGTAGCCGACGAGGTCGACGATTTTGGCCAGATCGGTGCTCGAACATGCCGTGCTGCTGCCGTTGCAGGCGAGAGCCGTCGCCGCGCTCGCGACGATGATCTTGCCGTTGGCGCCGGAGATGTTCGTGCTGCCGCTCGCATCGGCGGTGGGCAGGACGGTGCCGGAACCCGCCGTCGTCGCGAGTTTCACGAGGTAGTAGCCACCGGCGGGGATGGATCCCGACAACGTCGCGGCAACGGCGAAGTTGCCCGTTCCCGTTGCGCTTGCGTACTGGATCGACCAGCCTGCCACGCTTTGCGCCGTCGCCGAGCGATTGAACAATTCGACGTAATCGCTTTCGTAGGCATTGCCGTTTGCGCCGTAGAGCTGGCTGACGACGATGCTGGAACTGCCGGCGGCGGCTGCGCCGAGCGGCAATGCGCCGAGCATGGCGGCCAAACCGAGAGCGACGCGAAGGAGGGAACGGCGTCCGCGATGTTTCGCGGTGCTGCTCGCGTTGAAAAAAGAAACGCGACCGCGTGCGCTGACGCGCACGGCTATACTGTCGTGCATTGTGACTACCCCGTTTGCATTGAAACCCCGTACCGATTCTCCTCAGAATTTATGACAGTTCGCAATACGTGCCTTATTCATCTTTGTAAGCGGACCGGGAAACGGCGGCGATGAACGCATCCGAAAACCGCCGCGAGCTCGAAGCCGGGATCGAGACCGATCTGCGCGATCGCTTGACTTACGGGGGTTACCTTCAACTCGACCGGCTGCTGTCCGCCCAGCATCCGCTGTCGAACCCGCCGCACCACGACGAGATGCTGTTCATCGTCCAGCATCAGGTCTCCGAGTTGTGGATGAAGCTGATGATCCACGAGCTCGCCGCGGCGATCGATTGCCTGCGCGGCGATCGCGTCTGGCAGTTCGGCAAGACCGTGGCGCGGGTCAAGCAGGTACTGCATCAGATGATCGAGCAGTGGTCGGTGCTGGAGACGCTGACGCCGGCGGAATACCTCGAATTCCGCGACGTGCTCGGGCCGTCCTCGGGTTTCCAGTCGCTGCAGTACCGCATCATCGAGTTTCTCCTCGGCAACAAGAACGCGGCGATGCTGCGCGTGTTCGAATACGATCACGCAGCGCATGCACGTCTGCGCGAGGCGCTCGAAGCGCCGAGCCTGTACGACGAGTTCCTGCGTTACCTCGCCCGTTGGGGCCATGCGGTGCCGGTGCGCAATCTCGAACGCGATTGGGCGCAGGCGCACGTGTCCGATCGCGAACTGCTGCCGGTGTTCGAGCGCATCTACGAGGACACCAACCGTTACTGGCGCGAGTACGCGCTGTGCGAAGACCTGGTCGATCTGGAAACCCAGTTCCAGCTCTGGCGTTTCCGCCACATGAAGACGGTCGAGCGCATCATCGGCTACCGCCGCGGCACGGGCGGATCCTCGGGCGTCGGCTTCCTCAAGAAGGCCCTGGACCTGACCTTCTTCCCGGAGTTGTTCGAGGTGCGGACCACGATCGGCACCCATCCGGCGGCGGGATGAATCGCCGAAACATTCTGCGGCGCGGCATCGGTTTTGTTTGACGAAAGCGCGGCAGAACGGTTACATCTTGGACTTTCGCAGTGCCGTCCGGCTGCTCGGCTCATCGCCGAAGCCGCGCGGCGCGTTCATTTCATCGCGCTGTGCGCGGCGCAATACGGAGCAAATCAATGGCAGCAACCGGGGCAGGGGCGGTGGGGGCGGCGAGCGGCGATGCGGCCGCCGAGGTCGCGGCGGGGCGATTGACCTTCCCGGAAATGTTGGGGCATCCGCGTCCGTTGTGGATGCTGTTCATGACCGAATTTTGGGAGCGCTTCTCGTTCTACGGCATGCGCTGGGCGCTGGCGCTCTACATCGTGGCCCAGTTCTACCATGGCGACGCCACCGGTGAAAAACCGGCGAGCAACATCTACGGCGCCTATCTCGCCCTGGTCTATGCGGCCGGCGTATTCGGCGGCTACATCGCCGACCGGCTGATCGGCCATCAGCGTTCGATTCTGACCGGGGCGATCGTGATGGGCTCCGGTCTGTTCGTGATGATGCTGCCGACGATGGACCTGTTCCTGCTCGGCCTCGCCCTCGTGATCATCGGCAACGGCCTGTTCAAGCCGAACATCTCGACGATGGTCGGCCAGCTCTACCGCCAGGGCGACAGCCGGCGCGACGCAGGTTTCACGATTTTCTATATGGGCATCAACGTCGGCGCGATGGTCTCGCCGGTGGTGACAAGCTGGCTCGCCAGCGTCATCACCGACACGCCGATGCAGCAGAACTACCGCGTCGTATTCGCCGCGGCCGGCGTGGGCATGGCGATCTGCTGGCTGTGGTTCTGGATCGGGCGCCGCCAGCTCGAAGGTGTGGGGCAGTCGTCGTCGACCTCGCTCAGCGCGCGCAATCTCGGTCTCGTCGCCGCCTATCTCGTGATCGGCGTGCCGCTGATGTACTTTCTGCTCGCCCGGCTCGGCGCGGACGCTCTGGCCTGGATTCTCGGCCTGCTCTTCATCGGCCTCGTCGCGATGCTGTTGATCGAAGGCCTGCGCGAAGGCGCGGTCGCGCGCGACAAAGTGATCGCGATGCTGATCATCTTCGTCTTCAACGTGCTGTTCTGGATGTTCTTCGAGCAGGCCGGCTCGTCGTTCAACTTCCTCGCCGAAAAGATCGTGCATCGCGATTTCGGCAGTTGGGACTTTCCGGTTGCCTGGTTCCAATCGGTGAATTCGCTCGCGATCATCACGCTGGCGCCGATCATCGCGGCGATCTGGGTATGGATGGGCAAGCGCAACGCCGAGCCTTCGATCGCGCGCAAGTTCAGCCTCGGCCTGATCTTCAACGGCCTCGCGTTCCTGCTTCTGATGTTCGCGCTCACTCATCTCGTCGACGCCGGCAACAAGATTCCGTTCTGGACGCTGTTCATGGTCTACGTGATCCAGTCGGTCGGCGAGCTGTGCCTGTCGCCGATCGGTCTGTCGATGGTGACCAAGCTCGCGCCGGTGCGCTACGTCGGCTTCGCGATGGGCGGCTGGTTCCTTTCCGTCGCGAACGGCAACAATCTCTCGGGCATTTTCGCCGGCGCCGTCTCGGGCGAAACCGGCATGACGACGACTTCGGCGCTCACCGGTTATACGCAGGGGTTCTGGTACCTGATCGCTTCGGGCGCGCTGCTGTTCCTCGTCGCGCCGCTGATCAGCAAGCTGATGCACGGCGTGAAGTGACCGCGGGACGCGGCCACCTCGTGCTGCGCAAGGACGCGAGAGGACGAGATTCGGCACGGTCTTTCTCCCTTCTCCCGCCGGGAGAAGGGGCGGACGCCTCGGATGAAAGTCCGATCGCATCGGAAATCACGAAGCTTTCCGGACCCTGAGCCCGACCCGCACCTCGTTCGGCATCCCGCCTCACCCGCGGTCGGCTGAAGCCGACTGCAGCCCGACGACGGGGCTTATCTCGCGATCTCTTCCAGCTCCGCCTGCCACAGTCGATCGAGGATGCGGGTCAACCAGCGCTGCTCCTCGGCATCCAGATGGGCAAGCAGGCGCCGTTCGTGTTCGAGCGCAAGCGGCGCGACCTCGTCGTAGACCTTCCAGCCTTTGGCGGTGAGCTGCAGCACCGACTGGCGCTTGTCGTGGTCGGCGGTGCGGCGGCGCACGCGACCCGCGGCGATCAGGCTCGCCAGCGCGCGGCTGACCGCGACCTTGTCCATCGCCGTGCGTTCGGCGACTTCGCGCGCCGACAGTCCTTCATAGCGGCCAAGCACCGCCATCACGCGCCATTCGGTGATCGCGAGCGCAAAACGGCTCTCGTAGATCTCGGCGATCGCCTGGCTGACCGTGTTCGACAGCACGGAAAGGCGGTACGGCAGGAAGCGCTCCAGTTCCAGGACATGATGCTTGGCTGCGGACTTCGTGGTCATGGGTGCGGGTCGGCTTGCAATTGGTTTCAAATGAAACTAGCTTATGCAATCATCCCTGATTGCGAAGATCAAGAAGCGGCCGTCCCCGGCCGCGCTTCTCAACGATTGCCAGTGGCGCAAAGCGCCGAACGGGACATGTCATGAACGCACAGTTGAAGGCCGGTACGCAACCGGTCATGTTCGAGAATCCGATGGGCATCGACGGCTTCGAGTTCGTCGAATTCGCCTCCCCCGAGCCCGCCAAGCTGCACGAACTGTTCCGCAACCTCGGCTTCAGCCAGGTGGCGCGGCACAAGACGCGGCCGATCTACAACTACCGTCAGGGCGACTGTACTTTCCTGATCAACGAGGATCCGGATTCGTTCGCCGCCGAGTTTGCGCGCAAGCACGGCCCGAGCGCCTGCGGCTTTGCGATCCGCGTGTCCAAGCTCGCCGAATGGGTGCGCGTGCAGGCGCTCAAGAACGGCGCCAAGTCGATCGAGTACAAGGAAACCTCGAAGGCGGTCGCGGCGCCCGTGATCGAGGGCATCGGCGGCTGCATGCTCTACATCGTCGACCGCTACGACGACAAGGGCACGATCCACGACCCCGATTGGGAATGGCTGCCCGGCGCCGAAATGATGCCGCGCGGTTTCGGCCTCACTTTCATCGACCACCTCACCCACAATCTCTACTTCGGCAACATGGCGAAGTGGGCGGACTATTACGAGCGCCTGTTCCAGTTTCGCGAGATCCGCTATTTCGACATCAAGGGCGCCAAGACCGGCCTGTTGTCGAAGGCGATGACCGCGCCGGACGGCATGGTGCGCATTCCGCTCAACGAATCCGCCGATCCGAAGAGCCAGATCAACGAGTACCTGGAGCAGTACAACGGCGAAGGCATACAGCACATCGCCTGCTTCACCGACAACATCTACGAAACGGTCGAAGCGATGCGCGCGCGCGGCATCGAGTTCCTGGATACGCCGAACGCGTACTACAGCGTGATCGACCAGCGCATTCCGAGTCACGGCGAAGACGTCGAGCGCATGAAGAAGAACAAGATCCTGATCGACGCCGATCCGGAAACGAAGAAGAAGCTGCTGCTGCAGATCTTCACCAAGAACTGCGTCGGCCCGATCTTCTTCGAGATCATCCAGCGCAAGGGCAACAGCGGCTTCGGCGAGGGCAACTTCCAGGCTTTGTTCGAATCGATCGAGCGCGAGCAGATGGAGCGCGGGGTGCTGTAGAAAAAGCCCGTTCGCCCTGAGCGTAGCCGCGCAGCGGCGAAGTCGAAGGGGGATGGGGTCACGGAATGCGCATGGCTTTCTGGATCTATATTTTGGAATGTGCCGACAAGTCGCTTTACGTCGGCCACACCGACAACTTGGATGAAAGGATGCGGCTGCATGATCTAGGTCTCGATGGGTCCTACACGGCTTCTCGACGCCCACTGGCTTTGATGCATGCACAGGAATTCGAAACCAGATACGAAGCGCTCGCCTTGGAACGGAAACTCAAAAGGTGGAGCCGGGCAAAAAAGTTGGCATACGTTGCCGGCGATTGGAACCGTATCAAGCAGTTGGCTAGAGGAAAAAACAAAGAGAGCGGCTGATGGCGCTTCGACTTCGCTTGCTACGCAAGCTACGCTCAGCGCGAACGGACTTTGGAATCGTGCAGGAACGGTCTAGGCATGCAGACAACTGAATACATGAGCGGCTTCGGCAACGAGTTCGCGACCGAAGCGATCGCGGGAACGCTGCCCGAGGGGCGCAACTCCCCGCAGCGCGTCGCGCACGGCCTGTACGCCGAGCAGATCTCCGGCACGGCATTCACCGCGCCGCGGCACGCGAACCGGCGCAGCTGGCTTTATCGCATCCGCCCCGCGGCGGTGCATCAGCCGTTCGCGGTCGTCAAGGACGGCAAATTCCACAATATGTTCGGCGAAGCGCCGGCGACGCCGAACCAACTGCGCTGGGACCCGTGGCCGCTGCCGGCCGCACCGACGGACTTCGTCGACGGCCTGGTCACGTTGGCCGGCAACGGCGGCGCGGAAGCGCAGACCGGCGTCGGCATCCATGTGTATGCGGCGAACCGCTCGATGCAGGGTCGCTATTTCTATGACGCCGACGGCGAACTGCTGATCGTGCCGCAACTCGGCCGTCTGCGCATCGCGACCGAGTTCGGCGTGATCGAGGTCGAACCGCAGGAAATCGCAGTGATTCCCCGCGGCGTGCGTTTCCGCGTCGATCTGCCGGAGGGCCAGGCGCGCGGTTACGTGGCCGAAAATTTCGGTACGTTGCTGCGCCTGCCCGATCTCGGTCCGATCGGCTCGAACAGCCTGGCGAACGCGCGCGATTTCCTGGCGCCGGTCGCCGCCTACGAGGACGTCGACGGGGATTTCGAGCTGGTGGCGAAGTTCCAGGGCCATCTCTGGTCGGCGAAGATCGATCATTCGCCGCTCGACGTCGTCGCCTGGCACGGCAACTATGCGCCGTACAAATACGATCTGCGCCGCTTCAACACGATCGGCTCGATTTCCTATGACCATCCCGACCCGTCGATCTTCACCGTGCTGACCTCGCCGAGCGACACGCTCGGCACGGCGAACATGGACTTCGTCATTTTCCCGC
The DNA here is from genome assembly GCA_966424745.1 of uncultured bacterium. Taxonomy (GTDB): domain Bacteria; phylum Pseudomonadota; class Gammaproteobacteria; order Xanthomonadales; family Rhodanobacteraceae; genus Rudaea. Next base: position 9,365 of record CBJLOV010000103.1, read on the forward strand.
CGCGCTGGCTCGTGGCGGAGGACACGTTCCGCCCGCCGTGGTTCCATCGCAACATTGCGAGCGAGTTCATGGGGCTCGTCCACGGCGCCTACGACGCCAAGGCTGGCGGCTTCGTGCCCGGCGGCGCCAGCCTGCATAATTCGATGATCGGTCACGGTCCGGATGCCGCGAGTTTCGACAAGGCGAGTGCGATCGACACGACGAAGCCGGATCATATCGTCGACACGATGGCCTTCATGTTCGAAACTCGCGCGGTGATTCGTCCGACCACGCAGGCGTTGGAATCGCCGCAGCTCCAGCGCGACTATTACGAGTGCTGGCAGGGGCTGAAAAAGCACTTTCGCCCTCCGCAGAATTGACCGGGAAAATTCGCCGATGAAATTAGCAAGCCTGAAGGAAGGCGGCCGCGACGGCACGCTGATCGTCGTCAGCCGCGACCTGAGCCGCGCCGTACGTGCGACCGATATCGCGCACACGCTGCAGCGCGCGCTCGAAGACTGGCACAACGCCGCGCCGCGCCTCCACCGCGTCTACGAATTGCTCAACGACGCCGTGCGTGCGCAGACGATCAACGGCGAGGCGGTGTTCGCGTTCGACGCTGCCGTGCTCGCCGCGCCGCTGCCGCGCGCCTACGAGTTCGTCGACGGCAGCGCCTACCTGCCGCACGTCGAGCGCGTGCGCCGCGCGCGCGGCGCCGAAGTGCCCGAGAGCTTCTATGTCGATCCGCTGATGTATCAGGCGGTCAGCGCCGGTTTCTACGGCCCGCGCGACGCGGTGAAGGTGACGAGCGAGGAGTACGGCATCGATCTCGAAGCCGAGATCGTGGTCGTCACCGACGACGTGCCGATGGCGGCGACGAGCGTGCAGGCCGCCGAGCATATCCAGCTCGTGGGCCTGGTCAACGACGTGAGCCTGCGCAACCTGATTCCGGCGGAATTGGCCAAGGGCTTCGGCTTCCTGCAGTCGAAGCCGCGTTCGGCGCTGTCGCCGGTATTCGTTACCCCCGACGAACTCGGCGCGGCGTGGAAGGATGCCAAGGTGCATCTGCCGTTGACCTCGCATATCAACGGCCAGTGGTTCGGCGCGCCGGAGGCGGGCGAAGACATGCAGTTCTCGTTCGCCGACCTCGTCGCGCACGCGGCAAAGACGCGGCCTCTGTCCGCCGGCACGATCGTCGGCTCGGGCACGATCGCCAACCAGGACGAAGGCAAGGGCGCCTCCTGCCTCGCCGAACGGCGAACCTTGGAGACGATCAAGAACGGCAAACCTTCGACGCCGTTCCTGAAGTTCGGCGACACTGTACGCATCGAGATGTTCGACCGCGGGGGCGTGAGCATCTTCGGCGCGATCGAGCAGAAGATCGAAAAGGCCTGATTTTCAGCCACGGATTACGCGGATTCCACGGATAAAGCAGAATAGATCTTGATCCGTGTTATCCGCGTAATCCGTGGTCCAAAAAGCTCTCCATCCATGTCTCGCAAACTCTATAGCTACTGGCGATCGAGCGCGGCCTACCGCGCGCGGATCGCGCTCAACCTCAAGGGCCTCGACTACGAGATCGTGCCGGTACATCTCGTCGCCAACGGCGGCGAGCAGCACACGGACCGGTATCACGCGCTCAATCCGCAGGAATTGATCCCGAGCCTGGTCGACGGTGCGAACACGGTGACGCAGTCGCTCGCGATCATCGAATATCTCGACGAGACCTACGCGGACGAGCCGCTACTGCCGCGCGAGCCGGCGTCGCGCGCGCGCGTGCGCTCGCTCGCCCTCGCGATTGCCTGCGACGTGCATCCGCTGAACAATTCGCGCGTCATGCAATACCTCGAGCGCGAGCTGCGCGTGGCCGAGGATGCACGCCTGCAGTGGACGCGGCACTGGATCGCATTGACCTTTGCTGCGCTGGAAGAGCGTCTCGCGGCGGATCCGGCAACCGGGAAGTTCTGCCATGGCGATGCGCCCGGCATGGCCGACGCGCTGCTGATCCCGCAGATCTACAACGCGCGGCGCTGGAACATGGATCTGGCGCCGTATCCGACCTTGCTGCGCATCGACGCGGCCTGCGCGCGGCTGGATGCCTTCGTTCGCGCACATCCGGACAATCAGCCCGACGCGCCGAAAACGCCGAGCTGAGCCGAAGGCCGCAAGAGCCGGGCGCGCAGCGCCATGCTCCTCAGCCCTCTGCCGTCACAAATGCGGCATCTCGAACGTATCGAGCATCGGCATTTCCTCGGTGCCTTCGCCGAGGCGGATCTTGAGCGCGAGTCCGTCGCGCGAATCCGCCTTCGACAGCGCCTCTTCGAGATCGATGCGGCCTTCGCGATAGAGTTTGAGCAGCGCCTGGTCGAAGGTTTGCGTACCCTCAGACAGGCTGCGGTCCATCGCTTCCTTCATCTCGTGCACCTGGCCGCGGCGGATCATGTCGCGGATGTGCGGCGTGTTGATCAATACCTCGACCGCGGGAAGGCGCTGCCCGTCCTTGCCGACGACGAGGCGCTGGCCGATGATCGCGCGCAGGTTCAGTGAAAGGTTCAGCAGCACGTTACGGTGCGCGCCCTCGGGGAAGAAGTTGAGGATGCGTTCGAGCGCCTGGTCGGCATTGTTCGAGTGCAGGGTGGCCAGGCAAAGATGGCCGGTTTCGGAGAAGGCGACCGCGGCTTCCATCGTTTCCGTATCGCGGATCTCGCCGATCATGATCACGTCGGGCGCTTCGCGCATCGCGCTCCGGAGCGCCTCGCGGAAACTGTGCGTGTCGAAGCCGACTTCGCGCTGATTGACGATCGACTTCTTGTGCGAGTGCAGGTACTCGATCGGATCTTCGATGGTCAGGATGTGGCCCGGCGAACTGGTGTTGCGGTGATCGATCATCGAAGCGAGCGTGGTCGACTTGCCCGAGCCGCTCGCGCCGACGACGAGCAGCAGGCCGCGCGGCTCCATGATCAGTTGGTTCAGCACCGGCGGCAGCTGCAATTCCTCGACGCTCGGCACCGTGCTCTTGATCGCGCGGATGACCATGCCGATCTCGCCGCGCTGTCTGAAAATGTTGACGCGGAAGCGGCCGACGTCCTTGAGCTGGGTGACGAGGTTCATTTCCAGGTCGCGCTCGAACTGGACGGTCTGCCGCTCGTCCATCATCGAGTACGCGACGCGCTTGACCAGGCCCGAGGGCATCGCCGCGCTGCCGAGCGGAGTCAGCGCGCCGGCGATCTTGATGTTGATCGGAGCGCCGGTGGACAGAAACATGTCCGAGGCGTTCTTGTCGTTCATCAATTTGAGAAAATAGCTGATATCCATCCGATTGAACCTGCCCCTGCCGATTGCTACCCAGTGCGCCCGTTGCCATCGTGCCTGCGCTTTGTGGACAATGCGTGAATCGACGGCGAGCCTTTCTTCCTGCGAAATGATATGACAAACCTGCGTGCCATTGCCCGAATGGGCTTCTCCGTTTTCGTGATCGGCGTCGCCGGTTGCGCGCAGACCAAGCCTCCCCTGGGGGAGATGCAGGAGGCGACACGGCGCGTGGAAGCCGCCCGCGACGCGGGGGCTTCGACCTATGCCCCGACCGAACTGCGCATGGCGCAGGAGCGTCTCGGCCAGGCGCGCGCGGCGATGAAGCAGGAAGACTACGACGCGGCGGCGCAGCTTGCCGACGAGGCGCAGGCGGCCGGCGATCTCGCCCAAACCAAGACTCGGCTCGGCAAGGCGCGCGAGCGGGTCGACGCGCGTACGCGGGAAAACGCGCAGCTGCGCAGCGATCTGTCGATATCGGCCGAGCCGGAGCAGGGAGGGTTTCAGTGATGCGGGCCGGGAATCGGAAGTTGCGTTGGATGCTGGCAGGGGTACTGCTGGCCGTTGCGGGCGCGGCCTGCGCCGCCTCGGACGATCCGGACTACGGCCGCCTGCGCGGCAGTCTCAACCAGTTGATCAACGACCGCGTGCTCGGGCCCTTGGCCCCGGCCGAAATCGCGCTCGCCGAACAGGCGCTGGCCAATCTGGCCGAGTTCGGCGGCAAGCGCAAACTGCACGATCACTACGTCTTCCTCGCCGAACGGCGCATCGACGTCGCCTATGCGGCGGCGCAGTCCGTCGTGCAGGAGCGCAAGCTGCAGTCGCTCGACCGTGAACACGACCAGATTCTGATCGCCGCAAGCCGGCGCGACGCCGAGCAGGCGCGGTTGGAGCTCGAGAGGCAGCGCATCCAGAGTCTTGCCCAGGCCGAGGAGGCCGAGCGCCTGCGTGCCGAGGCCGACGAGGCGCGAACGCAGAGCGAGCAGACGACCAAGCAAGCCGAAACCGCGAAGAAACAGGCCGCGCAGGCGCGCAAATTGGCTGAAGCGCAGGCGCGCGAAGCGGAGTTGGCGCGCAAGGAAGCCGAACTCCTGGCCGCCAGCGGCGCCAAACCGTCGCCGGGTGCGGCCAAGCCGGCGGCGCCGACAGCGGCCAAGGCTGCGGCACCTGTCGCCCTCGGCGAAGGCGTCTTCGCCCAGGGCCAGGCCACCCTCAAGCCGACCGGCAGCGCGCAGATCGCGAAAATCGCCGCGGCAGCGGCGGGCAAATCCGTCCGCGTCGAGGCGTATGCGAACGACGCGGGCAATACCAAGGCCAATCTCGCGCTGTCCCAGCAGCGCGCTCAGGCTGTGCGCGATGCGCTCGTCGCCGCCGGCATTCCGGCCAAGCGCATTACGGCCGTCGGTGCCGGGGCGAAGGCCGGGGCTTCACGCGGCGCTTTGGTGAGTTTTTCCGATCACTGAACTGTGCCGGGGCTCTGCCCTGAATAGCTGTTTTGCGCTGCCGGATCAAGGGGTTGCGTGCCTTCGCACGAATTTTTCGCTGAGGAAGACGCCTTCCTGACGCGCAGTTGCACGACCGGGCCCAAAGGAGTAGGTTTGGCCTGCCGGGTCTCTCCCCCGAGCGGGCCCGGTACCCGAGCCCATGAGTGCAGCCGTCGCCTACTCCAGAGCCTGCACTTCACCCGTCGCGGTGAAGCCAAGACGGCGCGCACCCTTCGCTCCTTTCCTAGACCTCCGCGTAGACGACGCAACGGCCCGAGCGGCCGTGGGTGTGGCGTCGTCTTGCGCCCCTGAAAGAGGAGATTGGCCGATGTTCGAAGAATGCCGTAAAAGCGATGTCGATGCCTTGCTGCAGAACGATGCGGAATTCCGCAGTCTGTATCGGCATCACAAGGATCTCGACAAAAAGGTGCACGATGCCGAGATCGGCGTACTGCCGATGGACAGCGTGACCCTTATGACCATGAAGCGCGAGAAACTGCGCGCCAAGGACCGTCTCACCGAGCTGTGGGATCGCCATCAGGCGGTGCACTGACCGGCTGCCAATACGCAGATCGAGAGAATTACTCGACGGACGCAGGGGCGCGATTCATGGCGCCCGCGAGCGGGAATGCAACGGCCGGGCGCGATGAATCGCGCTCCTGCGTACGGGAAATCTGAAACGGGATCGGATCCGCCGGCTGCAACGGCCCGGTACGACATAGTCCTGTATCATCTACGGCCCCGCTGCCGGCATTCGGGCCGGCGCGTAGATCAGGAGCTTTCATGGCCGTACACCGCAGCGTGCTCGAGCTGATCGGCGAAACGCCGATCGTCCAGGCGCAACGCCTCGATGCAGGTCCCTGCGAGTTGTATTTCAAGCTCGAAAGCGCCAATCCGGGCGGTTCGATCAAGGATCGCATCGGCCTGTCGATGATCGAGGCCGCGGAGAAGGCCGGCAAGATCAAGCCTGGCGACACGCTCGTCGAAGGCACCGCCGGCAATACCGGCATCGGTCTCGCCCTCGTCGCACAGCAGAAGGGCTACCGGCTGATCCTCGTCGTCCCCGACAAGATGAGCCGCGAAAAGATCTTCAACCTCAAGGCGATGGGCGCCGAGGTCG